>JBGQLM010000146.1:0-10606 GCA_041500085.1 Geobacteraceae bacterium
AATGGAATCGAAGTTACGAGCTGCCAGGATACCGGGAATGCCGGGGGTGTTGACCTTGTCGAGAATCAGTTTGTAGATGGTCCGTTCACAAAGATATTCGGTGATCTCCGGACGGGTGTAATAGGCGCCGAACGCCTTCTGGTTGATGTACTTCTCGAAGATGTAGCCGAGGACATCAGGGTTGATCTCGTCGTCCTTGCCGCCTGGCGTGTCATTCAGATTCCAGGAGTAGCGCTGGAACAGCTCAAAGAGGTTGGCAAAGGCGATGTCCGGAATGCGGATGTCGAGATTTGTCTGTTCAATGGTATGGGGCAGGAACAGTCCGCCATTCAAGTATTTGATGGAACCGAGCAGCTTCTTTGCCTCTGGGCTGCGCTCATGTTCCGGTTTGGCAAAACCTTCAAAGAAGAGAGCTTTCAGGAAGACGGAGAAAAACGTGTCTTCGCCCGATGTTGCTTTGCTTGCAGCCAGCTTCTCGTGCAGGTAGTTCTGATTGCCGCTATCCAGAAAGCCCTTTTTCTGAAGGAAGTAGATGAACATCAAGCGGTTGAGCAGGACGGAGGCATACCAGCGACGCAAGCGGTCATCCCGAATCCCCTCTATCAGGTTGAGGAAATCAAGCCTCTGTGTATCAAAATCGCGGAAGAATTTCTTGGTGACCCGCTCAATATCCAACGCCTTCTTTAAACGGGTTGCAACCTCGGTTACCGACAGAGTGCCGGTTGCATCAAGTTCCGAGATATCAACCACCATGGCGCCCAGCTTGCTGAGAAACAGGTCACCCGGCTGGCCCTGCACATAAAGATGCTCGCGGGGGAAGGTCTTCGTCCCTTCGCGTTTTACCCAATACCAGAGACTTTGGGTGCGTTTTTTGTCGAGAAAAATGAGCAGGTTTTCGTGATGGTGGCGGGAGACGTCTTTATGAAGAGCGGCGCGGGCTTTGGCATCCGGCATCCGTCCGTCTGTTGCATGGATTTCAAATACTACAACTCCGGAGAGCTGGGCGATCTGGAGCCGTTCATAATTTACGCCATCGTGCGAAAAGGTAACGGCTTGCCTGCTGGCAGGCTGTGACCACCCCAGTTCTTCGATGAAGAGCGACTGAAAGTCGAATTGCTGTAACAGGTCGCGGGTTCTTTCTACATTGAGAACGGACACCTAGTTGCCCTCCTGGCGGACAAGCCCCATTGAACAGATAATGCGCGGTTCGAAGTTCTGCTCTTCTTCATGGATAAGACAAAGACGATCCTCTTCCCGTAGCGCCATAACAAGCTCGGCCAGTGATTGATCGGAAATACCGCTGCGCAACTGCCGGTTCAGCGTATCGGTCGAAGCCTGGCGCAAGGGATAGCGGTAAATTTCATCAATCGTCTTGAGGAGCGCCGGAGAATCGAACAGCGTCCCCTTGACCTCTTCAGCATGCCGCTTCAAGCGTTCATAGGTACGGAACCTTGCGCCTGACGGCCTGCCGAGTTGGCCGCCGACGGTCTTCTCTTCCGCAACAATCTGCTCGACCCCTTTGAGTACCAGCTCGTGATGTTTCTCCTGCCGAGGGAGGGCCGGTGTATCTGCTGAACATTCAGCTGCTTTCAAGATGGCGTACTGCGATTCGGTGACACTGTTGCCCTGTGTATCTATCCAGGCCAGTGAGTCGTTGCCTTCGGCTGTGCGGAGATAGACGAGGACGCCTTCCGGCCCTTCAGGTAATTGACGGGTTGAGTACACCACGGGCGGAAGGGCTGGAATAGTTTTTTGCAAGCTTGGATCGTCACGGAGGGCGTTTTTCCATATCTGCCATGCATAGGAAGCCAGATCGACTTCAGTGTCAGCGTCGCCATCGAGTATGCCGGATTTCTCATGGTAAAGATCAATGACCGCCTGACCGTCGCCATCTCCTTCGAAAAAGGCTTCATCAGTACCGACCACCTCGGCGTTTTCCTGAAGCCGTTGGCGTACTCTTGCCCTTAATCTGATGATTCGTTCAACCCCTTCAGCCGGAAGGAATGAATAACAGAGAATCTTTTCAGCCTGCTGGCCAATTCGGTCTACACGGCCAGCTCTCTGGATAAGTCGAATGATTGCCCAAGGAAGATCATAGTTGACGATGACGGAGCAATCCTGAAGGTTTTGGCCTTCGCTGAGGACATCCGTTGCAATCAGGACTCGTAACTCTTCGCTTCGTGCAACCTTGTCGCGCTTGTTATTACTCACCGGGCTGAAACGCCATGCAAGAGTCGTCGGATCGGCTGAAGCCCCGGTTGCGCCCGCCTGTTCCGTTATCCCTTGCGCTTTCAGCTGCGCTTCAAGATAACGGACAGTATCAGCAAACTGGGTAAAGACAAGCACCTTTTCTGCCGGATGTTTTAGTGTGAGAAGTTCCAACAGCGCGTTTAGCTTTGCATCTCTGGCTGCATTCCAACTGCCGCATTTTTGCAGAACCATTAACAATGCCGTCGCATCATTAGCTAAATCTTTTCCCAATGTTTTTACAAACAATGTGGGCCGAAGCCATTTGAAACGTTTTTTGTAGTGAACAGCATACTCGGCATAAATCTCTGCGGCGCGTTGACGGAATTCTTCCTCAGAACGTGGTCCGGACGGCGTCTCGATGATACATCGCTCGCTGTTTTCTTCTTCAAAAAGATCGGCTGTCACGCAGGCATCATCGGCATCCTCATCGTATGTAGCGGTATCCAGAGATCCAGCATCTAGGGTGCCGATGGGGATTGGCTGTCCCTGTTCGATGGCATGAAGGAAAACATAGTTCCTTAAAATATGCCGTTCCAGCGACAAAATAAATGCCTGGCCACTGCTTTCGAGCCGCTTGAAGAGGTTGGTTCGACAGAAGCCCATAAGCCGTTTGCCGGCACGGGACAAGTCGTGTAGCAGCTTGGCCTCGTGGGGTGTCGGCGACTCATGGGGGGAGGCGGCAACATAGTTACCCAAGCCGTAACGCGGCAGACTGAGCACGTTGATTGTATCCACAACATCGGGCGCATAGAGCTGTGCATACTGATCTGATGTATCTCTATCGTTGATTGTAAATACAACGGTGCTTGGCTGGCGCGAAGGGAAGTAGGATCTGGTCCCATCCTCAAAAGTGAGATACTTGCGTCCCGTTTCCGGGTCAGTATCGGAATAGTTGTCCTGTATGAAGCCCCTTGTGCGGCGAACCATATAGAGTCGCATCAATTCGCGCCAATCGTCGGTGAACTCGCTTTTTTCAAACGCTGCCAGTGACCTGACCGGGCATTGATGGTGTCTTATAAATTCATCATGTCCCATTTCGCGGAGCTTATGTTCAGGACGGATTCCGAGATCCTTATCTTCCGGCACGAAGAGCCGTAATTGATTGGAAAGATCGAGATAAGTTTTGTTGTATGGGGTAGCTGAAAGCAGGATACATTTGCTCTCGTTTTCCTGGATGTATTCTTGAATGGCCCGGTAGCGCTTGCCTTCACGATTACGCAGGTTGTGACTTTCATCAATCAATACCAGCCGGTAACGCCGCAATTCCGGCAGTTCTCTTGTGGCCTGGCTGATCGACAGTACTCTGGCTCTCATGCGGTACTGGTCGCGATAGTCTTCCCACATTGGCACGAGGTTCTTGGGGCAAATTATGAGGGTTTCCAGACCGTGGTCGTCCTCAAAGATTCTTACTAATGCCGTTGCCATGAGGGTCTTACCCAAGCCGACAACATCACCAATCAGGACGCCACCGCGCTTGTTCAGGTGATTGGCGGCGATTTTTACTGCTGCAGCCTGGAATTCGAAGAGCCGCTTGCCGAAATCGCGGGGGATGCGGAACTGAAGCAGACCTTCACGGGCCTCGTGAGCCAGATGATAAGCCATCTTCAGGTAGATGTGGTAAGGGGGAATAATCTCTTCTCTAGCCCAGCTCTCTTCAATGATCTGGACAAGTTCAGCAGAGATATCCAGGCACCATCGGTCTTTCCAGCGCTCTTCAAACCATTTTGCCAGTTTTTGGGTGGCGTCATGATCAAGGACATCGATGTTCAGTTCGCCTTGGCCTGAAAGTCCTGGGAAGGTGAGGTTGCTGCTGCCGAGATAGCCGATAATCGGGTTAATGGGATCGGGGCGGAACAACAGGTAAAGCTTTGCATGCAGGGAGTGCCGCAGGAAGAGCTTTACGACGACCTTACCAGCTTTAATCTGAGACGCCAGACGACGCAATCCCGCTTCGTCTTCATTTGTCGGCACACCTTTGGTTAATTGCTCGCGGAAATCTTCAGCCAACTTCTTTTTGAGACGGAGAGCGGTCTGATTGTCGATGCCGGTGTCTTGCTTTACGAGTGTATACAGATCACGCAATTCATCCTGAGGTGGCCGTTGCATGCCGACGAGCAAGCGGCAACAGTTGCCTTCACCACCACCCCACTGCTCGACATAGGAGTCAAGTTGCTTCCAACCTCTTAAATTGAAGTAGCCAACGCAAAAATCGGCATGATCAGCGACATTGAGGGTTTCCCGCAATGTTGGCAGGAGCTTGTTTTCTATATTGTCGAATATGCGGGGCATTTCACTCTCATGGCAGCAAGTTTATTGTTGTGTCCCCTATTCAGTTCCATTCAAAGCCTTAAGTCCTGGAACCGACTCGAAATGACGGTCGATCGTCAGCACGGCGCAGTTTTGCTCCAGAGCAAAGGTAGCGATGATGATATCGGACAACGGCAGGATATGACCTTTCGTGCGCAGCCGGGAAGAAAGCTTTCCCGTCTTGATCCAGAGATCACGGGTCATTTCAAGATGGGGCAGGGCCAGTAGCGCATTTTGCACCAGAGCTTCTTCGCGGGGACTCTTGATTCCCTGAAGCAACTCAAAGAGGACAACCCCGCAGGTCAGCACCTCAATGTTCAGCAGCGACTGCTCAAGAGCGGCAGCAAGTGGGGTCTGTTTCCCTCTGAGGAAGTCGATCCAGGCGCAGGTGTCAGGGAGGAGTTTACTTGGCAGCATATTCTTCCCGCTCTTCCGCCGCCTTCAGCTCAGCCTCCTCTTCACTTTCCCAGTCGTATTCGATGCTGATTTTTCCGCGCAGCGCCAGCAGATCTTCCATCTTCTTTCGACGCACATAATCCTCCATCACTGTGACAATGGCCTGGGTCTTGGTTTTCTGCCCGGAGAGTCGCTGCACTTCATTGATAAGCTCATCAGGAATATTCAGTGTTGCACGCATAGTATGCACCTCTATAGTATGCTTATATTGTATGTAGACTGAAGCATATCGTCAATATGAATTTGCCGCATTACTCCCTGTTCATAAGGCTGGCTGCATAGCCTGCTCCGAAGCCGTTGTCGATGTTGACCACCGTTACGCCGGAGGCGCAGGAGTTGAGCATTCCGAGGAGTGCCGCGACACCGCCGAAGGCGGCTCCGTAGCCGACCGAGGTCGGCACGGCGATGACCGGGCGGCTGACCAGACCTCCAACGACCGAGGGGAGCGCCCCCTCCATGCCGGCGACGACTATCAGGACGTGCGCAGAGAAGAGCTGCTCTTTTCGTGCCAGAAGCCGGTGCAGACCGGCAACGCCGACATCGAAAATCTGCTCGACTTCATTCCCCATGATCCGGGCCGTCACTACAGCTTCGGCTGCGACCGGAATATCCGACGTGCCTGCCGATATCACCAGGATCTTTCCTTTGCCGACCATTTCGACAGGTTTCTGTTCGATGGTCAGACACCTTGCATCCTGATGCCACTGGGCAGTCGGGAATTTCGCAATCAGCAACCTGGCCTTCTCTTCATCAAGCCTTGTTGCAAGGATATTGTTGCCCTTTGCCAGGAGAGCGCCGATTATTCGCTCAAGCTGTCCAATGCTTTTGTTGGCGCCGAAAATCACCTCGGGAAAACCTTGCCTTAACGCCCGGTGATGATCTATGACCGCATCGCCGATATCCTCGAATGGAAGATGGCGCAGCCTCTCCAGGGCGTGGTCGACACTGCTGTCGCCGCTCCGGACCTGTTCGAGCAACTCTTTGATGCCTGGTATGTTCATGCCGACTCCTTCAATGAAAATAACGCAGTCTTGCCATTGCTTCCGGGATCTTCTCTTTACCGATATTCCCGAGTGCCAGTCTTAGATATCCTTCAAATCCGGGCCCGAATACTTCACCCGGAAGAGTGATGAGCCCTGCTTCATCGATCAGCTTTCTTGCGGCCTGGCGACCGGTCAGGCCGTCGAAGGGATGGCGCACCCAGCCGAAAAAAGAGCCGCTGGCAACAAGCTCGAAAGGGTTGCCGGGGAGTGCGAACTCATTACAGAACAGGTTATGACGACTTGCCATCATCCGGCAGTTTTCCTTGACCCATGAATCGAGATTGTCAGCGGCAAAGGCAAGGGCCATCTGGGTCAGCCTCGGTTGGCAGACTACCATAGTGTCCTGAACTTTCAGGGCATGATGGATGAAGCTGTCCGATGCGAGCAGAAGCCCAGCCCGGTATCCGGTCAGGGAGTAGGTCTTGCCGAAAGACATGATATGAATTAGATGATCACCCCATTCAGGATCTTTCAACAGGGAGTGCGGAGGCTGGTCTGTAAGTATGAAATCGGCGTATGTTTCATCAAGCACGAGTGCAATGTCGTGCTTTGCTGCAAGCAGGTAAAGCTCTTCCAGGACCTCCGGAGGGATTACTGCTCCTGACGGGTTGCTGGGGGTTACCAGGAGGATGGCTTTGGTGCGCGAAGTAATAAGGGACGAGATTGCACCGGTTGAAGGGATGCCGCCGCTGGCCGGATCGAAAGGGGCGTAACTCCTCCTGATGCCGAGCATTGCCAGTCCCATGTCATGATCGAAATAGTACGGGGTCTGGACGATCACTTCGTCACCTGTCTGGCAAAGTGTCATCATGGCAAGCCAGAAGGCCTGGCTTGCTCCGACTGTCAGGCAGATATTGCCGGCGTCAAGCTCTGCCCCGTAAATCCTGCGGTAGCGGGCCGCCAGAGCCTCCCGCACATGCGGAAGCCCTTCATCCGGAGTGTAACGGGCAGTCAAGGGATCGGCAACCACAGATGCCATGTAGTTTGTCAGCTCTTGGGCAGGGGGGTAGTCCGGAACAGCCTGGCAGAGATCTATCAGCGGAAGCTCGGTGCCGCGCGAGTACCCTGCCGCCCATTGCCGGACTTCGGAGATGGGCGGGTAGTGAACTCTTTCAATATGCGGTGAAACTGCATACTTCATCTTCCAAGGCTCTTCTTTACAGCCTCTACAACATGATGGGCATCATTCACCGCTGTGTAGATGAGGTTCGGATGCTTCTCCTCCTGTATGCTCCCTTCGGCAATCTTCATGTAAGAGGGTGATATGGCTCCGCCAATGATGTAGACCCCTTTGCGTGTCGACTCGTATTCGGATGTCAGCAACACAAGCCTGTCTCCCTCTTTGGCGATCTTGCAGACTCCGGAGGTGCAGGCTATGGTCTGGATGCCGAGTTTGTCGAAGATCGGAACAGGTCCCTGGGAGCCGATACAGGCGATGACGTTCTGCATCGGAAAGCTTAATGCGTGATAAAGTTCGATGTCGTCGGACTGCTTGAACTCGTTGATCCTGATAACGAGACGGTCTACTCCCTGGTCGTCAACCTCGCCTATGCGTGGAGTAGCGCCTGGAAGGAGTCTGATGTTGCCGCCCAGGAGGATCTCTTCTCCCAGCCTCTGGGCCGTCTCCTTGTTCACATCGAATGTTTCCGACTTGTGAGCCCAGTAGACCGGCTGGATATCGTTCACTTCGCGCTTTGTCTTGAGGATGGCGATGACGACATCGGCAGCTGTGTTGCCGCCGCCGATTACCAGCGTCTTGATGCCGATATATTTGGAAGGATCATCGACATTCTTGGCAACCATCTTTGCATCGCCATAGACTGAAAGCTCACGGGGTATGTTGCTGCCGAAAGAGAGGACGACTTTCTTCCCCTTGAAATTGCCTTTTGACGTGATTACAGTCAGTCCATCCCGCTCGTCACGGACGTCCTCGAAAGCGACTTCTGTCTGGACGTTCATGTTTTCGTGCTGGACAAAGTGCTGTACGTACTGGAGATAGCTTTCGACAGTGACCGGCTTGTCGGGTGGACGGAGCTCATCGACCAGGAACGGTTCGGGAGCATCTTTAGGCTTAGAAGGGTAGACGAGTTTCCCCTGAGGGTAGGTATTGGCAATCCCCTGGAATACGGATTTCCCTGACTCGAGGACAAGATAGGAAAGTCCCTGTTTGTGGCAAACCAGAGCAGTCGAAAGCCCGGCAGGGCCGCCGCCGATTATCAGAACGTCGTAGATTTGGTTCATCCTCTCCACTCCTTTAGCATGTTTTATTTTCTAAATTCATACCATGTCCGGCAAAAAAAATAAACCGCGATTCATAACTGTTTACGCGAGCGATAACTTTAAATCTTTTCTTGATATAACCCGCTTGAAATGGCTATAATTGAATCTTAAAATGATGTTTTATTGTGATCGATATCGGGGGAAAGATGCTGAAAATTCTTGTAGTAGACGATTCTCTTTTTCAGCGAAAAAGTATCTGTCAGATTCTTACCGACGCCGGTTATGAGGTTGCTGAGGCAACTGACGGCCAGGATGGTCTTGAGAAGGCCCTGTCAATCCGTCCCGACTGCATCCTTACTGATCTGCTCATGCCGCGGAAGGACGGGATAGAGTTTATCTCCGAACTTAAGGCAAAGGGACCGACTCCGCCTCTCTTTGTTCTGACAGCGGATATCCAGGAGAGCAAAAGGCGATTGTGCATGGAGCTGGGAGTTGACGGGTTTCTCTCGAAGCCGCCGAAAAAATGGGAGCTTCTTGGTGCAATCGGCCGGCATTTCAAGCCTGAAAAGGGGCCATAGCATGATCACCGCGCTTCAGCTTGATGCATTCAAGGAGATTGTAAATATCGGCGTCGGGAGAGCTGCGGCATCCCTGAACGACATGCTGGACTCACCGATTGTGCTTGAAGTTCCTGAAGTCCGGATGATCACCTATGAAGATTTCAAGCAGGTCGCCGGAGCTCCTTCCGAAAACTTCTCGTGTGTCCAGCTCGGTTTCAAAGGGTCTTTTTCGGGGATGGCTGCACTGGTGTTTCCGCCCGCAAGTGCTGTCAAGCTTGTAGCGGCGATGACAGCCGAAGAGCCTGAAAATCCCGGGCTTGACGGAGTCATGGCAGGTACATTGAATGAAGTCGGGAATATCGTCATCAACTGCGTTATCGGCACCATCGGCAATATCCTTGAGAAGACGTTCGACTTCTCACTTCCCAACTATCTTCATGGGGCACTTCGAGAAATCCTTCAAGTAGGGTCTCATTCGGGGCTACACCCCATACTGCTGGTAAAAACCCATTTCATCGTTCAGGAAAAGCATATCGACGGAAATATATTCATCATATTTGAAGCATCGTCATTTGATGCGCTTCTTACCGCAATCGATCATCTCTATGAATAGCGTCGATTCCTCGCCAGTTTCAGTCGTTAGTCCCGACTACCGGCTGTTTGATCATATCCCGACCGGGGTCTTCATCCTCTCCGAGGATTTCACGATCGTTTTCTGGAACCGTTGCATGGAAGAGTGGACCATGCTCGCAAGAGAGTCCCTGCTGCAAACCGAAATTTTCCGGCATTTTCCGCACCTTGATGCACCCAGGTACCGCAAGAGGATTGCCGACATTTTCTCTGGCGGTGCGCCGACTGTTTTTTCGTCGCAGCTCCATAAATATGTAATCCCGGCTCCTTTGCCGGGCGGCCGGTATCGGGTTCAGTATACACTGGTAACCGGCATTCCTGCCGGCATTACCGGGAAAATCCATGCCCTTTTTTCTGTTCAGGATGTTACCAGTCTGACAGAGGCAATAAACTGCTACAATCTGGAGCACCGGAAACTGCTTTCAGAAATGGATGTCCGGAAAAAGGCCGAGGCAGAGCTCAAGAAACTGAACGTGATCCTCAAGGAGAGATCGATCCGGGATGGACTCACCGGACTTCACAATCACCGGCATTTCTGGAACGTCATGCGGCGGGATTTCCTGCTGGCCGAGCGGCACAACATCGATCTGTCGCTGCTGTTGCTGGATCTCGATCTGTTCAAGAAAGTGAACGATGTCTATGGACATCTTTTTGGTGATGTCGTGCTGAAAGGTGTTGCCAAAGTCATTCTGAAAAGTGTCAGAAAAACAGACATGGTAAGCAGGTACGGAGGAGAAGAATTTGCAGTGCTTTTACCGGGAACAAACGTTTCCGGTGCAGGGGTGATAGCCGAAAACATCAGGCGGGCTGTCGAGCAGCACGGTTTCAAGAGTACCCAGGAGAAAGTTAGCGTTACGGCAAGCATTGGGGTGGCTTCAATCAACGCTCATGCGCCGGATTCCCCGCAGAAGCTTCTTGACATGGCTGATAGCGCTCTCTACTGTTCAAAGGAGCGAGGTAGAAACAGGATTGTTGTTTACTCTCCGGATACAGGAATCCTTTAATCTCTTAGGGTTGAATTCCCCGCCGCTTGCGGCGTAGATTGTATGGATGAGCAATTACATCCATAAGAGCCACAACGTTACGGTACTTCTGTACCATTTTGTATTACCTGCGAAGTATCGTCGAGCCGTGTTTGAC
>JBGQLM010000147.1:0-10581 GCA_041500085.1 Geobacteraceae bacterium
AGAAAATTTATCAGCAAGCCGACTGAACTGCGTGACAAGGCAATAGTTGCAGCAATCAGGAAATACGCATCCACCGGGGAAAAGATGGTCATCTGGGGGTGGGCAAACAAGTATTACGTCCAATCCGGCCTGATAATGGGCTGCAAGACAACAACATTGTATCTTACAACTCAATTTGGCAACGCTCCCTACTATTTAAGTTCCTTCATGCAAGAGATTGAAACAGCAAAAGCTCCTATTTTTCTTGATACTGTTACTTCAGGTCAGTTCGAATACACAAATAGAAAGAAAAATGGTTTTGAATTGATTCCTGAATTAAAGAAATTCATATTTGAAAATTACATCTGCATGGAAGACGTTGAGGGTGTGCGGATCTATGTGAACAAAAAACGGATCAATGAAATTTCGGGTAACTCCCTGAAAACTGAAACGACCGAAGGGGGCAAAAAATGGGCTTCGACTCTTGTGATGCGAATGAACCCGCTACGCGCCCCGGTTCAACTACAATGAGAAAATTGGGGATATGATGAACTAGGAATATTGTGGCCACTTCCTATTGTCAACTTTCAGGCAATTTACTTTAAAGAACCACAAATACAACAAGCCCCGTCTGAAAAGAAAGGACTTGTCAATGATTTGAAAAGCGAATATCAAGACCGGAAATAACGGAGAAGAGAATGCACGGAACAGTCTCGTTGCTCTATGTCGAGGATGAAGCAATCGCCAGGGAACTTGTAACTAACATGCTGCAGCAAAAAGGCTACAACTGCATCGTGGCGGAAAACGGGCACCAGGGCCTTGAGCTTTACCGCAGACACACTCCGGAAATTGTACTGAGCGACATCATGATGCCGGGCATGAACGGGCTGGAGATGGCGCGCGCCATACGCAAGGATTTCCCCGAAGTCCAGTTCATCTTCATGACCGCCATGGGAGAGAGCAAATTCATCCTTGAGGCCATTGATATCGGCGTAACCCAGTACGTTGTCAAACCGGTCGAGATATCCAAGCTCCTGGCGGCAATCTCGCACTGTGATGCCATCAGGCAGTTGAAGGCCGAGGCGCAGCGGGCAAAACATCTTGAAGCGATCGGTGTTCTGGCGGGCGGCCTGGCTCACGATTACAACAATCTGCTTCAGGCGGTAATGGGGTGTGTCTCCCTCGCCAAAATGAGTGTCGAGTCCGGCAGCGAGGCCTGCACGCATCTCAACATGGCCGAGAGGGTATCAAACGAGGTACGCGAGCTCAGTCGGCGGCTGCTGATCTTTTCCGGGGGAGGGAGTGGCCCGATGCAGAAGATGTCCCTGCCGCCACTTATCATATCCAGTGTCAGGGCCGCTCTCGTCGGGGCCGCCGTCACACCGATCTTCGATCTGCCGGCTGATCTGCCTCAGGTAATGCTGGATATGCCCCAGATGCAGCTGGTCATATCCCATCTGACGGTCAATGCCGTCGAGGCCATGCCGCAGGGCGGGGAGCTGCAGGTTGTCGCCCGCGGCAGCAGCATTTCCCATGAGTCCGGACTGCCACTTTCGCCCGGCAATTACGTGCATATAACCTTCAGCGACACCGGAAACGGCATACCTCCCGAGAACCTTCCCAAGATCTTCGATCCATATTTCACCACCAAGAAAATGGGTGTCAACAAGGGGCAGGGACTCGGTTTGAGCGTCTGCTACTCCGTTATCTGCAGGCACGGAGGGCTGATCACGGCCGATAACTCATCCGGTACAGGCGCAACTTTCAATATCTGGCTGCCGGTCGCCGATGAAACAAGACAATAAATGGTCAACTCTCCATTTCCCGTTTTTTAGAAAAGCCAAAAAAAGGCTGTGTTTCCAACCATCGGCACAACCGGCCAAAAAACGGCCGTCCAGCCCTGCCCCGTTCGCCAGTAAAAAAACAAAAAAACCTTGAAGCATACCCGTTCACACCCTGTCCCGCTCGACTATATTAACAACGTTCCAGTTCCCGTAGGTGGAGAGAATTTATTCCCGGACACCGGACCGGAAAATGCATGCAAACCTTAAGACGGGCTTGCTCGGAAACAGGTACGACCGGGAAACCGGATGCGGAAATACGGCATGTCCGGAACTTTTCGGGGAGTGCCGGATAACCGGCATTTCTGCCTCGGAAACGCCAAGACGAAGGATACTCTTGAAGCTTGACGGTATCCCTTGAAACTGCCGCAAAGGAACAGACGAAATGAGAAAAGATGGGCGGGGAGCAGCAAAGAAAGATGTGCGCTTCATCAACATCATCCTGCTGATTTCTCTGATAGCGGTTCTGATTCTGCCACTTTATGTAATATATTTTCTGACTCCCGCTTTTACCGACTTTCTCCTTGACGATACCGAAAAAAGGTTGATCCAGGTGGCAGAGCGGATGGCAGGTTCCCTTGAGGATGAAGGCTCCATCGGGTACCAGTCCATTACTCCGCACTTTATCCAGAGATTGGAGGATATTCGTAAATCCATTGGGCTGACAAAGGTCAAGATATTCGCAGTGGACAGCACCATCGTCTACTCCACTGATCCGAAGGATATCGGGAATAAGAGCAATAAAAGTTTTTTCCCTGAAGTGGTTGCCACCGGATATCCCCGCTCTTACATCGCAACCAAAGAGGTTTCGGGCGGCAGTCCGCTGAGCAACCAGCATCAGATCATTGAAACCTATGTGCCGATTATTAACGGAAACAATTATGATGTAGTTGGTGTTTTTGAAATCTACTACGACATTACCTCGACGAACAAAGCCCTTGATCGATTGACGCAGCGGGTGTATTTCGTGCTGCTCGTCATTGTTCTGGTCCTACTCAGCGCCGTGCTGCTGAGTGTATCAAGGGCACGGGCAAACATGCGAAAACGGGAATTTGCAGAGCTGGAAATCCGCCGCCAGAAGGAGTTGCTGGAGCATCAGCATTGTGAATTGGCAGAGATGCATGAGCAGGCTCAGGCGCTCTCCCTGCAGGACCATCTGACGGGATTAGGGAACCGGCGTCTGCTGGAGATCCATTTTGACCGCGCCTTTGCCTTGGCGCATCGTTATGGGAAAGAGCTTGCCCTGATCATGCTGGATGTCGATCACTTCAAAGCTTACAACGACAACAACGGCCACCAGGCCGGAGATCTGGCGCTTGTCAACCTGGCGACGATTATCAGGAAGCAGTTACGTGAAACTGACCTTGCATTTCGCTATGGAGGCGAGGAGTTCCTCCTCCTGCTTCCGGAAATTGACATGGAATCAGGTCTGCGAGTGGCCGAAAAACTGCGTATGACTGTTGCCGGTAACATCAATGTAACGATCAGCATGGGTGTCACGGCCTACCGGCCCGGTGCCACTATCGATGGCATGATCAGGGAGGCTGATGAAGCGCTCTATAAAGCCAAGCTGCAGGGGCGCAACAGGGTTGTTAGTGCAGAATAAGGCGCCCAACAACAGTCATTTCCTTTTTATCTTTTTTCTTCCGGGAATTAGGGGGGTACCCTCCTGGAATATTTTTGATATAATAAAGTCATAACCAGAGGCAATCTCCTCACTTGGAAACAGGGAGGTATCAAGATGAGAGCTGTAAAAGAAATAATCGGCAGCGTGAAGAGTACTATCAAGAGCAATAGTCGGAAAGGATATCAGGCAATTGCCAAAACTGCTTCAGAGCTGAAAAACAAGGGCGGAACTCTGGGCAAAAAGATTCGCCAGGTCTCCGCAAAGACCAAACGCCGACTTGCCGCATAGCCTTTAAGCGGATTTCTCTTTACCGAAGCCGCCTCTTTTTGAGACGGCTTCGTTTTTTCGGTCGAGGTGTAATGGTGAAGTGGGCGGGAGGCCGGAGCGATTAGTTCCGGCCCTTTTCATTTGTGCCTTGGGCCCGGAACACCCGTTGACGTGCAGCTCCCCTACCCTGCTTGCATATTGTTGCAATTGATTTACCATTAACATCAATAGCGCAGGCCAGAAACCGATTATATGGCCGGTGACTTGCAACTTCATCAGACAAGCGGAAGTTAGCCCATGAACGTAAAACTGGATGTGGAAAAAATCAGGTTCAGGCAAGGAGACGACAGCCTGTCAACCGCCCGGCAACTGGAGATTGCGGCCAGACGGATTGCCGGCTCTCAGAGGGCGCTGCGGCAAGGTGACCCCCTGCGGGAGCTGGAAAGAATCGTGGCCATGCGCGACGTTGGCGCACAGGAAGGGCTTGTCATTCCCTGGCCCGTTCATCCCCCGGAGCCGTACCGTGTCAAGAGTGTCGAGCTGCGCGGCCAAGGCTGCCCCTCCAGCGCAGTACGCCAGGAGGCGATAGAAGAAGCCGGCTACAATACTTTCCTGCTGAAAGAGGACAAAAGGGTTGTCATCCACATCGACCTTCTGACGGACAGCGGCACTTCCGCCATGAGCGACCTCCAGTGGTCGGCCATGCTGCACGGTAACGAGGATTATGCCGGTTCCCGCAGCTATTATCCTCTGGAAAAAGCGATTCGGGAGGTCTACGGCTGGCAGGAGGTCGTCCCCACCCATCAGGGGAGAGGGGCGGAGCATATCGTCTCGACGATCTTCATCAAGCCGCTCTTGGAACAGTACCCGGGCGATCCGATCTATGTGCCGAAAAACATGTACTTTACCACCACCAAGGCTCATATCCTGCGGGCCGGTGGCGTTTTCACTGATGTCATCATCGATCAGGCCCACGATTCTACGGCCTGGCATCCGTTCAAGGGAAATATCGATTTAGGCAAACTCCGGAAACTGATCGACGACTGTATCGCCCGCTGGGGCGAGGTCCACGGACCGCGGCACATCGCCTATCTGCATCTCGAAGGATGCGTGAACATGGCCGGTGGACAGCCTTTTTCCATGGAAAACCTGAAGGCTCTGCGGGCAATGACCGGAAAGTACGGCATCCCGCTCCTGCTGGATGCCACGCGCCTGGTGGAAAACGCCTATTTCGTCCAGCTGCGCGAGCAGGGCTACGCTGGGAAGAGCGTCGCCGCTATTGTCCGCGAAATGGGGAGCCTGACCGACGGCTGCACCATGAGCTCCAAGAAGGATCATCTGGTCAATATCGGCGGTTTCCTGGCGCTCAATGACCGGGACAAGGCGGCCCAAGCGCGCGAGATGCTGGTGGACTTCGAAGGCTTTCCCACCTACGGCGGCATGGCGGGCTACAGCATGGAAGCGCTGACACAGGGGATCCGCGAGTGCATCGATGACAACTGGATCGCCTATCGTATCGGGCAGACCCGCTATCTTGGAGAGCTCCTGCAGAATGGCGGCGTGCCGATCGTCCTTCCAGTGGGCGGACACGCGGTTTTCATCGATGCCAAGAAGTTCCTGCCCCATCTCTCCCAGGATCAGTTCCCGGCCCAGGCCCTGGCCAGTGCCATATACCTCCAGAGCGGCGTCCGGACCATGGAACGGGGGATCGTTTCCGCCGGGCGCGACAAGGAGAGCGGTTCGCAGCATTTCCCCGAACTGGAGCTGGTCAGGCTCACCATCCCGCGCCGGGTTTATACCCAGTCCCATATGGATTATGTGGCGGAAAAGATCATCGAACTCTACCGGATGAAGGAGAGGATCAGCGGCCTGGAAATAGCATGGGAGCCGCCCGCCGGTTCGCTCCGTTTTTTTCTGATGAGGTTTACCCCCATCGGCGGCAGGCTTATCAGTTAGCCCTCCTTGGTGAAGATAGCGGACGAGGTTCATGAAAAACAACATCAACTTTAAACTGACCGGCGGGTTCGGTCTCTGTGTTCTACTGCTGGTGGCTGTGGTCGGGTTTAACTTCTCGGAGTTGCGGAAACTCGACAAGCTCTACCAGGAGTCGGTTAAACGCACCTGGGAAATGGAACTGGCTACCGACTCCGAGCACATCGGCGAAGACCTGTACCAGATCATCGGCAATGCCGTAATCAACCGGGATATGGCCACAACGGAGAGGTTGTGGTCAGCCTCCAAAAAGGTAACCCTGGCAAAGCTGCAGAAGATGGCCGAGATTGCCGATTCGCCGGAAGAACAGGCCATGGTGAGGGAAGCGCAGGTCGCGCTTGCCGACATATTCCGCATTTACGAGCAGGAGATGCTGCCGCGTATCAAGAAAGGGGAAACAGTGCCCGGGCCGCTTTCCGACATAGACGCCCTGCTTGACGAGCGGATAGAAGCCATCGAACTTGCCCTGCAACGGTTCGCGAAGACGTTAACGAACGACAGCCGGGCAGCGAGTAAGGAGTACCACCAGGTGCTCACAAGCACGATCAGTTTCGGACTGGCGATGTCACTGATAGGGGTGCTTGCCGCGCTCGCTGTTTCCGTCCTGACCACCAGGCGGATTGTCCGCCCGCTTGCGGAAATAACCACGGCAACCCAGGAAATAGTGAAAGGGAATTACCTCGTCGAGCTGAACTACCAATCGGCTGATGAACTCGGGGTACTGGCTGACACCTTTCGAGATATGTCGGGACAGGTGGAGAAACGGACAACCGAGTTGCGTGAGTCGAACGAGCTTCTCCTGCGGGAGATCAGAGAACGCAAAGCGTCTGAAGAGGAGGTCCGCAGGCTGAACGCCGACCTCGAACGACGGGTCAGTGAGCGAACGGCGGAACTGCGTAACCTTTCTCAGCATCTTCAGACGGTACGGGAGGAAGAGCGGGCCATTATATCCAGGAATATCCATGACGAGCTCGGGCAGTTGCTGACAGCCTTGAAAATAGATTTGTTATGGCTGCGGAGTAAATTACCGGAGGGGCACCCCAAACTCCTCGACAAGACCCGGGGGATGGAAAACCATTTCGATGAGGCCGTCAGAATTGTAAAGAGGATATCCGCCGAACTGCGTCCGGCCATCCTCGATGACCTCGGACTCACGGCGGCAATCGAGTGGCACGCGCAGGAATTTCAGAAAAGAATGGGGATCATCTGCGAAGTCCGCAGCAGTTTCGATTCCGGCTCACTGGACCTCGGACGCGCCACGGCGCTGTTCCGCATCTTTCAGGAGTCGCTGACCAACGTCTGCCGGCATGCGGAAGCAACGAGGGTCGAGATGACCCTGTCGGAAAATGGTGGTGAGCTTGTTGCGACTATCGCGGACAACGGCAAGGGGATCACCGAACAGCAGCTCCGCGACCCCCTGTCGCTAGGGCTCATCGGCATGCGGGAGCGTGCCCGCTGCTTCGGGGGAGAGGTAACAGTCAACCCTCTTCCTGACGGCGGGACAGTTGTCCGGGTAACTATTCCTCTAGGAGACTGTCGGACTTAAAAAATCCGAGCGAGCCTCCAGGAGTGCAGAGAAAAGGAGCAACAGAGATGATACGTGTACTGATCGCGGATGACCATCCCATTTACCGCCAGGGACTGCTGCAGATCCTCATGGAAGTGCCGGGCATGTTTGCGGTCGATGAAGCTGGGAGCGGAGAGGAAGCGCTCGGCAGGGCATGGGATAACGGGTACGACCTGGTCTTGCTGGACATTTCCATGCCTGGCAGGGGCGGACTGGATGCGCTGAAGGCACTGAAGGACCACCTTCCGAAACTTCCCGTCCTGGTGCTCAGCATGCATCCGGAAGAGCAGTACGCGGTGCGGGCCTTGCGCGCCGGGGCGTCCGGTTATCTGAACAAGGAATGCGCCTGGGACGAACTGGCGAACGCCATCCAAAAAGTTCTGGAAGGGGGGAAGTATGTCAGCTCTGCACTCGCTGAGAAATTGGCTGACAATCTGTACGGCAATACCGACAAGCCGCTCCAGGAAATCCTTTCCAACCGGGAGTACCAGGTTTTCCGGATGATCGCCTCGGGGAAAACAGTCAGTGCTATAGCCAAGGAGCTGTCACTGAGCATAAAAACCATCAGCACTCACCGGGTGCGGATTCTGGAAAAAATGAAGTTTGAAAACAACACAGAATTAATCCGTTACGCCATCACTAACAAACTGGCTGATTGAAGCAAGCCCCTCACGCAGGACAACTCTCTCCGCAACTTTCCCGCCTTTATAAGACAAACACCTATAAATGACCCCGGTTCATTCCTACAAACTAATCAGACCTGATGCATCTTGTTAATCATCTTTTCTCCAGTACCATTTCAACTAAACAGTCGAAAGTGCACAATTCCTAGCGGAGCCTGGCAGGCACGAGGTTCCACCATACCCCGGAACACACGGTAATGTAGCGGAACAACGCAATGAAGTAATGAGAGTTTAATCAGGGAGGTTAGCAAAATGAAAGAGGCAATCAGATTTTCAATTAAGGAAGTTAAAAGGAGGTAATGGTTATGAAGAAGTTAACGAGTTATTTGAGTCTGCTGGCAGTAGTAAGTATACTATTTGCCGGCGTTTCCCCGGCAAATGCCGTCCTGCCGGCCACCGGTCTTGCGGGGTTCAGCCCGAACCAGGCCACTTTCACTAATCCCGATGGCACTATCGTCCCGATCGGTGGCAACGGGACCGTCGGGGCCATTCCCGCCTGGTTTCAGGATCAGAACGGGGTAGCAGTCAAACCATGCCTTGATCTCATAAAATGCGGCCTGGCCCTGGGCGGCGTTCCCGACTTCAATCCGCTGCTCCCGATGCAAATTAATCCTCCAGGAGGGGTTCTTGTCACCAACTTCCCCAGCGAGGCCTTCTACTTCGACGCAGTCGCTAACTTCGTCATGCCTGCGGCGTCGGATGTGCTCCTCGTCATGGCGCTTGAGTATACCTTCGTCGATCCGACCTTCGGGACCCTCACCTCGCTTGCTGCGACCCCTCTTGCCAATGGAAATCCTTTTCAGCGCCTGAGGCTTGTTCACACATTTATTGGCGGAGGCGGAGACATCGGCCCGTTAGGCATCAACCTGCCGCCCGCCGGCGCTTTTACCGTCACAACCCCCTGGGGGGTCACAAGATTCCCGGTCTCCGGTGCCAAGTGCGTAAACTCCGGTGGCGACACCAAATGCTCCATGGTACGCGACCAGCCGGTCGCCGGACCGAATTTTATCGCTGCGCTCGGGCTCGCAGTTACCGCTCCTGACAGCTCCATAAGCACCTTCGTCAAGGATACCGCAGCTCCGGCCGGTTTCCTCGGCACTGCCGCGGGCTTAATCGCTTACACCGGCGGGGCCTTGGGCAACACCGTCACCGTCGTCGATCCCCTGGGAAACACCAGTGGTCCCATCCCGTCACTCAAGGTTCTCATCGGCCAAACAGTCGGCCTGGACGTCACCCCCAAAACAGCCGTTTACGGAGCGGTGAAGCCCGCCGGAGCGGTGAGGAAAACCTTCAATATCAACAACCTGGCAGGAGTTGCGTTTACCCCGGTAATAGCCGCAAACGTTACCGCCAGCAATCCGGCCGTTGTCAGTCCCGACTTCACAATTGTACCTTCCGCAGTGTTGCCTTGCCCCACCGGCATTGCCACTCTGGCGATCGGCGCAAACTGTAATTTCGACGTAGCATTGTCCCCGGTAGGCGCTGACGGCCCCAGGAGCGCAGACATATCCATCACCGGTGTCGGCATTCCTCCTGCAGCGGTTACGGTGACCGGCTTTGCCGACAGCACCGCACCTGTTCTTGCCGTCACCAGCGGCAAATTCTTTAAGACAGCCACTGCTCAGGCCATTACCGGCACGGCCAGCGACGCTAACGGCATTGGCGCCGTTACGGTAACGGTTGACGCACTCCCTGCAGCCGCAGCCACTGTGACCGGCGGCACCTGGACCTTCACTACTGGCGTTCTGGCCGCGCAGGACGACGCCTCCGGCCTCCCGGTCCACAACATTGTGGTCAACGCCAACGATACTGCCCTGCCGGCTCCCGGCAACACGGCGACGTCGCTAACTCCCACCATCACAGTTGACGCCACCCCGCCGGTGGTCACTCTAACCGTGCAGGGCCAAGGCACGACGACCAAGAACGCGACCCCGGTCATAACCTACACAGCCGCCGATAGAAACCTCGCTGTTACCACTATCAAGGTCGACGGCACAATCATCACACCGACTCCTGCATCCGGAGCAGCCATGGCGAAGCTTGCCGACGGTCCCCACGTAGTTGCGGTCGAGGCAACCGACGCCGCTGGGAATGTCAAATTGTTAGCTGCGCCCACCATTACAATCGATACCATCGTATCCCCCTTCACCCTTACCCCGGTTACCGCTGTGACCAGGGTTAAAACCCAGACCATAGGCGGCACGGTGGAAGCGGGATCGACCGTTAATGTCGCCGTCGGTACCGGAGCGGCTGCCCCGGCAACCGTAACCGGCACTACCTGGAGTTTCCCTATTGACGCGTTGGCGGAAGGGGTCAATAACATCACCGTAACCGGCACCGACACGCTCGGCAACACGGGAACCTTACCGGCGATCAGCATAAAAGTCGTACTGCCTGATGGCAAAATCACCGGAGCGGCAGCTGTCGGCATTGCAGACGCTCTCAAGGCATTGCAGTTTGCGACCGGATTGACCCAGCCGACGCCCGAAGAAGCACTCCATGCAGACGTCGCACCGCTGGTCAACAACGTTCCGGCGCCAAACGACAAGGTTGACATTGGCGATGTTGTGCTGATCCTGAGAAAAGCAGTAGGTCTGGCCAACTGGTAATTTAATAACTTAAAGG
>JBGQLM010000148.1:0-10538 GCA_041500085.1 Geobacteraceae bacterium
AATGGTGAAGGTAGCTCCTTGGACCTCATTATTACTGGCTTCCAGAGAGCACCATGCGCCTCCTAGTCCTGAACCATACCTTTTTGTCGCATAAAACTTATCACAAATTTACCCATCTGTCCTCGCGCTTATAAAGATAGTAAGCTGGGACAAGTACATCGACCATCTCTTGCATTAGCAGCTCAGACATCGCCGTTATTATAACAACTTCTCCATTGACACCCTGGCGGACTTTTCCAGCACTACTACAAGACGGCCATCTGGCACATAGTAGGCAGGCAAGTACACTGCCTTAAGTAAGGACTCATCTGAGAGCGTCACCAAAAATATTTGCTTATTGTTATTGATTACGAACTACAATGACATCTATCCCTTCATAAGAGTTACATAAACCATTACCGGTTATATCGACTGCTTTACCTGTAGCAAGTGCTGTTGCAGCAGTAGCATATATTTCTTTAGCCAAAGGCTGGTTAAACGGAAGTCTATACTGTCCTCCCACTTCATACCCATAACCGACAATGTCGTGCCCACCCGTGGTGCTATACTCGAGCCCAATAATGAAGGGCCTTCTAGCGTTGATTTCATTGACACTGGTTTGCTGAAAAAGAGAGCGGCTTAATGCAGTTGCGTTTACACCCCAATCTTTTAAAATAGTCTCAACGTTCTTGCCTTCGTAAGTGCCGTAATTATAATTAGCCTGGTTGCAATTGTAGGACAAAGGATTCACACAGCAATCGCTTCTCCCCCATGCATAGTTTGCTAAGTCACACTGACGTGGATACACTTCATAGTAATTCAGTATTGACTGGACAGATGCGGCCCAACACCAATTAGATGTGTCCTGTGGCACTGTTGTGACGGGGAGGATCGAATCGTAACTGTGTGCCGGTGGCGTTAGGAAGGACGTAAAGATGCTCAATGAAATAAACACAGGAATGAATCTCTTCATAGAAAATATCAATTTCATATCCTCCCTAATTTCCCTTTGGACTAGAAGCAGGACGTTCTAGAGTAGATTTTCCCCTGTTCTTGTACTTCTCGATATTCGCTCTAACTGCAGGCCGCAAAACCTTTAATACTTCTTCCTGCTGTCGAAGATTGCGAGGTGCAAAAGTTTGCGCTGTTCTCCTTTCTGTATCTGTATTGAAGTAAGAATTGAGGGGAATGAAGCCTAGAATCTTACCGTTACGAGAAAGCTCTATGATATCAGCGTTTGCTTGGTAGACTCTTATAAACCTATAACTATAACCGGAAGACTTGGGCCATGCTTCTATAAGGCTGCTCATTTTC
The DNA here is from genome assembly GCA_041500085.1 of Geobacteraceae bacterium. Taxonomy (GTDB): domain Bacteria; phylum Desulfobacterota; class Desulfuromonadia; order Geobacterales; family DSM-12255; genus VEOV01. Next base: position 1,294 of record JBGQLM010000148.1, read on the forward strand.
ATTGCAATGATTGATGACCCTATTCCAACAGGTGTCCACTTCCCATTGACGAATCCGACTCGCAAAAGTGATTTCACCTTGTCCCCAGCGACTACAAAGAATTCCCATTGGCCGGTTGGAAAGACGATATCCTTTAAGTCATGTGGGTTTGTCTCATCAAGAAGCTGGTCGGGATGAATGGTGAATATCTGAAACCCTTCTCCCAATTCAGCGTTATCAACATCAACTTGGGTTTCGAAACCTAGTTCTTGATTGCCACTTAAACGGCTATCCTTTAGGAAAACAACAATCCCTTCCTTAGCCGCTTTTATTATATCGTCAGAAGGTACGTCACTAGCAGCAACGCAACTTGGTGCTGACAGGGCAAAAGCAAATACCGCTAGAATAAATTTATAAACAAATCTCTTTTTTACCATATAAATCTCCTTCTTAAAGATCTGGGCAAACATTGCGTAAGTTAAGCTGGGAAAAGTGGACATCATAAAGCACCGTAATGTTCCCAACCTAAAGCCATAAGGGGATTGAAAGTCACATATGTGAACAAATTGTCCAATATAACACAATAGAATACAAAAAAACCGCCCAATCAGCAATTGCTGACCTGAGCGGCCTGTAAATTCGACTAATGATTTCTTTAAACATCTCACCCTCCTAATCTTTAGTCAATCACAATTAATGGCCTTTAAATACTTCCTGCTTACATTTAAGTCAACCAATAAATATGAAGGTGTACTTCGATCAAATATGCTGCGGAGTGCTTCACCCGATATTTCTAGTGTCATGCGTCCACACATCATCCACCACCATGCTTGTCAGTCAATCAGGTCGAGATTTCAAATCTGACCCTTCCAAACACCTTTACTTGATAAAAGAGATTGAGCTCTTGTAGATCATCACCATCTCGGGTCTTGGAGTAATAAATAAGATAGAGAACTGATCGAACGAGGACACTATTCGTTCCAGTTGCCACCTAACTCGGCTTCCTTGACATTCTCCTCAATAATCTTGGACAGGGTAACGATGGCTGCGGATGGCGTATTGACAATTGCAGGTTGATCTACTACTGGTAGTGCTGGAACAGTCATGTTCGCCAGAAAATTATCGTAAGGATTATCATAGTTTCCAGACATACGTTCCATCTCTACTTTAAGAGCTTCAATCTCCGACTTCAGGATCTCTCTGCAAAAAGTAGTATACTCGACGGACCCTACATCCATTGTGAGTCCCTTTTCCCTGATATACCTGTCTACCCTGACACTTACCCCACTGAAATCATTCAACAGCAGCTTACGTTTTCTTGCTGCAATCAAATCATCAATAGCCTTAACACTCGTATCGACTATGACTTGAGCATCTGTATCAGCGGTTATCTGTTGTTGCCCCTCACTTTCATATCTGACCAGAGCTATACTGCGTAGGCTTTCACACCTATTCAGATATTCGTCCAGATAGTCCTTCACCAATTGTTTCATCTGAGAATCAGTATACATGCCACTCCTTAGATGCAGAAAAAGCCGCTCTGTGGAATAGAGCAGCTTTGACATGGTTGTTTTGGCGGTCTTGTAGTTCTTCGTTTTGAGTGACTTCCATATTTCCTTACGTGCAAAATATGGTGCTATGTCTTGAGGCAAGTTGAGCCTAAAGTAATATACGTTGTCACGTTTGAAAAGGCAGTCTGACACCATTGAAGTTCCTCCGATCGTAGCAGTTTATGTAGCGACTACTTGACCGGATAAAAACTTCAATGATATCAGACGTTTGGTGGAGGTGGCGGGAATCGAACCCGCGTCCGAAAGTCATACGCATAAGGGGTCTACATGCTTGTTTCAGTATTTGGATTTAGCAGTTATCGTCTCCACTGAACAGGATACTCAAACCACGATCCTCCTTTGATTTCGCTCTCCCGCCAGAGGCATACGGGGAAACTATCTCGAGTAAATGACGTCCGTTCCTAACCCCCGAGAAGAGCGCGGACAGACGGTAACAGGGTATTAAGCTGCTACAGCGTAGTTATAATTATCGGCGTTTAAAGCCGTGCGGGTTTTTTAACGGGGCCAACCCACATCCCCGGCATGCAACCTTTGCTTCCTACCCCCGTCGAAACCTTTACACCCCCGTTAAATTCTAATTATGAATTATGAGTGCTGAATTATGAATTGAAGCCTTTATTTCATACTTCATAATTCATACTTCATACTTCCTTTCTGCCGCTCCCCTTTAGTGCCTGTGCTATCTCGCGCTTGTGATCCTTCTGCTTCAAATCTTCACGCTTGTCATAGAGCTTCTTGCCTTTAGCCAGACCAAGCTCTGCTTTCACCATACCGCTCTTGAAGTAAAGACGCAATGGAATCAGGGTGTAGCCCTGCTCCCTGATCTTGCTGAAAAGCTTTATTATCTCCTTCTTGTGAAGCAGGAGTTTTCTGGTTCTGTCGGATTCGTGGTTTTCCCTGTTACCGAATTCATAAGGCGATATATGCAGGTTGTTGATAAACGCTTCACCTGACCTGACCTGTGCAAAGGCGTCATTCAGGTTCGCATTCCCGAGCCTGAGTGCCTTGACTTCAGTACCTGTAAGCACTACACCTGCTTCAAACTTCTCTTCGATAAAAAATTCGTGATAAGCCTTTTTATTGTTGCAGATCATCTTTTCGCCCATATTTCATTTTAACAAATCTGGACTGATTATGACACTGAAATATGAGTGCATCAGGAAACCTGAACGGCAATCTTTCCGCCTGACCAGACACCACTGACTCGGCTATTGTAAAGGATCTGCTCCGGAAGGACGGATTTGGAAGGCGACTGCAGGGACTCCACCAGCAGAAAGTCGGCACGTTTTCCAGGTTCGAGGCTGCCGGCCTCCATCCCCCGCCCGATCGCCTTTGCTCCGTTCAGGGTCCCCATTATGAGCAGATCGGCAGGGGTTAAGAGGTCAGGGTAAAGCTCCAGTAGAAAGCGCATTTCATCCCAAAGTGAGAGGGAGTCATTGCTGGCAAGCGAATCAGTGCCGAGCGCCATCGGGATATCAAGACTCCTGAACAGGGGTACCGGCGCCCGCCCGACGTCCAGCCGCTGATTACTGCGAGGGCAGAGAACTATCGTAGCTCCGCTCTCCTTGATTATCCTTGCATCAGAACTGTTGACATGCACCGCGTGCACTGCCTGGAAATCGGGGCCTAAGCCGCCTGCAGCATTGACCCAGCTGACCGGGGTTGTGCGCAGCGGCGGCGGGATGTATGACTCCCAATTGACAAAAGGATAAAGCTCTGTAGCGATTTTCCCTGTTGAATCATGAAAAAAAGCCATCTCTTCTCTGGATTCAGCCAGGTGCATGGATATTGGCAGACCGCAACTGCGGGCAGATGTCACTATCGAGCTGAAATAATCAGCTGATACTGTAAAAGGTGCATGCGGTGCAACTCCAGCATGAAACCGGTCGGGGACCCCGTGAAGATGTTGATGCAGCTCTTCCGGATTAATGATGTGAAGGGCTCCCTGACCTATCATCTCCAGATAGATGCGCCCGGATAGAGTCGTGTCACAATAGGACGGTAGCAGGCGCAGATCGCTGAGAATGTCGCCCACCATGGTAGTACCGGCCTGAAGTGAAATATCAAGCCCTTCGCGAAGAGATGCGGTCAGCTCTTCGAGTTGCAGGGTGCGCTTGATCTTGATTACCTGGATGATCCAGTCGACAAAGGTTCGCGGCGTGTACTGAAGATCCTTGCGTAGCAGCCAGGCCTGGAAATGGGTCAGTTCGAGATGTGTATGAGCGTTTACCAACCCCGGGAGCAGTGCGTGGCCCGGGTATTCCGTAACCGGCGCAGCTATGCTCCGGCGGAGGTCGGCAAGGGTACCTACTGCCTTGATAATCCCGTCTTCAAAAGCTATAGCGCCACCCTGCAACGGTGCTGAAGAAATCGGCAGCAGATGTGAAGCGGCTATTATCTGCATGGGTGATACTCCTGACGAACTTTACTTGATTCCTGTTTATTGTAGCAGACAAAAGAAAAAGGGCAAAAGGCTGCTGCCCCCTGCCCTTGCATATCCAATCCGTCAGTTGAATACAGTTGCCAACCCGGTCCATCAGGCAACTATTTTCAGCTTCCCTCCCCTGCTTCTTCCTTACGGGTGTACGGAGTCTCTGTCCGAGCCATCGCATCAGACCACGTCGGAGGGCGGACAGCTCCCTCTATTCCGCAGCCTTGGCCGGTACAGAGTTCCTCAATCTGCTGCAGTAATGCTTGTATCTCCGGCTGCTGAACTATCTCGCACTGCTCAGTCAGAATCGCCGCCAGAATCCCATCGGTCGTCAATGGGTTGGCTAAAACGACGCGCAGGACGGTGAGTTCCTCACCATAGCGAGCCATGTGCAGCCGTGTCCGGGAGACAAAGGTTTTCCCTGCTTCCCGCTGGTATTTCTGCAAGAGCTGGCTGACCTGGTCGAGGAGAGCGTTGACCCCGGCGAGTTGCAGGGCCGTTGCTTGCTCCAGGGCCTGCTGTACGGCGTGCGGACAGTAGCGGTAGGTAAGGATGTTCAGCTCCGGTTCGCTGGTCAGTTCGAAATCGGGATGCTGCCGGATCATGTCGGCAAAGGTTTTCGCCCGCTCAATACCCATATCGATGAGGAGTTCGTACCCTTTTCGGCCAATGATCGATAAGCCGGCATGAACCAGCATCGACATTCCCGGTCGCGACCCTTCAAGGGTATGGCTGCCGAGGTCCTTGGAACCGTGACGCAGTATATAGTTAGCATGATGTTCAATGGCAGACAGGGCGGTGGGATCCTTGAAGACGACCATCCCCGCTCCCATCGGTACGTAAAGCTGCTTGTGCGCATCGATGGTAACCGAGTCGGCCCGCTCGATGCCGGCGAGCAGGAAGCGATAGCGGTCGGAAAAGAGGGTCGGTCCACCCCAGGCAGCATCGACATGGAAATGGCAGCCGAGCTCAAGGGCGAAATCGGCCATCGCCTCCAACGGGTCGACGTTGCCGGTTTCGGTCGTCCCGGCAATACCGACAAGTGCCAGCGGGAGAATGTTCCGGTCCTGTAGGCGCTGACACTCTTCTCTCAAGAGCTTCAGATCGATGCGGTTATTTGCATCGGTCTTCACCTTGATCAGATTGTCACGGCCTAGGCCGAGGAGGTCGGCGGCCTTGCCAAAGGAATAGTGTCCGCGCTCGGAGACGAGAACAGCAATACCGTCAACACCGCGATGTTTAAGGGCGTTGGCCAGCCCTTCCTGGGCAATGCCGCGAAAAACCCCGTCCGGAGCGAAGAGGCGGTTGCGCGCCACCCACAGCGCTGTGACGTTGGCGATGGTGCCTCCGGAGCAGAAGGCCCCCAGAGCATGCTGACTGTTGTGAATCCATGGCGGATAGAAGTCGTCTGAGCAACGATAGACCAGGTGATGGAGCATGGCGAGGACCTGCCGCTCCATCGGGGTAAAGGCCTTGGAGGTCTCCACCTTGACCAGATTCTGGTTGAGGGCGGTCATAAGGCGCGCCAGGGGGAGCATGAAGTAGGGGAGCGCCGAGGTCATGTGACCGACAAAGCCCGGGGCGGCGGTATGGACCGATTGGGCAACCAGGTTCTCCTTGACGAATTCGGTATATTCGGAGACGTAAGTCGGTTCTTCAGGAATGGCGGAAGAGGAGAAGTTCGCTTCGATCTCTTCGAGATTGCGTTCAATGGCGACAATATGAGTCTGCAAAAAGCCGGTGACATCGTCGGCAATCGCCTGATCGATAGCACCGAGGGTCGAATCAGGCGCTTCCGGCACGGTAAATATCCGGTAAAGGTTTTCCAGATTGGCGCGTGCCACATCACGACTTTTCGGCATTATCGTTTCACCTTCAGGCTATCGTCCCCGAGTATGCAGTTGTCGATAAGTCTGGTCGTTCCTATTTTTACGGCCAGTGCCAGCAGAGTCTGGTCGTCGGCCTGCTGCTGCAGTTCGAGACTGGCACCATTGCGGAATTCGAGATAATCGATGAGTGCCCCTTCAACATCCAGTATCTTTTCCCGGGCGATCCTGTCAAGAGCAGCAACATCCCGCTCTCCGCCCCGGTAGGCCTTCAGGGCAGATTGGATGGCACGGCTGAGGCAAAGGGCTTTGATGCGGTTCCCGGGAGACAGGTAGGCATTACGGGAACTCATGGCCAGTCCGTCGGTTTCGCGCACGATAGGCATGCCGACTATTTCGACCGGCAGGTTAAGATCAGCGGTCATACGACGGATAACGGCCAGTTGCTGGTAGTCCTTCATGCCGAACAAGGCCAGGGTCGGCTGGACGATGGAGAAGAGTTTGCAGACCACAGTGGTGACACCGCGAAAATGCCCGGGTCGGCTTGAACCGCAGAGCGGAAGAGACAGCCTGTCCACGTCCACCCATGTCTGGAAGCCGGTCGGGTACATGTCGCCTGCCTTGGGGGCGAAGATGGCATCTACCCCTTCCGCCGCTGCGATGGCCCTGTCCCGTTCCATGTCCCGGGGGTATTTGTCCAGATCCTCGCCTGCACCAAACTGGGTCGGATTGACGAAAATGCTGGTCACCAACAGATCGCACCGTTTTCTCCCCTCGTGCATGAGGGAGGCGTGACCGGCGTGCAGGTAGCCCATGGTGGGAACCAGGGCAATACTCTTCCCCTTCCCTCTTGCCTGCAGTGACAATTGCTGCATTTCATTAACTGATTCAATGAGTTTCATCGTTTATCTCAAGTTTTGGTAGATGCCTGTTATCAGTTGAAACTGTGTTCATCTGTCGGGAAATTCCCCTGGCGCACATCGCTTATGTAAGCGTTGACAGCTCCGGCAACCAGCTCCCGGACGTCGGCATAACGTTTGACGAATTTGGGGGAATACTTCTCACACAGTCCGAGAATGTCATGGATTACCAGAACCTGTCCATCGCAGTGCGGGCCGGCACCGATACCTATCGTCGGGATAGTGAGCGAATCGGTTATACGGTGAGCCAGCGCTTGCGGTATCCCTTCAAGTACAACCGCGAAAGCTCCTGCATCCTCAACAGCTCGGGCGTCTTCCATCAATCTTTCGGCCTGTTCGCTCTTCTTTCCCTGGACCTTGTATCCTCCCATCCGGTGGATCGATTGCGGAGTAAGTCCGATATGAGCAACTACGGGAATGTCGATATCAACAAGAGCCTTTATTACGGAAGCGACATTGACGCCACCCTCGATCTTAACAGCTGCCGCTCCACCCTCCTTGATAAACCTGCCGGCATTCATACGGGCATCCTTGATGTCGGCCTGATAGGACATGAAAGGCATGTCAGAAACTATGACAGCTTTCGGGTTTGACCTTGCTACAGCCTTCGTATGATAAAGCATCTCATCCATCGTTACCGGGAGCGTATTTTCATATCCTGAAAAAACTACCCCTGCGGAATCGCCGATCAGTATCATGTCAATGCCGCAAGAGTCCATTATCCTTGCCGTAGGGTAGTCATAACAGGTAAGCATGGCAATTTTATCGCCGGCAACCTTCATCTTTTGAATATCAAGAATTGTCTTTTTCCCGCTCATGTTCTCTCCAAAAAAAAACGCCTTTCGGGTATCGAAAGACGAGTATCAGCAACAGCAGGAAAGCGGTTTCTTATCAGCTGTCGGCTATTGCCTTCCGTCCCGGTTCTGAATCTGAATCCAGGCAGTATGAAGTAAATTTTGACTAAACAGGTCGGTTCCAAAGGTAACACGCCTGATATTGATATCTACCACGAAGTAATATTATTTGTCCAGCACGTTGATAGCTGAAAACCCTTCTATCTGGCAACACTCCTCATCATTTCCAGCTCTTTTACAACAGATTCACTCTCTTTCTTGCGACCTTCAAGGTCCATGAATATATCGTGTACCATCATTGCCACACCGTCAACCGAATTTCGAATCTCTTTGCTCCCACGCACCTGATGCGATGTAGACTCTACCATCTCGCTTGCCATCTGCTTTATGGACGCTATGGCATGGGCGATACTCCTCGTAGCATTTGCCTGCTCTTTGGATACATTGAATATACTGGAAGTCATGGAACTTACATCTTCAATGGAGCGGGTTATAAGCTCGATCCCCTGCGCTTGTTCGCGAGTTGCAATCTTTATCCCTTCGGTCATCTCCATCGACTTGTTTGCACTTTCAAAAATGGTGTTAAGGGACAGACCGGTATTGTTTCCGAGTATTACACCCTTCTGCACCAGCTGCTTGGTCTGTGAAATATTGTCGGCTGCGGCACGGGATTCATTAAGGATTTCTTCGATGATCGAAGTGATTTCGCCGGTAGACTGGCCCGTCTGCAGTGAAAGATTCCGTATTTCATCGGCCACAACTCCGAAACTTCTGCCGTACTCACCCGCTTGGGCAGCGATTATTGATGCATTCAGAGCAAGGAGATTTGTCCGTTTCGTGATGTCGTTTATGACGCTGATAATCCCGTCGATCCTGGTGCTGTTTTCCGAAAGTCGCATTATCCCCTTGTGAGAGACGTCAACAGCCCTCTGAATCTCCGCAAGGGCACCCACAGTCTCGATGACAACCTTACGGCCTTCATCGGCCTGAGCCTTGACCTGTTTCGAAACGGTATGGGAGGTAACTGCGCTCTGTTCGATATTTTTCAGTGAAGCAGAGACTTCTTCCATGGCAGAAGCTGACTTGAAGGTTGAATCGGAAAGGGTATCAAGACTTCTGGATGCGTGTTCGATAGCATCTGATATGTCCATGACTGCATGGCTTGTCTCATCAACCTCCTTAAGCACATTTTCGGCAGCAGAGGCGATATCCCTTGTGTTTGAAGACATGGAGGAAACAGCACCTTCCAGGGTTATGATATTGGCTGAATACTCTTCTCTTCGATGAAGGATCTCGGAAAAAGATCTTTCGAGCTCGGTGGTCAGTGTGTCTATGGCACGCAGAAGATTGATTTTGGTTGCTGCGGACCCTGCCTGATCGACAAAAAGCTTTATCGTATCAACATCGGTATCGTTCAAAGCTCTTTTACTGTATTTGTTGTCAACACCGAAGACTCCGATTGTCTCGCCTTTTACAACCAGCGGGCAGACGATGAAATTGTTCGACCTTAACGCCTTGATTGAACTGCATGGCGGTTTCAGCTGGAACTCTTTCGGGAATCTCGTGATATCATCGACCAGAAAAAGCCTCTTTTCAGTGAAGCATTTGAATATTACTCCGCTGCAATCATCAAGAGGTATTCTCTCTCCCCTGACATCCTCTTC
>JBGQLM010000149.1:0-10430 GCA_041500085.1 Geobacteraceae bacterium
GTTCACGTGAGGCGTTGGCTACTATGTCGGTCGCCTGGTTCATCTTTTCAACGGACCGGATGACCTGGCTGGAGGCATTGGCCTGTTCGGCGGTCATCCGTGAGATGTCGGACATGAGCCCGCTCGTCTTTTCGATACTGGCTACGATGTTCTCGATGGCTTTGCCCGCTACGGTGGTCAGCTCCATGGAGGATTTCGCTTCCTGGGACGCTATCTCGCCGTACTTTACCGATTCGCCGGTGTCGGCCTGTACCTGGCGGATTACCTGGGCGATCTCTTTGGTCGCTACCATGCTCCGCTCGGCCAGCTTTCTCACTTCTTCGGCTACGACGGCAAAACCTCTGCCTGCATCGCCTGCTCTTGCCGCTTCAATGGCGGCGTTGAGCGCCAGCAGATTGGTCTGGTCCGCTATTTCGTTGATGACCTTGACGATGCCCCCGATCTCTTCGGAACGCTTGCCAAGATTGACGATTGAGGCGGAGGTCTTGTCGATTACTTCCGCCACTCTGGCCATGCTTTCTGCTGCCTGCTGGCCTGCCTGGATGCCGGCATTCCCTTCTCTGGCTGCGCTCTTGGCAACAACATCCGCTGCATCGACATTCTTTGCCACCTGGTTGATGGAGGCGGCCATCTGTTCGATGATGGAGGCGGAATCTATGACAACCTTCTGCAGTTCCTGGGAGTTCCCGGCTACCTGGTCGATGGAGACGGTCATCTGTTCGATGGTGGAGGAAGTCTCTGAGACGGAGGAGGCCAGATCTTCGGTACTCTTGGCCACCTTTTCGATGGAGACGGTCATCTGTTCGATAGTGGCCGAGGTCTCGGTTACCGAGGAAGCCATTACTTCGGCGCTCTTGGCTACCTGCTCGCTCGATGCCCCCAGCTCCTGGATGGAGGAGGAGACTTCGTCGGCATTGGAAGCCAGGGAGTCGGCATTGTTCGCTACGGTCTGGATGGAGGCTGCCATCTGTACCATGGTGGCCGAGGTCTCGTCGGACGCCGATGCCTGCCCATGCGCTGCCTTGGTCAACTGCGCCGAATTGGCCGAAATCTGGCTGGCGGCTGTAGCTACCTGTGCCGAACTGTCAAGGATGCCACCTACCATCTTCCTGAGGCCGAAAACCATTGTGTTAAGAGCTTCGGCCAAATCACCGACTTCATCCCTGCTCTGCACCTCCAGTCGACCGGTCAGATCACCGGCTGCCACCGTCTGGGCAAAACCGAGTGCATTTTTCAGAGGGATTGTAACCATCCGCTTGACTGCAAAATGAAGAAGCGGAATAAGAATACAGAGCATTAGAAAACTGGCCAGAATAGTGTAGTTTCGCAGTCGAACAGTATCCTTCAACAGCTCTTCCTCGTAGGCCCCGGCACCTATCGTAATTTTCCATTCGTCGAACGAGGTATAGGCAACCAGTTTATACCTGGCAATTTTCTCGCCCAGCTCTCTGTTAATCCATGGATAGCGGATAAACCCCTCTTTCTTCTTCAGGATCTCCTTGACGAATTCGACCCCGTCGGCATCCTTTGCATCGAGAATACTCTTCCCCTCTTCGACCGGGTGAATGATAAGTGTACCGAGTTTAGGCCCCTCTTCGGCATTCAGAGCATAAACGTAGCCGGTATTGCCGATCTTTACCGACTTGATCTTTTCTTTCAGATACTGAAGACCTTCGGTCATCTCATAACCAACAAAAAGAACCCCTATTACCTGCCCTTCAGCACCCTTAACAGGAACATATTTGACAGAGTAATCCTTGCCGAAGAGCGTCGCTCTCCCGAGATATGGTTCGCCTTTCATCAAAGCCGAATACCCGGGGTGCTGAGTTCCGAGAAGAGTACCGATAGCACGGCTGCCATCCTCCTTTTTGAGGGAGGTGGTGACCCTGACAAAATCGTCCCCTACCCGGGCAAAGATGGTAGCCACGCCACCGGTCATCTTGCTGAAGCGATCAACATCTTCGAAGTTCAGGTTCATTAGCCGGTTGCCGCACTTCAGCTGAGGGGCTTCAACGCTGCCGACTTTTATCTTCTTTCCGGAATCAATGGAAAATGGCTCGGTGAAGTAGGAGATAAACACATTGGAAAGTCGTGCTGTTGCCATTTTTACATCATTACTGTAAACCTCCAGCAAATTTCGGGCTGACAGAACCTGTCTTTTCAGATCTGCCTGGAGATTTTTCCTGATGATGTCCGATGTGAAATTGACCACGAATAGCGTCAGGAACGACATGAGAAGCAAAACTATGCCGGTCTCAATAAGCCCCAGCTTCCTGCCTATTGAATGATTCCGGAATCCGTTACTGTTCATGGCGACTCCTGTTTTTGGACCAAATATTTTCCACGATTTTTACAACAGCCTCTTGATCACGAAAGCAGCAGAGACTTGTTCAGATCCAGGATAATGATCAGCCGGCTGTCCAGCTTGCCCACTCCCCTGATGAAGTTTTCATCGACGCTGGTGGCCTCCTCGGGCATCTCCTCCACAACGCCGGCAGGGACCTTGATAACCTGCGAAACGCTGTCGACCAGCATGCCGATCCGTTTCTCTCCAAGTTCGACGACAATTATCCGCTGATCTTCGCCAGCTTCGACTGACGTAAGGGCAAAACGTCTCCGCAGATCCACTACCGGGATAATTTTCCCGCGGAGATTGATAACTCCACGCACATGGGACGGCGCACCCGGCACAGGAGTAATATCGGTCGCCCTGATTATCTCCTGAACACTGGCAATCTCAACCCCGTATTCCTCTCTTCCGAGCTGAAAGGTTACAAGATGCAGGAGCAATGCTGTCTGGGTCCTTGCTTCGTCCAGATTGACCTGATTAACCTCGACCTGCGTCTTGTCGATGAACTGGGCTAATATATCTTCGGCAAGTCCGGAACTGGGCAGTTCAATTTTTTCTCCATTAATCATGATATAAAGCTCCTTTCTGAATTTGAATCCGAGTTAAAATTATTTGATTGCCTGGTTACGGACAATATCGAGCTGATATCAACAATCATCGATATATTGCCATCGCCCAGTACGGTGCCGCCGGATATGCCCGGCAGATCACCCAGATAATCGTCGAGTGCCTTTATGACTATCTCCTGTTGACCGAGCAGCCTGTCAACAACCAGACCGCCCCGTTTTTCACCGCTGCCGACAATGACGAGGTACTCATGCCCCCTATCAGAACGGCTCTTTTGCCAGAAAAAACTGTCCAGACGGTATACGGGCAGGAGCCTGTCACGCAGCTTGACCACCTCGCTGCCGCCCACATCATGGATCTCATCGCTGTTGATCCGGATGCTTTCCATAACACCCGACAACGGAATGGCAAAGGTCTCGCCGGAAACTTCGACCATCAGGGCGGTTATGATGGCAAGAGTAAGAGGGAGCTTGATCGTGAATCTGCTGCCGCTACCGACTGTACCGGAGATATCGATCATTCCGTTCAGAGAGGTGACGATCTTCTTCACCACATCGAGACCTATCCCCCGGCCTGAAGTCTCGGTCAGTTCGTTACTGGTCGAGAAGCCCGGGAGGAAGAGAAGCTGAAGAACTTCCTGCGTGGAAAGAGCAGCAGCCTCTTCAATGCCGATTAATCCCTTGGCTAAGGCTGAGTTTCTGATTTTATCGGGATCCATCCCCTTGCCGTCATCCTCGACCGAGATGACGATGTGATTGCTTTCATGGCCGGCTTTAAGGGTTATTGTGCCTGCAGGGGATTTTCCGATTTTACGGCGTTCTGCCGGGCTTTCTATACCATGATCGGCAGCATTTCTGATAAGATGCAGCAGGGGTTCCCCGACCTCATCGATGACTGTCTTGTCAAGCTCGGTCTCTTCACCTTCGAACCTGAGCAAAATCTCCTTGCCGGATTTGTGGCTGTGATCACGCACCAGTCGCTGGAACCGCTGGAACACACTCTTTATCGGCAGCATTCTTGCCTTCATGATCGCTTCACGTAAATCAGTTGAGCTTTTGCCGATCAGGATACTGGCTTCATTGAATGAATCAAGGAGCTCTCTGTCGGTGACCTTCTCTGTCAGCCTCTTTTCAAGAGCATTCAGGGCAGTACGATGGATGACCAGCTCGCCAACCAGATTAAGCAGCTCATCAAGTTTCTCGAAACCGACTTTCAATGTTGTGCTTTTATGCGTTATATAGGCAAGATCCTCTCCCTTGTTTCTAAGCCTGGGTTCGATCTCTTGCGCCACGTTTTGTCCGGCTTGCGGGTTCAGACCGAAGAAATTGCAGTCCAGCATCTGTAACTCATCGCTGAAGTCAAGGACGGCCTTGGGATCTGCGGAAAGCCTGGAGAGGTTGGAACGAAGTGCCGTTACCGCAGAGTATAATATCTCGAAAATTGCCGGCGTGAGAGGCGCTGTGCCGTCCTGCACGAGCTTGAGAGCGCTTTCAAGCCTGTGAACGTATTGTTGCACCGGGGTAAAGCCCATCATTCCCGAATTGCCCTTCAGAGTGTGAAGGTTCCCGAGCAGCAGAGTTATCAGCGTTTCGTCGTGTACACCCTCAGACCAGCGCTTCTCCAGTTCCATCAAGGCAACCTCTACAGCCTCAATGTGGCCGGTGGCGTCATCAAGAAATTCTTCGATCAAAACCGAGATATCGACCATGTCATTCAAAGTTGCTTACCTCACGTCAAAGTGTTGCGGTTACCCGCTCATGAAGGCTGTTGGGTTGACAGAAGATTTTTTCGATCATTTCGTGCAGACTGGCAGGATGAAACGGTTTTTTGAGATACCCTCTGGCCCCGAGCTTGAGCCCCCTGATCGTATCTTCCTCTTTACCTTCGGTACTGATAATTATTACCGGAATTCTGGAGACAATCCCAAGCGGAGAAGCCTTTTCCAGAAACTGCAACCCGTTCATAACCGGCATGTTGATATCGAGAAGAATGAGTTCAATGTCGTTCTGAACTGCGAGTACTTCAAGGGCTTCCTGCCCGTTCATGGCGTCGGCAATTGTGCAGTTGTACCGGTTCAATACAAGCCTGTACATCTGATGAATCAGTGAAGAGTCGTCAACGACCAATACTTTTTTTAACATTTTTGCCCCCTGGCATCTCAAGAAGAATAATCAACAATAATCAATTTATAACTCAGTGCTTGACAGGTATTCCCAGTGCCGAAACCTTTTCCAGAAGCTTTGTTATTTCGAGAGGTTTCCTGAAGTAAAAACAGGCTCCGCGCTTATATGCCTCGGCTTCAACTTCCGGTGACCCGTAACCTGTCATGATCATCACCTTGGTGTCGAAGTTATCGCTTATATAGCTCAGCAGTTCCAGACCTTCGATACCGTTTACCCCGGACATTCTGATATCGGCGATTACCAGATCGAACCTCGAATTTGCCAGGGCCTCTTCCGCCTGTTCGATCTCATTGCAGGCAAGGACTTCGACGCCTTCACACCTTAGCAGGTGGGAAAGGGAAAGAAGGATCGACTGCTCGTCATCAACAATGAGAATTTTTTTAAGTGAATCATGCTTCATATACCACCCCTTATTATTCATAATTGCTGAATGCCTTCTAAGCACTATGCGTGCCAAGCCGCGACTATGGTATATTCCGGAATATTTGAGCACTTGAGGCGGCAATTTAATTGGATTTCAAGGGTGGCTGCCAGTTGAGATAAGCTACAAACATGAGGAGTTACAAAGATAATAAGAAAATTGCTGAACGGGTTTCTGATGAAGGGAATGAGGTCAACTGATTGATTCAGGGACTGCCCGAAAACCGGACATGCCCGATTACTGTACAGTAGCTTGGATCGTCTTCAGCTTTACCAGGAGAGTGGAACGGCTTATTCCGAGAATTGAGGCGGTCCGCGAGTGATTCCCGCCTGTAAAATGAAGTGCAGCCCTGATATGCTGGTCTTCGATCTTCTGCAGGGTCGGGAATTCGGCATCGCTTACGCGTCCTTCCGGAACTGGATTGCTGACTCTGAGTTCAGCCGGAAGATGATCCGGCAAAAGCTCGTGCGATTCAGCAAGGATCAGGGCACGCTCGATGATATTTCTCAGTTCGCGTACATTGCCCGGCCAGTTGTGTCTTATCAAAGCCTGGATGAATTCGCCTGACGCACGCATTCTTGCCTTCCCCATCTCTTCGCCAAGAAGCCTTATGAAATGCTCAGCCAGAAGAACTATATCCCGGCCTCTTTCCCGTAAAGGCGGAATGGTTATGGGGAGAACATTGATCCGGTAAAAAAGATCTTCACGAAACAACCCTTTCTTGACCAGGGCGCCCAGATCCTTGTTGGTCGCGCCTATAAAGCGGGCATTGCTTCTGATATCGGAAACGCCACCTACTCTTCTAAATATTTTCGAATCAAGGACTTTAAGAAGCTTTGCCTGAATAGCCAAAGGCATCTCGGCAAGCTCATCGAAGAAGATTGTACCGTTATTGGCAATTTCAAAAAGCCCCTTTTTCATCTTTGAGGCATCTGTAAACGCGCCTTTTTCATGCCCGAAGAGCTCAGACTCCAACAGGGTCTCGGAAAGCGCGGCACTGTTGATCTCGACGAACAGACCGGATGACATCCCCTGCTGGTGTATTGCAGTTGCAACGAGCTCCTTCCCCGAGCCGGATTCGCCAAGAATGAGAACAGGAGTCGTACTGTTTCTTGCCAGCAATGAAACAAGCCTCTGAATCCTGTTGATATGAGGAGAAATCCCGACCATTCCTGTTGACGACGCCCCCACGTTGCCATTGAGACTGCGGTAATGCAGCAGCTCGTTTTTGAGCCGGTGTCGTTCTTCAATTCTTTCCAGGACCAAGGCAAGCTGATGCAGGTCAAAGGGTTTGGCAAAAAAGTACTCAGCCCCCAGCTTCATGACTTGCACGGCCTCATCAAGCTCAACATAGGCCGTCATCATGATCACCGAAGTTTCAGCTTCAGGAGTGACGAGTAAAGGAAGGAGAGCCTCGCCATCGCAGTCAGGAAGTTTCTTGTCGAGGAAGACAACATCGGGAAGAGATGAACGGGCAATTGCAAGCCCTTCGACTCCGCTCACAGCTTCCAGGGTCTCATAGCCCCGCTTCTTGAGGAAATGACTCAAAGAGAGCCTGATTCCGGCTTCGTCATCTATGATCAAGGCTTTCATCGATTGTCACCGTCAAAAGGAAGTCTGACCGTAAAGGTTGCACCGTTTCCAGGGTTGTTGGATGCGGTCAGTGTGCCCTCATGTGCTTCGATGATGTTCCTGCAGATGGATAGACCGAGTCCTGTCCCGCCCCTTTTTGTAGTAAAGAAGACATCGAAGATTTTCTCGAAAACATCCGGGGCGATACCCTCTCCGTTGTCGGTAATCGAAACAACAACTTCTCCAACACCCTCTTCGATCGTCAGATCGACAAGAGAGTCTTCCGAAGAAGCTTCTATCGCATTTTTAACCAGATTGATCAGTACCTGTTCGAGTTTATGGGAATCGGCATGAATCATGACCTGCTCGGCAAATGAACTTTTTCTGAGTGTGACTTTTTTCTCATCGGAGTTCGTCCTCAAAACCAGGAAGGTTTCTGCAACGATAACGTTCAATTCGACAGCGGTTCTCAGCAGACGGAGCTCCCGCGTAGAGTCAAGGAGCTCTTCAACAAGATCGTTTATACGCCGCGACTCCTTCAGGAGTGAATCAAGAAGCTCCTTTTGCGCCGGCTTGAGAGAGAGCTCCATCTCAAGAATCTGTGCCACTGATGAAATGGCAAAAAGAGGGTTACGCATTTCGTGAGCAACGCTGGCAACCACCTCTCCCATAGCCGACAGTCGCTCCTTGTGACGTAACTCCTTGCGAATCTTTACAATTTCGGTCAGATCCTTGAAATTGATAATATATCCGGATGAGATGTTGTAAACGCCGCTCAGCTCGAAACATCCAAAACCTATGATCTTTTTTGTGTTGAACAAGGCAACTGTTATCTCGCCACTAAAAACTCCTGCAGTAATTGCATCGTAGAGTTCCGGGCAGATCTCTGAAAGATTCCGGTCGAGGAAAGATTCCTGCAATTCTACGGATGATTCTGAAACGTACTCATTGAGCAGCTTGATGCGATAATCATGATCTACCACGATTATTCCGCTCTTTAAATTTCTAAGTACCGATTCTACAAACTTGTTACGAGTCACCAGCTCCTGGGCGAGAGAGAACATCTCCTCCTCTCGCCAGATCTGTTCGGAGATATCACGGACGACGCAGACATGACTCTGACAGAGACTGGTCCCGGCATTAATCGGCTTTACCGAGTGTTCTGACGGAAAAGTAGAGCCGTCCAGCCTCCTCATACGAAATGTAGTCTCAAAAAAACCCCGGTTTCGATAGGACTCGTCCATCATCTCACCGAACTTCAGGTACATGTTGTTATCGACATGCAGCATAGACGTCTTCCTGCCCAGCATCTCTTCCCGGGCATAGCCAAACATTGTGACTGCTGATTGATTCATATTTGTAATTACTCTGGTCTCGGATGAAACTATAAAAACAGCTTCCTTGATCGAGGAAAAAACCCCGTTCAGAAGTTCAAGCGATTCCTTCATGGAGTTTTCAGCCAGAATCGACTCTTCAACCTGCTTAGAAAGCGGTCTGAGCACCAAATAGTAGATTACGGGCAGAAGGAAAACTACAAGGAAAAAAGCATCTAAAAAAACGGTCAGCAAGTATGAATCGGTATTCAGAGAGTAATGCAGTACCAGCATTACAAAAGTCTCGATTAAGAAAATGAACGCGATCAGAAACATCATTTTGACAAAAGAGCTGTCAAGGGCGCGATACCAGGCTGAGATGATACTGCGCATGTATTTTACTGTTCGTGTCGACATCTGATCAATTTTTCCCGTTGCATCTATTGAGATCAAACATCCTGATATCACGATGATAAATGGTAGTTGCCACAGCAGTAGCTTCGGAAAGGGTTGAAATGATTTCCGATACCCTGCCGGTTTCCACTTGAATGGCGGTGACAATTTCCTTCACCCGATCACCCAGCTCCGGAAAATCTCTCTGCAGCAGGTGAAGATAGGCATTTACAGAGGTAAGCGGATTGTTTATTTCGTGACAAAGCGTAACTGCCATCTCCTTGAAGACGGACATCCGCTCCATAGAAAGTGCATGCAGCCTGGACTTGCGTGCCCCTATATGCGCCCTGACCCGGGCAATGAGCTCAAGAGGATATACCGGTTTTACGACATAATCATCGGCTCCCGCCTCAAAGCCCAGGACTTTTTCCTGCTCTGAATCCAGAGTCGTGATGAATATTATGGGAATCTCTTTGGTAAGCTCTCTCTGCTTCAGAATCCGGCACGCCTCGAATCCGTCCATCTCCGGCATATGAATGTCGAGCAGGATCAGATCGGGGAGAGCGGATTCTATAGACGCAATTGCTGAAACAGCAGCATCTTTTATATCGAGTAGATATTCAGCTTCCAGAATCGACGCAAGAATAGCCTGAGCAGTCTTGCTGTCGTCTATAATCATGACCTTGTCCATATTGACACCTTTCAACATTTGTCCTTATGCCCTTTCATCCGCTTCAGCCGGATCCGTGCCGGAGACCTGAGCTTCCAGTCCCTGTAGAAATGCCAGAGCCAGAGAAAGCATATTATACTTGCGAGAAAGGCAAAGAGATACTGTTCATACCTTTTGATATCCTGACCGACAAAAAAAGAGGCGCTCTTGCCGAAGGAATATCCTGCCAGAGTGAAAATTATCGACCAGGTAAGCGCACTTGCAACGTTAAGGAATAGAAACTTCCATGAGGAGAAGGGTGTCATGCCGAGAATAACCGGCAGGACAATCCTGAATCCATAGGTATATCTGGATGAGAAGGCTACCAGGTTTCCGTACTTCTCAATAAGCTTGAGGCCCTTGCCGAGCTTTTTCGCAAAAGAATGAAAGTGCCTGAACAGATATTTCCCTTTCAGGCGACCAACATAGAAGTAGAATTGATCTCCGCAGAAAGCACCTGCAAAGGCAATCGCAATAACGCCAGGAACAGTAAAGTATCCTTCAAAAGCGAGAAATCCGGCAAGGATCAGACCTGCCTCACCCTCAAGAAAAGTCCAGAGGAAAAGGACCCAGTAGCCGTGAATGGTCAGATAATCCCTCAGAATCTCCTGCACCTTCCCCCCACGAAAAATGACATAAATCTTAGCTTGCAGGCGAGGATAAATCAATAAAAAAGCCCGGCGCTGATGAGCCGGGCTTTTATCTGATATTTATTGTAACAGTTTACTTGCTTGCAGCCAGAGCTCTTTCAAAGCCAGTATTGAAGGCTTTCCTGTTGAGTTCAAGAAATGCCTCGGGAACGCTGGAAAGAACTGCCTTCTCAGCATTCTCGCGACTCACCTGACCGGTAAGGGCAACCATTGCACCAAGTGCAACGATATTGGCAACAATTTCACGGCCTACCTCGTTCTTAGCAGTGTTA
>JBGQLM010000150.1:0-9842 GCA_041500085.1 Geobacteraceae bacterium
AGCCGGCGCGACGGTGGTATCGCATCCGTTCAACATGGGGTACGGGGTGGCAATCCAGACCGGCTACAAGTACGCCTTTGCCAACGGGTACGATTTCCTCGCCCAGATCGACGGCGACGGCCAGCACGACCCCGCCTATATCCCGACGCTGCTGGCCCCGGTCATGGCTGGGGAGACCGACTTCGCCATCGGCTCGCGCTTCCTGGAGGTCGCGAGTTATGATCCGTCGCTGGCCCGCAGGATAGGGATGGCGTTTTTCCGGAAGGTGGTCTCCCTGGTCACCGGCACCCGGATCACCGATTCGACTTCCGGCTACCAGGCCTTCAACAGGCGGGTCATACACTATTTCACCACCGAAGTCTTCCCCTGTGACTATCCCGATGCCGACATGCTTATAACCATCCACCGGGCCGGCTTCTCCATCCGGGAAATCCCTGTAAGAATGTATGCAAACGCTGAAGGGAAGTCGATGCACAGCGGCTGGAAGCCGCTCTACTACATTTTCAAGATGCTCCTCTCCATTGTGGTGACCCTGTTGCGCAGGAAGGAAAAGGGGGGGGCGGGGGATTAGGGAACCGATATGATTTTACCGCTGGAGAGACCGATGCGTACTAGATGCCTGATCATCCTGTTTCTGATTATCGCCACCCTTGCCATTTAACTGGTAGGTTAAAAAATGGAATTCGATCTCTATAACATATTCAAGACCGAACCGATGAATGGCGCTACCATCAATGGTTGGATTCCCATCCCTACGGAATTTGTGGCAGCACTCTATATGGTAATCGGTATTGTAATCGTTGTGGCAACATCTTATTTCGTCCGCAAAGGGTATGCTTTCATCCCTGCGCTAAAGAAATCTATGCTCGTTGCGTTCTTCTGTTCCGGGGTTTCATACCTTGTCTATTCCGAAAACACGTGGTACGGCTGGTTTTTTCATGACCTTAAGACGTACTGGGGGCACAATTCAGAGGAAAAGACGAAGATATTCGGTGGTCCTTTTTACGATCTTATAACCATGGCACGAAACTATTTGGGGGATAATGACTACACGGTTTATTCTACCGATGATTATACCAGGTTATTGTCTCAGTACTATTTGCTTCCCAAACGTAACAGAGCCGATGCCAAGTACGTGTTGGTTTTATATGACAATTACGCATATTATGATGTCAACTCGAAAACTTTTATCCATGACGATAAAAAGATTGAAAATGCTGAGTTGATATTTATCTACGATCCTCGAGCGTTCATACTGAGAATAAAATGATTGTTACATTCATTGCCCTCATTGTGCCGACATTACTGGGATTTATGACTATTTCCTATTTCCTCCACGAGGAGACGGGTGCAGGAGTGCTGGAACGCCTCTGTCTTGCTTTTCCGTTGGGGATGAGTCTTTTAACAGTGCAGATGTTTCTGCTGGCTCTTATGGGGGTGCCTTTGACGCTCTGGCACATTTTGGCCCCGTTGATGCTGGAAATCGCAGGATTATATCTGGCGGTCAGGAAGAGAAGAAAAACCCTGCTCGGAGGGATTTCTTTCGATCTTATAAAGGAGATCATTTTCACTGAAAAGAGCTGGATCAAAAAAATAATATTGATAGTTATCACGGTTGCGATAGGAGTGAAACTCGGCACCGTATTCATGGAAACTTACCTGAGACCGATATTTGCATGGGATTCATTTGCCAACTGGTCTGCAAGTGCGAAGGCCTTTTACTATTCACAAAGCCTTTTGCTGAATGTCCCAGCTGTTGATTTTTTCGGCAAAGGAGTTCTCGACCGGAACATCAATTATCCTCCCCATAACCCACTCATGCAAGTCTGGCTAAGTCTATGGATGGGAGGATTTGATGAAGTATATGCCAAGTTCTGGAGCCCCGTTTATCTTCTTTGCATAACCATTTACCTCTATCTTGTCGCAACACGTGAGGTCTCCCGTCTGGTTTCCCTCGTGATTGTCGCATTGTTTCTGAGTTCACCTCTAATCGCAGTCCATGCGGTAGAACCATATAGCGACGTTCCTCTGAGCGCGTACATCCTTATTACCTTGACTGCTTTCCTGGCCGCCATGAGAGGAAGGTCGGAGTATTGGCCAGTCTTGGGACTATTCTCGGCAGCGGCGCTCTTCACGAAAGATGAAGCAACTTTTTTCGTCTTACCTTTGATGCTGTCCGTTGTATTGTTTTTATGGCGGAGCAAAATGAATAAAAGCGATATCAGAAAAACGATACTCTCTCTGTCGAGTTGTCTTCTTTTGGCCGCTCCATGGTTTGTCTTCAAATTTTCCCATTCTCTGGGGTATGGCGCTGATTATGTAACCTTCAAGCTGACTTTCCGTCCAGAAATGCTTTACAAAGTTGCGTCATTAATTTTGATGTTTCAGAATTTTAATGTTTTCTTTGTGTTCTTCCCCATTCTTATTATTTTGAATGGACGTCCAACCAAAGAGATTGTTTATCTCCTCATTCCTATAACCTGCTTTGCGTTTTTCTTTCTTTCACTCTATGTGTTCACGGTATTCTTTTCCGGCCGATTGATGTTCAACACCGCGATTTATCGAAATTTCCTGACTTATTATCCCGGTATATGCTTACTTACGGTCCTGCTCGTCAAAAATATTATCAGCCGCGCGGATATACCGAGAGAACCCGGGGAATAGTGCACGGAAGCCGCCGCAAGAATCCGATGACAGGTTTTCGGTATTCCGTGAGCGGTCCCTGAAAGGAGTCCAGCAATGCCCGTGCGACAACAGATCTTCGCCCTGATCACGTCCCTTCTGGTCTTTGTCTTTACCATCGACATGGTGAGGAAAAGACGGCTCAGGGAAGAGTATTCGGTCCTCTGGCTGGCGACCAGCTTCACCATGTTAGTTCTGGTCATCAGGTATGACTGGCTCGTTGCCCTCACCAGGCTGATCGGCGCTGAACTGCCGACCACGACCCTGTTTATCGGTTCGATCATCTTCCTGATGCTCATCGCCGTGCAGTTTTCCATCAAGATCTCAAAGCTCGCCAACCAAGTGAAAGACCTGGCCCAGGACAACGCATTGCTGAGGGCTGAACTGGAGAGTTACCGACGACCGGATTAAGGGAGTGGTGCACGTGAAAGTCAAAGAAATCATTTATCATGAAATAGCTGATTAGCGTCAATCTTCCGCTAATCAGCTCAAACAGGTCCCCTCCCACAGCGGGGGAGGGTCAGGGAGGGGGAAAAAGGCTGCAAATTCCACTGATCCCCCCTCCCAACCTCCCCCCGCTGGGGGGAGAAGTAATTTTTAACTGTCTTGTGCACTCACCCGGTCACTCCTGATGCTGTTCATCAAGGCAGATACTGATTGACGAGCAGAAGTGCATGCGTACCATTTGTTGTGATCGTAAGGCGAAAGGAGCGGCTTTGTTTTTCTCCCGGGAAAAGTGGGAAACGAAAAAGGTCGGAGAAGACGGGAGTTGTTATGACCTGCTCGACCGTATCCTCCTTATTGCCACGATTGTGGCAATCGCTTCGTTTCTCTTAAGAGAGATTCACGATGCGGACACATGGTGGCAGGTGGCTATCGGCAGAGACATCCTGGCGCAACTGACGATCCCCAGATACGACCATTTTGCCGCCGCTGCCATGGGGCGCAGCTACCATGATTCGCACTGGCTCTTTCAGGTGCTCCTTGCCTTTGCAGACCGGATGGCGGGGATGAGGGGCGTCGGGGGGGTGATGGTGGCCCTCTGGGGCATGTCATTTTTCTTTTGTTACCGGGCCATGCGTCACCGGCTTTTCCCTGCAGCGTGTTGTATCCTCGTTTTTTGTGCCGCCATGGCATGCAGCGACCGGTTCACTCCCAGACCCGACGTAGTCACCTGTTTGATGGTTATCCTGTTTTATCTCCGTCTCCAAAAGGGAAAGTATTCATCTGCTGCCGACCTTGCCGTTCTTTTCCTCCTGCAGGTTATCTGGAGCAATTCCCATGGGCTGTTCGTCATAGGCCCATTTATGGCAGGCTGTTATCTCCTCGTGGCTGCAGTCAATCGGTGGCGCGGTGATAAGGCTCCCGATCTGCCTGCTGCGGCGCTTCTCGTGGCACTTCTTGCGGCTGCCACATTGGTGACCCCCTTCGGTTTCGGCGGTTGGAGTTACGCCCTGCTTCTCATGAAAGAAGCAGGACCGACAGCTCCGGAGGTGTTCAAAACCTTGCCGGAACTTATTCCGTCCTTCAGCGCACAGGTCCGATCGTTTCCAGATGTCTGGTTTTTTGGATTCCTGCTGCTGGCGGTCGTCGTTACGTCTGTGCCGGTGTTCCTTAAACGGCGCGTGCCGTATGCACGAATGCTCATAGTTGCTGCTTTTGGTATCGTCGCGGTGAGCGCCCGACGTAATATCCCTCTCTTTGCCTTGACGGCGGCACCCCTGCTGGCTGAATATATACGTATCTGCCTGCCGCGTTTGATACTCCCCGCCGCTGTGAAGGGAATAACCGTCGTATCCCTGTTGATGGCCATCTGGTTGCCGCTCTCCGGGAGATACTATCTCTTCCTGAATTATCCGATCCGTGTCGGTCTGGGGACATCGTCGTCAAGCTTCCCCGATGAGCTTCCCGCGTTCCTTCGCCGGATCAGCTTCCACGGGCAGATATACAACTCCAACTCTCTCGGGGGATTTTCACTTTATAATGGATTCCTCCCGTTGATCGACGGCCGCTGGGAGGTATATGACGAAAAGGTCCTGACGGCTATTTTCCAGACGCCCTTTGACCCGCAGGCATGGGAATGGCTGGTTACCACATACGGTATCCGCGGAGTGCTGCTTTCGCACGAGTCTACCGAGGCGCAGGGACTTCTCCCCAAGCTTCATAACGACCACCGTTGGCGGTTGGTTTACTTCGACAATGCAGCGTCCTTCTGGATGCCTGCTGATGGAGAGACTTCCCCTCCTTCGGTTGATTTTGCCGTTACTACGAGTCACCTCCGGTTGCGGAGAGTAGAGGATTATCTCAAACTGGCCATTTTCTTCCGATTGATCGACGCACCCGAATCCGCACTCTTCTA
Organism: Geobacteraceae bacterium; assembly: GCA_041500085.1. Classification (GTDB taxonomy): domain Bacteria; phylum Desulfobacterota; class Desulfuromonadia; order Geobacterales; family DSM-12255; genus VEOV01. Next base: position 5,042 of record JBGQLM010000150.1, read on the forward strand.
TTTTGAGAAGGCACTTCCTTTCGGGGAGAAGAGGGAGGCTATACTTGAAAAGATAGGATTGGTGCAGATTGATCTAGGCCGGGCAGCGGAGGCGGAAAAGACCTTTACTGCCCTTCTTCAGCTGGACGGCAAAAACATTGCGGCACTCAACGAATTGGCATTTTTTGCTTACAATAGGGGAGACCTGAAGAAAGCCGAGTCTTATTTGCGCCAAGCCATGGCTGTAAAACCGGATGATGCCTCGATCAAGGAAAATTATGAACTGATCAGCAACACTATCAGGCGTGGGACAGGACATGGTCCTTAACGATGTTTACGGGCAATCCGGCAAGGGAAAGATCGCAGTATTTCAGGTTTAAGAAGATTACCAGTAACGGGAAAATTGCATATGATCGATGACAAAACAGACAAATATTCTCCTGCGTTGTCAATAATTATTGTTGCTTGCGTTACTTTAGCTTGCCTCGTTCCATTTGTTAATAAAGCATATAACATAGATGACCCTTTATTTCTTTGGTGTGCGCGGCATATACAAAATAATCCTTTCGACTTTTATGGATTTTCAGTTAATTGGGAAGGCTACGAGAAGCCTTTCTCTTTGATTACCCAAAATCCACCCCTTGCCTCCTATTACACAGCATTGATTGCATATTTTTTCGGATGGAGTGAAGTCCCGATTCATCTGGCATTTATAGCAAACTCACTGGTTGCTGCCGCAGGCATCTATTATTTATCTAAAAGTCTATGTTCTCATCCGCTTACAGCTGCATTAACCGGTATACTCACGCCTGTTTTTCTTCTGTCCAGTACAAATATTATGTGCGATGTGATGATGTTGTCATTCTGGGTGTGGTCGGTCTATTTTTGGATGTACGGCATAAAAAATGACAAACCGGTTGCCTTGCTTCTGGCCACAGTTCTTATCGGATTCTGTGGCTTGACGAAATATTACGGGATGTCGCTCATACCGCTGTTGCTGGTATATTCCATAGTTTATAGACGCCGTCCGGAGCGTTGGATGCTGCTCCTCTTAATTCCAATAGCTATACTTGGTATGTATCAGTGGATAACATATGAACTTTATGGTAAAGGTTTACTTGTAAATGCCGTTTCTTATGCCTCCAATCTCCGTGTAGGGGGAAATTACGCTTCTAAAGTTTTATCTACACTCGCATTCAGTGGCGGAGGTATAATCACTGCGCTCTTTTATACGCCTCTCTTATGGACAAGAAAGAATATAATCAACGGAATTATCGTATCAACAGTAGTGTTTATCGGCTTAATTATTTTACAAAACAATGACAGATATTCAATTACAGACATTAATAATGTTAACTGGAGCCTGGTTATCCAGTTTCTTGTTTTGTCCGTAGCAGGGATGAATATTCTCGTGCTTGCAATTATAGATTTGTGGCAACAGAGAAACGCTGATTCGGCATTATTGTTTCTATGGATTGCAGGGACTTTTATTTTTTCGTGTTTTTTAAATTGGACTGTAAGTGGTCGGAATATACTTCCAATGGCTCCGGCAGTTGGAATAGTATTAATCCGGCGTTTCGAATATGGAAATATATTCGGTGATAAAAGGAATTTGCGGTGGATAACGTTACTGTTAGCACTATCTTTATTAACGGCACTATCTGTTAACCTGGCTGATTATAAGTTCTCAAATACTGCACGGGAAGCCGCTCAGGTAATTAATGATACGTATCGGGGATCACCAAACTCTATTTGGTTCCAAGGTCACTGGGGATTCCAGTACTATATGGAAAGGCGTGGATCAAAGCCCTTAGATGTTAATCGACCAGCCGTATCTGATGGAGATATTATTATCGTACCCTTAAATAACAGTTACATACATCCCATGGATGAGCATCATGTCTTGCCATTAACCGAATTAAGAATTGAACCCTTGCACTGGTTAACTACCATGAATGGTAATATGGGCGCCGGTTATTACTCAGACGGCTGGGGGCAGCTACCATTTGTACTGGGTTCTGTGCCTGCGGAAACATATTATATTTATACCTACCACCTCAATTAGCCTTCAAAGTATGTGACCTTAACATTAAAATTAATGTAACAGAGTTGACCATGATAAAATAAGAACCCGAAGGAGAAATAGATGAAGAGAGGAACACTGTCAAAGATTGTCTTGCTGTTTGCCGCGTTGGTAGTGATGGGCTGTGCTGCTTCCAACAGTGGAGTTTCGGGAGTTTTGCGCTCAAATACACAAGCTGTCAGCGACCTTTTGCGTGAACAGAATGCAATGATCCGTGCAAAAGGACTGCCTGCAGATGTTTATGACAAAGTTACCCAAGCGGATGTTTATATGAAGGCGATGCGCGAAACATGCTACGACCCGAACATGAAACCGCGCGGGGACAGTAAGAGCTGCATTTTTTTTACCGAGATTAACGGAAAAAACACAGCAAATATGATGTTGAATTCCGGCAAATACTACGCCAGGAATGGTAACATGGGAAAGGCTGAGCAAATATTACGCGACCTGGTGGTCAGGTTCAATGATAACGCTTATAGATCGGAAACCAGCCAGGCTAAATATTTATTGGATAGCCTTAAGGCCTGGGATACTTTTTCGCCTGGCTGGAAAGCGTATCTCCTCGGTGACTATGAGTTGGCATTCAAAGAGTTCAAGACCAAAGATGACCCTGAATCTTTGTACAAACTGGGCGAAATGTACGATATGGGCGAAGCGGTTCCGGTGGATCGAAAACAGGCGGCTGCATTGTACCGTAAAGCTGCCGAGAAAGGGTTCGCCCCGGCGCAGTACCGGTTGGGCCTGCTCTATATCAGTGGTGACGGGGTGAAACAGGATGATGAAGAAGCGAGGAACTGGTTCCAGAAGGCTCTGGATCAGGGTTTTACCCTGGCGAAAGACGCCCTGAAGAATATGAAGGCTGACAAGAAACCATAGCGGTGTCTTTAGCGGACAACGGCATTATTCGCATTTAAATTGTTCTTTCTTGCAAACGTTTATACATAGAACAGAACCATTAATATCGGCATAACACTGCTTTTCAATTATGGCGCATACAGAGTTACAGATCGGAGTGGTTTTGGAACCGGATGAGCTGCCTTTTTTAACAGGAGAGGGTATTTGACTGGCAATAATTTTACCTTGTTCATCCAGTATACTTTTTTTGTCGATAGAGAGAGTCGCCTTACCTTCTCGTAGAATTTGCAGTACAGGTGAACTCGAGCTTTGGCCTTCAAGGCAAAAACCGCGGATTGGGATAGATACTACTGTAACAGTTAAGATGAGAAACGTTAATTTATTAAAAAAATACATAAGATCCTCCAACTCTGTTTTTGGGATTTAAAATTATAACAGTTGGTTATACTTTTTCAGGGGCGACTAAATATCCCCACCTCGCGCCTCGTTTTTACGCAAGGGCTGAGGATACTTCTTGAAGAGAAAACCATGGCGAGCCGGGCTTCCACCCTGTTAAATTGTTTATTGCCCTTTCGCACCATTCCGTCTGGTTTTCATTCCTGATATTTCAGCGAATTTACTACTTAAAACCGGATTGGTGGGATCAAGTTGCACGGCGATCTGAAATTCCTCAAAAGCCCGGTCCCTTGAGCCTTCTTCGAGATAGGCGCTGCCCAGATTGTAGTGGTATTCGGGATCGCGCGGGTTCAATCTTACCGCCATTTCGAAATGCTCCAGTGCCCTGTCTTTGAGGCCCTTTCTTGCATAGGCTACCGCCAGGTTGTTGTGCCCCTTTGCCCAATCCGGTTGGTATCGCAGAGCTAGATTATACTGTTCAATAGCCTGATCCGCCATCCCTTTATTCATGTAAATAAGAGCAAGTTCATTGCGTGCATCCTGGAAATCGGGCTTTTCCGAAAGAACAATCAGAAGCTGTTCGACAGCCTTTTCCGATAAATTCATTTTCTGGTATAAACGTGCAAGGGAATAACGTTCGAAAAGAGAGGGAGAAAGCTTGAGTCCTATCTCGTATTCTCCTATGGCCTCATCGTTATTTCCCTCGTAGTCCAGAATGTGAGCATACATATAATGCGCTTTAGGTGAGTCGGGAACCTTGAGGACCGCATCCTGCCAGAGAGTGTGCTCATTCTTCCAGACAGGGATTCTCTGTATGGTTGAAATGAGGTAATAGCTTAGAACTGCCGAGAAAGCCAGGAGAACGGCTGTATTCACTATTGCGTACCGTTTACTGTCCTTGTTGATGGACAGGAAAACAACATGAGAAAAAAATGCTGAAGCCCCAAGCATCGGCAAATACAAATAGCGGTCATGCATCAGGGTTACCAGCGGAATAATCTGGGATACCGGTAAAAGTCCAAGGAAAAAGAGTATAAACCAGAATAAAAGGTCACGCTTTCGATAAAAGAGGAAAATCCCCACCGCAACGACAAGTGCCAGCGCAGTTGCTGCCAGGGCGACATCGAGATCAATGCCGGTTTTTATTGGTGGCGCATACACCGCGCTCAAATGTGTCGGCCAGAAGGTAATGCCGAGGTAGCGGACGAAGACCGGCAGCATGGTAAACAGGGTGGTTAAAGGAGTGCCGCCATGAAAGGAAGCGCGCCCCCCGCCAATCCCTGGAGATTGGCTTTTCATGGCGATAAAGGCGGTAACGAAGGCCACGATAAAAAACGGAATCTTATCAAGCAGCCGAATCCTTCGATTATCTTTTTGCTGGAAACAGAGATCGAAGACTACAAGAACCAACGGGAAGATCACGCTGGTGGATTTTGCCAGTAACGACAGTATCAGGGCACATAACGAACCCAGATAAAATCCTTGGTG
>JBGQLM010000151.1:0-9667 GCA_041500085.1 Geobacteraceae bacterium
ACTACAAGGTGGGCGAAGTCATCGGTGCGGTGTCGGTCTCCGTTCCGATGGCTGACCTCTACCGGCAGATCGGCGCCAACCTGAAGCAGGATCTGCTCGACCGGGCGGTGATTTTCTGTATCATAATCCTCGCTATGGGGTGGATCCTTCGCCGGAGCATCCTCGACCCGGTGAAGCAACTGGCCGTATCCATCTCCAGGGTTACCCGGACCGGTTCCTATGACGAACGCCTGCCCCGCTTGACCAATGACGAAATCGGCACCCTTGTCGGCTCATTTAATGACCTGATGGAGGAGTTGGAGCAAAAAAACCAGCAAAGTACCGAAGCGGATGCCCGCTATCGTTCAGTTATCGAGATGGTCCCCTCAGCAGTGGTCACTTGCCTGCAGGATGGCAGGATAATCATAACGAATCAGCTGGCCGAGAAGCTTTTCGGTGTATCCCGCAAGGATCTGCTCGGCAAAAGCATCTTCGATTTCGTTATCGATGAAGCTGCCAGGAACGAACTTTTCGCCACAAGCCTGAAAGACGGCAGGACCAGGCTGGTAAAAGAGAGCTCCCTCCAGACGGTACGCGGTTTCCGCGGCAGACTGAGCCAGATGGAAATAGCCATTGCCGCTACGGAAGGAGACCAGCAGACGCTGTTCACCGTCATTTTGCGCGAAATACTTACTGTCTGACGGATGGTGATCATCCCTTTTCCGTTATAGTCCCATCTCCTCCCTCAGCTTGTCCTCCAGCCCAAGGTAGCGGGGTGAAAAATGAAACGGAATCGCCCGGGCGACTCCCGCCTGACGGGCCAGCAGCCCGGCCTGGCGTGCGGTCAGATGATACCGCTCGCCGATCCGTTCACGATCCTCTTCCAGAAAGGTCGCCTCGATGAAGAGGTAGTCGGCATCACGGGCGAGAGCGACGATCCTGGCCGCATTTGCCGGGGTGTAGGCGGCGTCGGTGACGTAGGCGATCTTCTGCCCGGGAACAACCTGCAGGATCTCTTTCTTCAACTCCCCAAGGCTGTAGTGGCGCTCGACCAGCCCTTCCGCAGCGTGCCACCAGGCCCGGAAGGGCTGGTCGTCGGGATCTCCCCGCACGATGTCCCTTTTCAGCTCCCCCAGCCACGGTCCGGTCGGCAGCCCCAGCTCCTGCAGCCGGTTTTTCATGATGTTCACGTGGCTTTTTTCCTCCAGGGCATAGGCCAGACTGATGGTCTTGTGATCGAGAAAGGCGGCGCGGAGGCGAAAGGTCTCCTCATCCAGAAGGATCCCGTCGTGCAGCAGCTCGGTCCGCTCGCTTTCCCGCCTGAACCTGCGGCAACAGTGGAACTCGGCAGAGATGCTCCTGCCGTCCGGATGGAGTTCGGCAGCGACCAGGGTGAAGTCGGAGGGATAGTTTTCCACCAGGTTCCAGGTGTAGGAGGCGAGCCGGTGTTCCACCTGGGCGACAAACCCGGGAGGGCCGAAGAGGTGGATACGTTTTTCGCGTCCCAGGCAGAGCCGGAGCAGATGGTCGAAGCCGATGAAATGGTCGATGTGGGTATGGGAGATGAAGATATGCGTGAGCCGCAGGATCTTGCGGGGCGGGAGGGCCCGGATGTCTCCCAGGTCGAAGAGGAGCGCCCGCCGTTCGTAAAGGAAATCGACATAGACCGCCGGGTCGTCGAAGGGGCCGTTTACCAGGCTTGGATGGAACTGGGGCGTCATGTACCATGCTCCTTCCCCGGCCTGATAGCGAAGAGCGGCTCGAAGATGGTCTCGCAGCGGCAGATGGGGCATTTCCCCGGCGGTGTCAGCCGCTCGCGCTTGGTAAAAATAAAGCCGCAGGAACGACATTCGGACGGGGTCACCTCCAGATGCTTGCCGCCGGCGTGGAGGCTTTGACGAATGTGCTCCAAGTGGCTGTAAACGTCCTTTTCCATGATGTGCGCCCGGACGGATATCTCCCGGGCGGACAGCGGCTGGTCGAAGATGAGCTCGCAGATGGTGCGGCGGAGCGTATCTTCGGCAGGGCGCGGAACGGCTGGCTTGCATGGGCGTTGGTTCATGACTTGTTCCCAGATAAACAGACTCGATCGATGTAACGCTTCAGGTTCCGAGCAGAGTTACATCTAAATCGACAAAAATCCCTCCGGGGCAAGGCTCGTGGCGAGCATCACCATGTTGATCTCCCGGTGTTCGCGCCACGTTCCGGCCTCCCTGTTGCTCCCCTCCAGCCAGAAATCCTCGATCTCCCCTGCCAGCGGCAGGAATCCCGTGAGCGTTACAATCTTCCGTCGGAGAGGCGTTTGCTGTGCACTTTTCTCCGCCCAGTCCCGGAGCGGCATGACTCCCTTCAGTCCGATCGCGAGCCCGAGCTCGCGGAAGGGCAGACGGTATGCGGCGGGAATTCTCAGGGGAGCACTCTCCGTGAATGCTGCAAGCCCTGCCAGCGCCGCATCGATAACGGACTCCAGCAGGAGCTTGTCCATGAAGAGACCCAGGTCTGTCAACTGCGCGATCCGCCAGGCATCGCTCAGCAGGCCGCCTATGCCGAGCGGATCGTCTGTAACCCAGTCCCTTCCCCGGCAGATGGCGGCCATAGCGACGATCTCGGTCCTAAGTACGGACCGGGGAAGCAGTCCGAGCCCTTCAGCCAGAGCCTGCAGCTCACTATAGGTGACGTAACCGTCGAGCGGGTCGTGCTGTCCCATGGAGGGGACGAGCGGCCGGGTAAGGTCGATGCTCATTTTCCAGTACATTCGTCCGGCTCCCCCCCGGGAGACAGTGAAGGCGGCGTGCGCGGACTGCGCCAGTTCCACTGCCCAGTCCGCGTAGACCATGTCCCCGGTAATCCGGCTCACGCGGCCGAGCGCATGCATCCACTTGGTCAGGTAGTGAAAGTACTGGCCGTCCTGTTCCCATTCCAGGTGCTCGTCTTGTGTCTCGCCGGCCCCGCGTTCGTTCAACCTCTTGCCGATCCGCAGGCCCCCCAGGGTCGGGTGCGCCTCTCCCTCGGCATCGCTGAGTCCGCTGATCCAACCGCTGCGGGGATCGTCGCTGCGGTGGCGGCCGAGCATGTGATGGACCTGGTCTACGAGACGGAGGGCGAGATCCAGCCACTGCCGGTCATTGGTCTGGCGGTACAGCTCCAGCAGGTTGCAGACCGCAAAGGCATCCGTCCAGAGATATCGCCGCTGGGTTGTCTCCAGGGGGTGAACTCCGGTGAGGGCCATGTAATCCGACATGATTGACTTGACCGCAGCATTGTTGGTTTTGGCTTCCATCGGTTCTTCTCCGCATTTGGCTACTTTGTGCGGCCGCTATCAATCCAGGTGCAGGAGGGAAAAGCGCTGCAGCTCATCCCTGTTGAAAAGGGAGAGTCCGGCCTGGTCCCGACGGTTTCCAGGGCGATGAAACCCTGGTGTAGGGGCGACGCATGCGTCGCCCGATTGGGCGAGTCATGACTCGCCCCTACGATTGACCTGTTTAAACCGACGCAATAAAAGAAGGCGTATTTTTATCTGCAGTTATCCGCTGTTATCTGCGGCTGAGTGCTGTTTTTCAAGCTACAGCCCCGAGTGCCTTGGCGAATATGTCCAGCGCCTCGTCCAGTTCCGCGTCGCTCATGGTCAGCGGCGGGATGAAGCGGACGATGTTCCGCTCCGGGCCGCAGTTGATGATGATCAGGCCGCTCTTGAGACATTCATCGAGAAGCCGCTCGCAGGTTTTGCCCGCAGGTGTGCCGTCGCTCTCTGCCAGTTCCGCGCCGATCATCAGTCCCATGCCCCGCACGTCGGCGATGACCGGGTACTGTGCCTGCAGGGCGCGCAGCCGCGTCAGGACCCTTGCTCCCAGCTCCCGGCACCTCGGCAGCAGCCCGTCATCGCGGATGGCCTCGATTGTGCCGATGGCGGCCGCGCAGGAGACCGGATTGCCGCCGAAGGTGGTGCCGTGAGCCCAGGTCGGCCATTGCTCCATGAGCGCGCTGGAGGCCACCACTGCCGAGAGGGGAAAGCCCGAGGCGACCCCCTTGGCCACGGTCAGGATATCGGGGGTGATACCGTAGTTCTGGGCCGCGAACCAGTCGCCGCTGCGCCCCATCCCCGACTGGACCTCGTCGAAGATGAGCAGGATGCCGTGCTCGTCGCAGATCCCGCGCAGACCGGTCAGGAACAGGGGCGGGGCCGCGGAGTACCCCCCCTCGCCCAGGATAGGCTCGATGATGATCGCCGCCACCTCCTGCGGGCTGATGACGTGGCGCAGCAGCTCCTCCAGATACCTGAGGCAGGCCAGGGTGCAGCCTTCGGCATTGCTGCCGAACTGGCAGCGAAAGCAGAAGGGATAGGGGGAGTGGTAGACCGAAGGGAGCAGGGGATGGTAGCGCTCCCGGTAGCGGGCAGTGCTGGAGGTCACGGACACCGCGCCCAGGGTACGGCCATGGAAGGCGCCGCTGAAGGCGATGATCCCCTGGCGGCCGGTGGCATAGCGGGCCAGCTTGAGTGCACCCTCCACCGCCTCGGCGCCGGAGTTGCTGAAGAAAAGCCGGTCGAGCCCCGGCGGGGTGATCGAGGTCAAGAGTTCCGCCGCCGCTATTGTGGTCTCGTTGTAGAAAACTCCGCCCGTATGGACGAACCGGGGCAGCTGCTCCGCTACCCGGGCCATGACCCGCGGATGGTTGTGGCCGATGTTCAGAACCCCGAGCCCGGACGCGCAGTCCAGGTAACTCTTCCCCTCCACGTCGGTCACGCGGCACCCTTCCCCCCGCTCGATGGCTATCGGGTGGTAGAAATGGAAGGCAGGGGTGAAGACCCGGTTGCTCCGCTCGATGATTTCGCTGTTCATGATTAATTCCCCGTATTTTCTGTATTATAAATCCGTGACGGTGAGAACCGCTTCTCACTACACGCCTCTGCTTCTGCGCTTTAAGTAATTTATCCCGTAACCGTCACAGATCACCTTGCACTAATATCTGCAGTTGCATAAACGGCGATGAGCCCCGGCTGTTCCGTTCGATGCGGCTCTCACCGTCACGGATTCAGGCTTCACGAAATCGCGTCGATCCCGGTCAGATCCCGTCCCATGGCCAGGGTGTGGATCTCGTAGGTTCCCTCGTAGGTATCGACCGACTCCAGGTTGCACATGTGCCGCATGCTCTGGTACTCGTCGCTGATGCCGCTTGCCCCCAGCATGCCGCGGGCGGTCCGGGCAACTTCCAGGGCCATGCGTACGTTATTCCGTTTGGCGAGGCTTACCTGCTCGGGGCGCATCCTTCCCCCATCTTTGAGCCGTCCCAGCTGCAGCGCCAGGAGCTGTCCCTTGGTGATCTCGGTCAGCATGTCGGCCAGCTTGGCCTGGGTCAGCTGGAAGGAGGCGAGCGGGCGGCCGAAGAGCCGTCGTGCCCCGGAGTGAACGAGGACCTCGTCGAAGCAGGCCATGGCCGCACCGAGCGCTCCCCAGGCGATACCGTAGCGGGCCTGGTTGAGGCAACTGAGGGCGCTTTTCAGTCCGATTGCCGTTGGCAGCAGGTTTTCCTCCGGAACCAGCGCCTCGTCCAGCACCAGCTCGGCGGTGATAGAGGCGCGCAGCGAGAGCTTGCCGGTGATCTCGTTGGCGCTGAAGCCGGGTGTGCCCCGCTCCACCAGGAAGCCGCGGATCTCATTGTCCAGCTTGGCCCAGACCAGGGCCAGGTCGGCAACGGCGCCGTTGGTGATCCACATCTTGACTCCGGAAAGCAGGTAGCCGTCCCCCTGCTTCACCGCCCGGGTGGTCATCGCGGCCGGGTCCGAGCCATGGTCGGGCTCGGTCAGGCCGAAGCAGCCGATGGCCCGGCCGCTTGCCAGCAGCGGTAACCAGCGCTCTTTCTGGGCCTCGCTGCCGAAGGCGAGAATCGGATACATGACGAGAGCTCCCTGGACCGAGGCGAAGCTTCTCAAACCCGAATCGCCCCGCTCCAGCTCCTGCATGAGCAGCCCGTAGCAGATGTTGTCGATGGCGGGCAGTCCGTAGCCGGAGAGGTTGGCGCCGAACATCCCCAACGCCCCCATGCGCGGCGCCAGGTCCAGCGGGAAGGTGCCGGCCCGGTAGTGCTCGCGGATGGTCGGGAGAAACTCCCGCTCCACGAAGGCGCGGGCCGTGTCCCGGACCAGCCGGGCCTCCGGACTCAGCTCGGATTCGATATCGTAATAGTCGATACTTTTGAACATTGATGCTTCTCCTCAAGTTTATTCCATGACTGAGCAGGACAAGCCGGAACCAAAAATATCTCACGCGACGACGCGACGACGCGACGAAAGGCTTTTAAACTGGAAAAAGCAGTTGTCCACGAAAAGCACGAAATACACGAACAAAATCAGTAAAAAAAGCAACATCATGATGAAACCGGTCTGGTGAATTCCTGCTCTGGTGGAATACTTTAAATTTCGTGTTTTTTCGTGTCTTTCGTGGACCCAAAGCCGTTTCGATTCTTCCCTATTTGTCGATCTGGGCTTTCTGTAATCTGCCGCTGTAATCCCGGTAAATCACCTTCACCTTGCTGAAGAAGTCGATGGCGCCCCCTCGGCCTCCTGCTTCGGGGTGGCCGGAGCCGGAGTGGCGCCAGCCGCCGAAGGGGAGATGCACTTCGGCACCGATGGTGGAGGCGTTGATGTAAACGATGCCGGTCGCAAGCTCCCGCTCGGCCCGGGCGGTCACGTTCACGTCACGGCTGTAGATCGAGGCGGAGAGCCCGAATGGTACATCGTTGACGATGTTGATAGCCTCATCCAGGGATGAGCAGCGCAGGACGCTCACCACCGGCCCGAAAATCTCCTCCCGGGCGATCCGCATCTCCGGCGTTACCTCGCTAAAGACCGTGGGAGCGATGTAGAAGCCTTGGTAAAGCTCGCCTTCCATGACCCGGTGGCCCCCGGTCAGAAGCGTGGCACCTTCCTCCCGGCCGATGCGGATGTAGCCCTGGACCTTCTCCCCCTGGGATTCATTGATCAGCGGCCCCACCTGGGTCGTGGCATCAAGACCGTTGCCGAGCCGCAGAGCGCTTGCCCTCTCGCTGAGCAGTCCGGTGAAACGGTCATACGCCCGGTCGTGAACGATGATCCGGCTGGCAGCCGTGCAGCGCTGGCCGCTGGTGCCGAACCCGCCCCAGAGCGCCCCATCCAGTGCCAGTTCGAGGTCGGCGTCGTCCATGACGATGATGGCGTTCTTGCCCCCCATCTCCAGGGCCAAAGGGCGGTGCAGTGGTGCCAGGAGCCGTTCCAGCCGCTCGCCTGCAGTGCAGGAGCCGGTGAAGGATGCGGCGTCCACGTCGGGATGCGTAAAGAGGTACTCTCCTACCTCTTTACCCGATCCGCATACAAAATTGACCACGCCGCCGGGAATTCCTGCTTCGGCGAGGATCTCCACCAGGGCTGCGGCGCAGGCCGGCGAATCCGAAGACGGCTTGAGGATGACGGAGTTGCCGCAGATGAGGGCCGCGAACAGCTTCCAGGCCGGAATGGCGATCGGAAAGTTCCAGGGGGTGATCAGGGCGACGACCCCGAGTGGCTCGCGCACGCTCTTGCAATCCTTGTCCGGAAGTTCCGAGGGAACCGTTTCCCCCTGGAACCGGCGGCCTTCGCCGGCCATGTAGAAGGCGATATCGATCGCCTCCTGCACGTCACCGAGCCCCTCGGTGAGCACCTTTCCCATTTCCGTGGTGACCAGTTCGCCGAGCCGCTGCTTGTTCCTGATAAGCAGCTCGCCGGCCCGGTAGAGGATTTCACCCCGGCGCGGCGCGGGCAGACTGCGCCATCCGGGGAGGGCGGCACGGGCTGCGGCCACGGCCCGGTCCACATCGGCCCGCTCCGAGAGGGGCGCCGTAGCGACCGTCCGGCGGTTGTCACCAGGGTTGAGGCTGGCAAAGCGCCTGCCCGACGGCGAGTCGGACCATGTTCCGGCTATGAAGTTTTTGACCGTTATCGTCATGGGAAACCTCCAACTTCCTTTATCTGTATAGCATGCCACAAATTCCGCTTCGCGCCAGTTTCGTCCGGAGGAATCGGGGATTTTGACAGCAGGCAATGGCTCGCTATACTTTAAGAGTGTCTGACCTGAAGGAGCTCTCCATGAATGGCAATAATCGGCAGGACGAAAACGAACGGATCAGGCGCCTGATCGAGCTCGACAAGAGCACGCTGCCGCCCGACGGCGGGCCGGAGTTCAACCGGCTGATCTTCGCCGCGAGCCCCTATCTTCTCCAACATGCCACTAATCCGGTCGACTGGTATCCCTGGGGTGAGGCAGCCTTTGCGAAGGCTGCAGCTGAGGACAAGCCGGTTTTCCTCTCCATCGGCTATGCCACCTGCCACTGGTGTCACGTCATGGAGCATGAGGCGTTCGAAGAAAGTGATGTAGCCGCGGTGTTCAATCGCTCCTTCGTCTGTATCAAGGTGGACCGGGAGGAGCGCCCCGACATCGACGAGCAGTACATGACCGTGGCGCAGCTGATGACCGGCAGCGGAGGCTGGCCCCTCAATATTTTCATGACTCCCGCAAAAAAGCCGTTCTTTGCCGCTACCTATCTGCCGCGCACGCCGAGCATGGGGATGCCGGGGATCATCCAGGTCCTGGAGAGGGTGACCGAATTCTGGCACAAGCAGCGGCAACAGCTGGAGGAGAGCTCCGACTCCGTCATCGAGGCACTGGCCAGACATTTTCAGCCGCTCTCAGGGAGGTTTCCGGACGCCGAGGTGGTGCAGAAAGCCTGTGCGCAGTTGTCGCAGATGTACGACAGTCTCAGTGGCGGGTTCGGTAACGCGCCCAAGTTTCCCATGGCCGTCTACCTCTCCTTTCTCCTGCGTTACTGGAAGAGGACCGGCGCTGCGGCGGCCTTTGACATGGCCGCTTATTCCCTGCAGATGGTGCGCCAGGGCGGGATTTACGATCAGCTCGGCTTCGGTCTGCACCGTTACTCCGTCGACCGGCAGTGGCTCGTCCCCCACTTCGAAAAAATGCTCTACGACCAGGCCCTCATCGCCCTTGTCTATCTCGATGTTTTCCAGGCGACCGCTATTCCCTTTTACCGGCAGGTGGCGGAAGAGATCTTTGCCTATGTGCTGAGGGAGATGACTGCAGCTGAAGGGGGCTTCTATTCCGGACAGGATGCCGATACCGAAGGGGAAGAAGGAACCTGCTACCTCTGGACTCCGGGCGAGATCGCGGCGGTCATCGGTCATGACGAAGCGCAGCTGTTCTGCCGGCTCTTCGGCGTCACCGAAAAAGGGAATTTCGAGGGGCGGAACATCCTTCACCTCCCTGTTGCGCCGGAGGAGTTTGCCGACGGTGAGGGGGTACTCCCGGAGCTGCTCCTGGCCGACCTGGAACGCTGGCAGCAGATGCTTCTCGCGGTGAGGGAAAGACGGATCCGGCCGTTCCGGGACGAAAAAGTACTCACCGCCTGGAACGGCCTCATGATCGCCGCCCTGGCCAGGGGCTACGCCGTTTCCGGCGAGAAGCGCTACCTGTCGGCGGCGCAGCGGGCCGCAGCCTTCATCGACATGCAGTTGACCACCCCCGAGGGGAGGCTGCTGCGCAGTTTCCATCAGGAAAAAGCCGATATTCCTGCTTTCCTCGAAGATTACGCCTTTTACATCTGGGGACTCATAGAGCTGCACCAGGCGACCCTGGAACAGAAATTTCTCGACCGGGCGCGCTTCCTG
>JBGQLM010000152.1:0-9535 GCA_041500085.1 Geobacteraceae bacterium
CGTCAAACCGCTCTTGCCCCGCAAAGAACTGCCGATCCGAATCGATCCGGACGAACTCGACATTGCTGTAGTTCTTCCTGAGCCTGTCCATGACAGGGTAATCACCGACCGTGGCAATCACCAGCCGTCCGGCCTTGTGAATCTTCTCCGGACTCGAAAACTCTTCCCGGCGATACCCCTTGACCACCAGCGCCATGGTCAGTTCGAGCACCGGGTTGGTGAAGCTGAGATTGACCAGGCGGTCCGGACTGAGTTGCAGCGCGGAGATGGCCACATCGAAGCGGCTGCCGTTCAGATCGGCTGCCAGTTGGTCCGGGTCGTAGGGGATGAACTCCACCGGCAGATTCAGGTTGTTGGCGAGACGGCCGATCAGGGCAACATCGAATCCGACCAGCTCCTGGCGGTTGTTGTGGTAGGAGAACGGCACCTGGTCGGGGTTGTAGCCGACTTTCAATACCCCGCGTTTGACAATCGCGCTGATCGAAACAGGCCCGCCAGGAGGGACGGCGCTCCTGCTTTCAGGAGACGGAGGAAGCACGGGAGGCGCATTGGCAACGGCAACCTGCATCTCCATCAGAGCCTTGCCCAGTGTGTATTCGGGATGGAACGTCCGGGCCAGAACGATGCGGGTGGCGAAAACGGCCACCAGTACAACGGCCAGTGAAGCAGTGCCGAAGACGATAAACTCTTTGCCCCGCAGCCGGGACTTCCTGGTCAGCAGGGTTATCGCGCCGAGAGTCAACACAAGGAGCCCCATGGCCGAGAGCAGACTGGAAAATTTGTCGGTAACAAGCCGCGCAACCACGAAGAGCTGGAACAGGTCGGTCGGCACACGGATGCTGTCCAGTAGCGCCGGTACCGCCAGATTGGCGCTGCCGAAAAAGTTCATGAGTCCGTTCACGGCAAGAAGGGGATAATCCTGCACCGGGACCGGCCGGCCGGTGAACCACCCGGCAAACAGGATGAAGATCAGTGTCGACAGCTTCCCCAGGCTGGGGAAATTGAAACTGATCGGTATGATGCTTTCCGCATAGTCCTCCGTTTCTGCACAGTCCGGGAAATATTTCCGGCAGAGTTCCTTGGCCCCCTCCGACAGGAGAGGCAGCACCAGAAACAGGTTGCCGGTCACAAAGGCCGTAACGAGCGCATTGCGGGAAATTCCCACAACGTCGCGGTAACGGAACGGCGTGAAGGTGGTGAGGAACAGGGGAAGTATCCAGAAGGAGAGCAGCAGGGCCGTGACAATGTAGGCAGCGAAGAAGATCCACAGCCGGTCAAACTGCTCGGGACTCATGGTGCCGGCAGTGGCCGCCGAGATGGCGAATACCCCGAACGGGATCAACCGCATGACTGCCTTGGTTGCCCGGCTGAGCGCAGCGGAGAAGGTTTCAAGAGGCGCCAGCAGACGCTCCTTATCCTTAGTCCCGATCAGCGCCACGCCTACCGCTGCGAAAAACAGCACCACCGCCGGTACGGCCGTATCGGAGAGGGATCTGAACGGATTGGACGGAATATACAGGTCGAGGTAATTAACCTCTTTCTGGGGCAGAAGCGTCGTGTCGCTGAAAAACGATGCCGTTTGCAGGTGGGGGAAGGTGAGCGGGGTCAGGAAGATGACCGCAAAACCGAGCAGCCACATGACCAGGGTGAGCATGCCGACCTTGGCTGCGATCCCCTTCGCCTGCTCGCTGCTCATGCTGCCGATGCCGAGCATGAGCGAAGTGGCTATGTAGGGAATGACTGTCATCTGGAGCAGCTTGATGAAGGCGATCCCGGCGGTGTCGAGAAATGCCACCCGGTCCCCGAAGAACAGGCCGGTGGCAATGCCTGAGAGCAGGGCAATGATGACGTGTGTGGAAAGGCTCAGGTTTGAAAGTCGCTTTAAAAGGTTCATCTGATAATCATCCTTGAAATGGGCTCAAACTGCGGCCGGGTCTCATCATCGACCGACGGCGGTTACTGCACCTGTAACAGGTACATTCATGCCGGCTTTTTGTCCGGCAATAAGTTGTGAGACAAAAGTCAGTACTTGCATCGATCGGTCTCCACTGCATCCATCGGCGGGGTCGGTTGCCAGGTTTCCAGGAATAGAGTATTTACTTCCCTCGTAATCTACACTGACAACCGGTAAATTATCCTTGTCACTTGACTTGTTAACAACAAACAACGGGACAGGTGGTCTTGATTCGCAAACCTCGATCATAGGCACGTAACCTTTATCGACTTCTGCGCGCAGTATTTCACCCAGGTAATACAATATTCCTTCCGGCGACCTGAGAAATATCCTGTATTCCTGTTTGGCGTCATTGCCTGGCAGATTATGACCCTTGCCATCTGCTATACGGTATGTGTTGCCTTCTGATTTATCCTCCGCATTACAGCTGTAAAAATAATCAGTTTTCTTTGAACTCAGCTGATACCACTCATTATTCCCCTCGGTCACGCTATTGAGCTTCAGTCCGGCTTTATGGATTTCCATCAACTGTTGCAGGTCAGTCAGCTCCTTAGCCTGTAATTTGGGTCCGATAGGCTCATACCTCTCCCGGATGACAAACTTGCATTTCAATAAATCACGGAGTTTGGCTTGAAACGATTCAAACTTTGCCTTGTTTCCCGGATTGTTATCGTATGTAGCCGATATGGTGCCATCGTTGTACATTTCCATGCGCTCGACGAGTAGATGCAACAGCAACTCTTTAGGCCAGCCCAGGTTCATCAGATAATAGTAGACTGTATCCATGGTCACAGGCGTCATTATGCCGGCAGTAAATTCCTTGGTATCCCAAACAATAAGATCAAATGATGGACTGGCTGAATAGCTCACACTCGGAGCAAGGGAATATGCGCCATTCAGACCGGTCCCAATTTTCCCGAACGGAACGGTCATGTTTCCTGTGTCGAAGCTGTAGGACATGCTCCCCCGCAGCAGGTTGAAGCCGGTGAAGTACATCGGGCGGCGCTTGCTGGCACGCACGACATTCAGCAGCAGCATTTCGTTTTGGACTTTTTCTACCACCAGATTATAGTCAGTCGTACTGCTGGCTATTCTTTCTTTCGGAAGCATTGCACATCCTGCCAAAAAGCCTCCCAGACTGATCGCTAGGCATGCCTTCCACATTATCCGCCTGGTTGTCTTCATGGATTCACACCTCCTGATGTGCCGGGCATTGCCGAAGGGAATTCCCAGACCGAGAGAGCGCCCTAAGACCCTACTCAGAGTCTCTCACGATCGCCGTCGCATCATTTCCCGCTCAGGAGTTCACAGGGGAACTCTCGCAGGGCCATCTCGTTCTCCTTCCTTGCACCGCCGGGGCGTTCGGTGCTCTTCCAATCCGTGTGGCATCGATACTCTGCCAGCGCTTGTTCGATTGGCACGCGGTTCAAGCACTTCTGCATCACGCCGAAGAGGACCCCCGTGCGGTGCATCCCGCCGAAGCAATGGATCATGACGTCACCGGGGGCGGTCTCAACGAGTCGGACGATCTCTGCGACACGCTGGAAGAGAGTTTCTTTTGTCTGGTCTTCAAGGCTGTAATCGTAGTTCAGGACCTGGATATAGGCGCGGCCCCCGAAAGATTCAAAGGCGCTGGCCTCCTCCTCGGCGAGTTTGAGATGGGACTGCAACTCGCCACGGTAGAGGTTGACGACGCTTCGGACGTTTCGTTTCTTCACCAGCCCGTCGAGGCAGGCAAGGTTGGCGGTGAGGAATGATCCGCGGTACACGGTCTTTTCGATGCCCGACGGGAAACGGAATCGGGCGCCCCCCATATTCTGATGTTCGGTAAGCTCGGTGACGATCGTCTTCTCGAAGAGCACCGGGTCGGAGGCGCGGCTGTCAGCCAGGGCATAGTCCCAGTACACCGTGTCGTCGCATCCGTGGACACTCGGGGCGCGTACGCGCTCGGGGGCAAGATTGGAGCACGCAAAGGAGACGGCGGTGCCTGCGCCCCCGGCATAAGCGGCGGGCGTGACCGATACCCCGATCTCCCCCTTGGGGGGGGTGCTTGCACAGGCCGTGGCGAAGACGAGCCACAGGCCGGCCGCGGCCAGATTCCTCCATATCTTTCCCATCTCCAGCCTCTCTGGACCACCTCTTCCGTCAACAGCCGCAATCAGATTGATTTGTTTTTTTATTGTATCCAATAGCGAGCCTAATGCAAATTCCCTGAATATTTGGTTAGAGCCGAATAAGCGTGCAGATGTCCATTCCTTGACTGTGATATTGATTTTCGTTATCATAAATATAGCAACAACAGGCAAACTGAGTGCATTGCTGTAGCAAAAAAATTTACTCAGACATGCCAGCAGACATGCCATGAAAGGCGGTGAATTAATATGTCAATCAAGATTCTGAAATATGGCAAGCGACTAGGTGTGATCCTGGCCGGAGCAGTGATAGGTACTACATTCGGTATGAGCAATTTCGCATACGGGGCCGAGGAGTTATCCAGAGGATTTGCCCGACCGGGGATCAATAGGCCGGCATTCAATCGACCAGCATTCAACAGAGCGGCATTCAATCGACCAGCTGCGCCCAGAGTGGGGCAGTTGCCGGCATTAGCTCCGCGGCCGTTTATAAGACCGGTAATAAATCCCGTTATCCAGAAGGTTGAAAATCCGTGTGCCTTCGATGAAGACGCGGTACTAGGCCTCGTGGCTGAAGGATGTGTAATTGTCATCAATAACGATGTGGACTAAAAGCAGCTTTGTGGAGCGGCCACTGCGGGTAGGTGTATAATTATTCCAGGAGGTAACAGCTATGAAAACAGGAACCTTACACCACGATTATCTCTTCGGAGATGCTCTTTTCGGGGCGTCGGAAAAGCAGTGGGGATGGATAATGGCCCTCGGCATGCTCTTCGTCGCTCTTGGTACCATCGGTCTCGGCATGCTCTTCGCTGTGACCCTGGCAAGCATTTTCTATCTCGGCGTTCTGCTCTTCGTTGGCGGGGCGGCCCAGGCTGTGCAGGCATTTTCATTCCATGGCTGGCGCAACGTAGTGTCGCACCTGCTGATGGGCGCGTTGTATCTGTCCGCGGCATACCTGGTTATCCAGAATCCGCTTGCGACGTCAGCTACCCTTACCTTGTTCCTTGCCTCGGCGCTGGTGGGTCTCGGGATCGTCCGGGGGGCAACGGCGATCATGCATCGCGAATACCGGCAGTGGGGGTGGCTCCTCTTCTCCGGTATCGTGTCGGTTGCTCTCGGCGTCATGATCATGGCAAATTGGCCGGTTACCGGGTTGTGGGTGATCGGTCTTTACGTGGCCATTGACATGATTTGCCACGGCTGGTCCTATATCGGTTTATCACTGGCCGTAAAGGATGCCAACGCCCATTGAATGTGTGGAGGCAGAAGCTTTCTTAACCCTGTCGGCACCAGCCGGCGGGGCATTTTTTTGGCTGGTGAATGAATAGCAGGATCTCCAGCAGAAAAATGCCGTCCCCTCTCTGAGACGGCATTTTTCCAGTCCAACGAGTCTTCATAGCTTCTTTCCATCTCTTTCGGCGGGCGGTTGAGCAGGGGGTTCGTACCGGTGTTCCGGGGGTACCACTGCCGGCGCTGCACGGTCGCACACATAATGCGGCGACATGATCTGCACTCCATTCAAGTGTCTAGCGCCTCTGTCTTTCTCCTGTTTCGCACTATGGCCAATAACTGACAAAGCCGTCCCGGTTCGGCATTTTAACCTGAGGGAGCGTTTTTGCATCCATCCGCGCCTCCGGGTCTATGATGCCGTTGAGGGAAAGGAGGTAAGCGCTCAGCGCGTAAACTTCGTCGTTCGAGAGGGACCGGTGAGCATTGTAAGGCATGGCCCTGCGAATATAGTCGAACAGCGTGGTAGCAAAGGGCCAATAGCTTCCGACAGTTTTCAGAGGTTTCTTCGCGGCCAGCGTGCCTATCCCTCCCACGAGGCGATCGGCGGGGCCTTCCATGCCCTTCACCCCGTGACAATCGGCGCACTTGGCAAAATAAACGGCACCTCCTTCGGCAGCCGTACCACTACCGGGAGGAAGTCCGCTGCCGTCGGGCGGAACGGTGATATCCCAGGCGGCAATTTCTTCGGGCTTGAGTTCACGACCGAGATCGGGACCGGAAAAGGCCGGGCAGGCAACGCAAATTACGGCAGCCAACAACACCAGTGAGCCCAGAAGTCTATTGGTAGACATTTCGGATTTCTCCTTCCGGGCTTATGCTCCAGGTTTGAATCGCATTGTAGTGATACGTGTTGCCCGCCGAGTACTGGCTAGCCCATTTTTCACGGGTAGGCTGGATGTTCCCTTTCTCATCGATGGCCCGGCTTTGCAGCAATACGGGGCTCCCGTCCCAATTCCAGGGAAGCCGAAACCGGGCCAACGCCAGCGGGAGGATTGGAGCCTGCAGCGCCGCTTCGGCCCAGCTCCTGCCGCCGTCTGCGGAGACCTCCACCCGGGTGATGCGACCGGAGCCGGACCAGGCAAGCCCCGAGATTTCGTAAAAACCCTTTCCCTTCATCGTTATCCCCGCGGCAGGATGCGTAATGACCGACTTGACTCCCATGGGGAAGGTGAACTGACGAGCCTTTCCATCGGGCATCGGGTCGGTATACTTCGCGGTTTCTTCCCGGCTGTAAACAGGGCTTTCCGTCACCGTAAGCCGACGGAGCCATTTGATGGACATATTCCCCTCCCAGCCCGGCAGCAGGAGGCGCATGGGATAGCCCTGTTCGGGACGGAGACGCTCGCCGTTCTGGTAAAGGGCGATCATGGCGTCATCGAGGCATTTTTCCATGGGAATACTCCGGTTCATGGCGGCAGCGTCTCCGGCTTCGGCCACGATCCATCTGCCCCTGGGGTCCAATCCGGCTTCGTCCAGCAATATAGCCAGAGGGATACCGGTCCATTCGCAACACGAAATCAGTCCGTGGATAGCTCCACAGGACTTTTGGGGCGGTTCCGCTGCCGCATTGAAAAAGCTGTTGCCCGAACATTCCAGAAAGTAGATCCGGCTTACGGTGGGATAACGCAGCAACGCCTCGACAGAGAATTTCAGCGGCCTCCGGACGAGGCCGTGGATGAGCAGCTCATGCCTGGCCGGATCGATGTCCGGAACGCCGCTGTGATGTCGCTCGTAGTGCAGCCCGTTCGGTGTGATCGTACCCTGGAGCTGATGCAACGGAGTCATGGATTCCCCGGCACCCGGAGCAATGTCCTTGTAAGGCTGGACGATGATCCGTTTGACCTCCTCTTCGTACTTGGCTGGTTGACCATAACCCCGGAACGGCCGTCCGGGCGTCTTCATCCAGGGAGGGGTTTCCGGCGCCGCAGGTTCGGCTGTCTGCGCCGTTGCCAATAGCTCACCCGAAAGAGTCCCTGCCGCCACCAGACCGGCCACCTTGACCGCGCCGGTCAGAAAGGCCCGACGGTCGAGCAGGCCCCGGTCTGCTGCGGGTGCAGGCAGTTCCGCCGTTGCTTCATTTTGATCTCTCCGCCTGGATGTCATCTCCCGCCTCCTGGCAATGATTGCGCTCCCCTGTTATTTCTGAATCCATCGTCCGTTGGGGAGCTGCATCCACCAACCGGCTTTCGCCGCCTCACGCTTGGTTTCGGCATAGGTGGCTGCCGCCTTGCCCAGTACCTGTTCCAGCGTCGGGTCAGAGGGGGTCTGCTTGGTAAGCTTGATGATCGCCTTGGCCATGCTGTTCACAACCGTCTTGCGGCTCTGGTTTTCGGCATGCACCAGTTCCTCATCCTGTGCAGTGACTTTCGCCTTGTCCCGTACTGTTATCAATCCCTGATTAGTCAGCCCGATGGCGCCGCTGTTGAACAAGGCGCTGAGGCGTGGCAGTCTCTGACTCATCTCCTCATAGGCTTTATTGACTTCCGGCATGCCGGCCAGTTCGACCGCCAGGTCATCGGAGAAGTTGCTGGCTGCTTGGGCTACGGAGCAGAAGGAAAGTGACGGTATTCTGTCGAACAGCCTGCTCTGGGGCCTGATCTCCGGCGCCTTCTGCTCCGGGAGCGGCGCTTTTTCACCATCCGTTGATTTTCCATCGCTGTTTTTCAGGAGCATGCCATCCAGAGATTTGTAAGCCTCCTTGGCATCCTCCTCGGGGAAGTAGACGTTGACGGTGATGATCGCGCAAGCAGCCAGAAGACCGCAAGCTCCAGCCAGCAACCACTTGATCAGTTTGACTTTCATGTTAACCTCCGATTGATTGTTCAGATATAAAATATTTTTGATCAGTAGCATGCTTCATTTTCTTACTCCATCCATTTAAATTGCGTTTCAACGGGTGCTTCAGAGGGAGCTTTATCACTGCTGACAGCCTTGCCGCTGGCCCCGGCCTGCTTGATGGTGCTGAAAAGGCGATCCAGGGAAATCCGGTTGCTGGTGGGGGCAACTGACACGCTCAGGTCGCGGATTCCGGGAAAGGTGGTATGCAGGATGTCGAGGGTCTCGAAGGTCAGATCCCCTCCCTTCATGATGGCTTTAATCTCCGCCTGGTCATAGGACCGGTCGTTTCGAAAGAAAAAACCACGCAGCTTCTTGCCTGCCAATTTCTGGAGAAACTCCTTGCTGACGTGCATCTTTTCGCCGGAGCCGGACCGTGTCCAGAGTTCGGTGAATCCCAAAAGTTTTTCCTTGCCGTTACCCTCGCCGGAGAGGCTTACGATGCCGTCCAGACGTCCGGAAATATAGCCCCTGATCTTTGGAAACGCATTGCAGAACTGGATCAGGCTGAGATCGTTCACCAGCAGATCGCCCCGGTAGAGGAGGCCATTTCCGGAGGTTACATATCCTTTGCCGAAAAGGCTCCCTTGATAGAGTGAAGTGTGCAGGGCGGTGATCTCGGTGATCCCGTTCCCGGCGGTGACATGCATGGCCAGTGTGCCGAGCTCCAACGGGCCGAAGCGGAGCTTGTCGACGGTGACGGCCCGGTCGGCGCTTTGTGCATGGCGAAATTGTTCGAGAAGCCGGGGATAATTCTGCCGACTGAAGCTGAGTGCTTCACTTGTCCTGGCTGCTTCCCCCCCGGAAAAATCAAGGGAGAAGGGGAGTGTCCCGTTGATGCCGGCCGCGGTAAACTTCTGTGACGGCAACTCTAATCCGACTCCCTTCAGGAGAAGTGAGCCGTTCAGCAGTTTCCGGCCCTCATGCAGGTCGAATCTGGCTTCGGCGGCCATTGCCCCGCCAAAGGTTGCTTCCTGCAAGTACCTGGGGAGGACGTTGGCAATCGGGTCGATGAGGCTGTTGACGGCAGTCTCCGGCAGGGTAAAGGTGAAGCTTCCCTCCCGTTTGGTCGAAAAGGCATTGGCGACTTCGCCCTTTGCTTTCAGCATTACCCCCTCGCCGACGCTGAAAACGGCATTGCTGATCGATACATTTTGGCCGGAAACCGCCCCGGAGAGTACGATCCCCCCCTTGGCGAGAATGGTCTTGCCGGCGCTGCCGGTAAGTGCCAGTTCGCTTCCCCTGGCCGCAAAGCGGCAGTTGAGTCCGTCCCGGCGGGAATAGCCTCCGTCCAGGCTGGCGTCGAGCAGGCCATCCGCAA
>JBGQLM010000153.1:0-9522 GCA_041500085.1 Geobacteraceae bacterium
GGAGGGTATCTGCGCGGGCAGCTGATAGTATCGGTCATTGTAGCCCTGTTCTCGGCAATGGCCCTCTACTACCTTGATGTGGATTATGCCCTGCTTAACGGCCTGTTTGCCGGTCTGGCATCCATCCTTCCCTTTATCGGCGTCATTCTGGCGACAATCCCTCCGCTTTTCTTTGCTTTTATCAAGTTCAAGAGCGGCTTGATCCTTCTCAAAGTCCTGGGTGCCTTCTCTTTCATCTACTTTATCGAGGGTTATCTCGTAAAGCCGCTGGTATTCAAGGAGTCGATGAATCTCAATCCATTGATGACAATAATCGTGGTCATGGCTCTGGGTGAATTGATGGGCTTCTGGGGCATTATTCTTGCGATACCGATTGCAGCGGCACTGAAGATTCTTTCAACTCACTGGCGACGCGGCGATTTCTCGAGCGAGGTTTGAGATATGTCCGGTAACGCAGAGAGAAATCGGATCGTAATTGCGCTCTTTGCCTCATTGATAGTTCTCTTTGCAGCAGGGTACTTTCTTGCCCACACATTTTCAGCCCTGCTCACCTCCATTATTCTTGCCTATATTCTGAATCCGGTGCTCAAATATATCGAGCGCCGGGGATTCGATCGACTCACTGCCCTCGGACTCCTCTACGGGATAGGCATGCTTTTGATGCTTTTCTCATCATTTATCCTGATCCCGTATTTCGGCCATCAGATAGAAGCGCTTGCCAGGTCGCTGCCGGTCTACCTGAAGACCATACAGGGGTGGCTTGACAGCTGGAAGATCAAACTTGCAGGATACTATGGCGGAGAAGAAGGGCTATGGCTTATCGGCAGGCTTGAGACTTCAATTGCCGACACAACATCAAAGCTCTCGGACCTCGGTTATCTGCAGCTGAAAAAGCTCTTTTTTGCTGTTTTCAATATCGTGCTCTCTCCGATACTCGTTTTCTTCATGCTTCTCTATAAACAGCACGCCAAAGATTTTGTAAAAAGGATGTTCCACCATCGGGAACGTCAACACCTCATAGATCTCGGGCGCGAAATAAACCGCTCCCTTGAAGGCTTTCTTTTAGGGATGATATGTGACTGCCTGCTGGTAGGGGTCCTTACTGCCATCGCCCTGTCGCTTCTGGGGGTTGAATTCCCTATCCTTAACGGGCTTTTTACCGGATTTGTCACGATCGTACCTTTTCTCGGGGTTTTCATCGCGATGATCCCGCCGGCACTTATCGGTTATGTACAGACTGGTGACATCTGGCTTATTCCGAAGGTCGCGGCAGCCTATTTCATCATCAATGTCGTCATTGAAGGGAATATTATCAAGCCGCTCGTCATGAACAAGACCATGCGCCTCAATCCGCTTGCCGCCATCTTTGCCCTGATGGCGATGGGCGAGCTTCTCGGGTTTTGGGGGCTTATTCTTGCTCTCCCTACCGCCGCTGTCGTCAAAAGTTGCACGGCAGAGATGCGGGAGATACTTGCTCAGCAGAACCATCATGACTAGTGTCCAGTGCGGCTATCTATGACGGAAATCCTGCTTGTCATCCTGATGCTGATCGCTTCTGCCGGGCTGATACTGCTTTTTCTGCTTTACCGGCGCTCCGTCGGCGACAGTTCACTTCAGCAGACCATAGACCGTCTTGAGACTCTTGACCGTTCGATAGAGCGTAGTGAACGTCTGTTCAGAGAAGAGTTGGCCCGGCTAAGGGATGAGTTTTCCCATCAACTTCGTGAAGGGCGTGAAGAGCAGACGGCATCCTTGCGCGGTTTCGGGGATTCGTTGATGAGGCGGATGACCGAGATAGCATCGCTGCAAAAGGGTCAGCTAGATACCTTTGCCGATCAGCTGAAAATGTTGACGCAGATGAACGAAGGGGGATTCGACAAACTGCGGGAGACCGTTGAAGCAAGGCTCAAGAGTCTTCAGGAAGAAAACGGGGCGAAGCTGGAGCAGATGAGAGCTACTGTGGATGAAAAGCTCCATGCTACGCTTGAACAAAGGCTTGGTGACTCTTTCAAGCTGGTGAGCGAGCGCCTGGAACTTGTTCACAAGGGTCTGGGGGAGATGAAGGGTCTGGCTGCAGGGGTGGGGGATCTCAAGAGAGTCCTCACCAATGTAAAAACCCGGGGCACCTTCGGCGAAATCCAGCTTGGGAGCCTCCTTGAGCAGGTGCTTGCTCCCGAGCAGTACTCTGCCAACGTTGCGACAAGACCGGGCAGCAGTGAACGTGTGGAGTTCGCAATCAGGCTGCCCGGCCGGGAACTGACTGATTCATCTTCGGTCTGGCTCCCTCTGGACGCAAAATTCCCGCAGGAAGATTATCTGAGACTTGTGGATGCCCAGGAGCAGGGGAGTCCTGAAGGGGTAATCGATGCAGGGAAGCAGCTGGAGCGCCAGATCAAGCTGATGGCCGCGATGATACGGGACAAATACCTTGAACCGCCATACACTACCGATTTCGGGATAATGTTTCTCCCCACGGAAGGGCTCTATGCCGAGGTTATCCGCCGTCCCGGTCTCTGCGAGGCGCTCCAGCGCGACAGCAGGGTCATTGTGGCAGGGCCGACAACTCTTGCCGCTCTTCTTAACAGTCTTCAACTGGGATTCCGCACTCTCGCGATCGAAAAACGCTCCAGTGAGGTCTGGAAGCTTCTCGGAGCGGTCAAGAGCGAATTCAGCAAGTTCGGGGATATCCTTGACAAGACAAAGAAGAAACTTGATGAAGCGAGCAGCAGCATTGACACCGCATCTGTGAGGACACGGGCAATTGAGCGCAAGTTGCGGGATGTTGTGGCTCTTCCGATCGCTGAATCAAAAGAGCTGATCGAAGAGGAGACAACTTGAAGATAGAGATCATGCTGACAATTGTGGCCTATTTCCTCGGCTCCATCCCTACCGGGCTCCTTCTGGCAAAAGCTGCCGGAGTCGATATCAGGAGCAGCGGCAGCGGTAATATCGGAGCGACCAACGTTTACCGGACTATGGGAAGGGGCGTCGGGGTCATGACCCTGGCCGGCGACTGTCTCAAGGGTCTGCTGCCTGTGCTGTTGGCAAAGTACCTGCACCTGCCGGACCTCTGGATCGCCGTCATCGGCCTGGCCGCTTTTCTCGGCCATGTCTACACGGTATTTCTCGGTTTCAAGGGAGGGAAGGGGGTGGCCACGGCACTGGGGGTTTTCCTGGGAATCGCGCCGCTGGCAGTCGGCGGGGCGCTGCTCCTTTTCGTCGCCGTTGTCTGGTGGACGCGCTACATTTCGCTCGGGTCGATACTCGCTGCCGCCGTCATGCCGATTTTCGTCCTGCTGTGCGACGGCCGGCCGCCGCTGGTGCTGATGACCGTCGTCGTGGCCGCGCTTGTAATCTGGAAGCATAAGGAGAATATCAAGCGGCTCAGGGAAGGCACGGAGAACAAATTCAAAGCATAACAGTTCTTTACCTGATCGCGGAATGATGCTATATTTCCGGCAGTTATAGCCACAGGGTTTCCCGGCCTGTGGTTTTTGTTTGCCCGCACAACTCTCATCAAAGGATATACCCTGTGAATCAGTCAACCTTACTGCAGATACTTCGTCCGGCAGCAATTATGCTGCTGTTTGCTCTCCCCGCTGTTACCGGCTGCTCCCTCGATACCGGCGGGGACCTGGCCAAGTCGGGCGCTCCCGGCGCCCCTTCCGGCCAGCCAGCTGTCATGAAAGCAGTCTCTTCGGCTGCCCGCCCGGCCATGGCCAACAGGAGCACCGTGATCAGCAAGGGAAAGCCCCCTGAGATCACTGCCCCGAAGATCAAGTACAATGCCGGTGAAAATCCCGAATACGCACGACAGAAAGGCTGGCCGCCGAAGGTTCCGCAGCAGCTGCCGGGGGCAATCCTGCCGGGCAAGCGAATCGTGGCCTACTACGGCAACCCGCAATCGAAGCGGATGGGGGCTCTGGGTGAATTTCCGAAGGACGAGATGCTGCAGAGGCTGAAGGCAGAGGCCAAAAAGTGGGAGGCCGCTGACCCTTCTCTACCGGTGCAGCCGGCGCTGCACCTGATCGCCGTGGTGGCCCAGGGGGACCCGGGCAAGGCGGGCAAGTACCGGATGGTCATGCCGGACAAGATCGTCGAGCAGGTTTACGGCTGGGCGAAAGAGTCGGGCGCACTGCTCTTCATCGATATCCAGACAGGGCACGACAATATTCGCAACATTCTCCCCCGTTTCGAGTGGATCCTCAAGAATCCCGATGTCCATCTCGGCATCGATCCGGAGTTCAACCTGATTGCCAGCGGCAAAAAGCCGGGAACCAAGATCGGCACTTACGACGCCGCCGATATCAACTATGCCTCAGGATTCCTGCAGGAGATGGTGAAGAAGTACAAGCTGCCGCCAAAGGTCTTTACGGTGCACCGGTTCACCAGGAATGGGGTTACGAACTCGAAGAACATAGCTCTCAGGCCGGAAGTGCAGATTGTCATGCACATGGACGGGTGGGGCGCCCCCTGGCTGAAGCGGGATTCCTACAGGGACTACATAGTGGCTGAGCCGGTGCAGTATACCGGGTTCAAGCTCTTCTATCACAACGATACGAAAAAAGGCGATCCGCTGATGTCGCCGCAGGACCTGCTAAAGCTCAATCCGAAACCGGTTTATATCCAGTATCAGTAGGTTTCTCGTCGAACGGGCATGGCTTTGACCCGCCGGTTTTTGGGCGGGTCGTAAGCCTTGTCGTCTTGTCTTCAATCAGACATAACATGGAGTGCTGACCCTTTTACCCTTTCGCTTTTAAGTGGTTTTATATGGTGATTAAGAAAAAATTGGATGCGCATATTTTTGCTCCATCCAATCTTGTATTACCTGCCGCCCACCCCACATCTCACTTAAGTTAAAGTCCTCACCATGTATCCTAACCACATACTGCCTAGAAAATTTCTCATTCTTGTTCTCTGGTGCAATTACTACCGCAACAATTAGCCCGATGATAAAGGTAGGCGGTAAATTCCATGTTTGGCCAATTGATAAGCCGTTTTGGTTGTCAAAGTTTAGCCGCTTATCTAACTCACCTTCGTGGACTATTGAAGTACGGCCGAACTTGTAAATCGCTTCGGGGAAAGAAAGTCCGTTACTGGACACGCGAAGGATGTTTCTAGTCGCAATATGGCTAATTATATCCAGTTCGTCATCGAGGAAGCTTCTAATCCGACTTCCAACGCCTTCTTTCGGTCTGCGGCGTTTTGCCGTTTTGTCTAGAGCAGGAAGTATTGGATAAGCGCTGCTTCATAATCACCGTTTTGGAATGCAGAGATGCAGGCCTCCATTCTCCGACTAATTGAGCTTGCTGACATCGTATAATTTCCTTTTCACCCAACGGAGTTGCGGATGACCTGAGAGGGAAGTAACAACCGTGTCAGGTCCCCACCCATGACAAAAGTGATGAGAGAAACGGATCGGACTGGCGTAGCTGTTTTATTGCTTTAACTGCATTCCCCCCCCAAAAAAAAATCCCACGCTCATCCACTGCCAGCTAAACTGCCCCCGATTAACTTCCCGCCTGCTCCACTTCACAACCACCCCAGACACTTGGGAGCTGTAAACAGATACGATCTGCATCTTGCATCTCATCTTCAGGCCATCTTCAGCCGAACTTCAATCGTCACATACAGGCAATGGTATGCAGAAAATCGGAAACTGGGGTAAAAGCCGATTAAACCGGAAAATCTGTCTCACGCGACGCCGCAACGAACGCAACGAAGAGCAAGGCGGTTATCACACGAAGCCACGAAGATCACTAAGGAGAACAGTGAGTTACTTTTATAGTCATGAACACCATAGAGGTGAATGGTTCTAACTTGACAACGGATTGATTCTTTCGTGTTCTCGTGTCTTTGTGCGAGACAACTGTATTTACAGGTTTATTTCGTGTATTTCGTGGACCAACGCTTTTTGCAGGTAAAAGCCTTTTGTTGCGTTGTCGCGTGAGTTAATGCTTGCTGTATTACGGATGGGGTAAGGGTGCTGGAAAGTGTTTTAAAGAAGCTGAGTAGTTAAGGAGCGTCTTTCTCCGAAA
Source organism: Geobacteraceae bacterium (assembly GCA_041500085.1). GTDB lineage: Bacteria > Desulfobacterota > Desulfuromonadia > Geobacterales > DSM-12255 > VEOV01. The sequence goes on from JBGQLM010000153.1 coordinate 6,039, forward strand.
TAATCTTTTTCAATTTTCTGTCGAAAGTTTCTATCTGCACGCCCTCAATTCTGTTGTAACTACAGAGCAGGGCATCAACAAAATCCAAACCCTTGTCTGCATGGAGACGAAGAGCATCCTTCAATACCGGTTCGCTGTTCGTGGTCAGATTCGGAAGCATGATGAACTGCGTCAATACCCTGGAAATATCCTGACGGGGAACTTTGTATACCCCCTGCATTACATAGACAACTTCCGCCATGACTTCGAAAGGAACATGCACTTGCCCTTGTTCGAGTATTATTGCTGCCTTTTCCGCAAACTGCAGATCATCATCCAGTAGATAGCGAAGAATCACATTGGCATCAACGAAGCGCATGTTTTTCCTTCATTGCCTGGGCAAAGGCTCCGGATTCACGTTCCCGAAGTTCAGGGGCGGCATACTGCTTAAATGCACCCCGAAGGGGTACGGCGTCTCCTGCAACTGCCACTTTACGTTGCTTTGCCGGAGGTTGGTCAGTAAAAGAATGCTTGAGATGCCGGACTATCCTCTCAAGAAGCTTCAATTGATCAGTAGGTGGAAGCGCCTCTATCTTATGTTCAATCTCTGTAATTGTGGCTGCTCTGGTCATATCAGCTCCTTATAAAATCTGCGGGGCCAATTCTTCTTCCCTTTGACTGGACATTCCCATAATTTATCGTATTTTGCTGATATTGTAACCGTGTGTCAAATAAAATGAGGTAAAAATCGGGGTGGTTTGGTTGAGCGCTCATGGTGGCTATTTCCTGTTGTTCTGGTGCGTCGTCGCGTGATCAAGAGTGTCTCGTTTTGCCTGATCCGCCTTTAAACTGCTTCCGGCCGTGACTCCCCGATGGTGATAACCTGCTCTCCTGTTGTAACCTGGGTATCGTCCGACAAGTTTAGCTTTACGCCTCCGGTTACGCTCATTCCCAGGGCCAGGTGGCCCATCTTACGGCAGCGATCGGAAAGCTCCCGGAATGTCTCGGCTCTGGAAACAGACGTAAAATAGATCTGCTGTCCTCCCCGGGCGCTGAACAGGTCGGCGATAACATCCTGAACCCCGGGGTTGAGCAGTTCCTGGCTGATGAAGAGCGAGTCGAAGCGGGCGGTACAGACCACACGGTCGCTCCCCGCCTTACGCAAGAGCTCCTCGGAAGCAGGATCGGCGCACTCTACAACGGTATCCACCGCGCGGCAACGACCTTCAATTGCCAGTGTGATGGCCACGTTAAGGTTGTCCGAAACGGGGTCTCCCGGTGTGCGGCAGAGCACGATGGCGTGCGAGGCCCTGTCGATGGAAGCCCTGGTGAGTGTCTCGTCGCGGGCGGGGTTGCCGCGCACGAAGTGCACGCCGAGCTTTTGCAGTTCGGGCGGCAGTTCCTCGAGATGTTCGTCGATCAGCACAACCTGACGATGCCGGTCAAAAGAGGAATCCAGATACAGTTCCTCCAGCACCCGCAGTATCTTGGCCAGACCGGGAAAGTTGATAATAACGAGATGGTCGTTCAGGTTAAAGGATGACATGCCTCTCACCTCCCTTGTCTTGGATGTAATCAGCGCCGTCGCCACCAGCGACAGGGCGTATCCCAGGAGGCCGATGCCGATGACCATGATCGGCCATCCCACCAGAAAACGCCCCCCCGGAGTTTTGGGGAAAAAATCGCCGTAGCCGACCGTGGCGATGGTAACGATGGTGTACCAGAATCCGTCTCCCCAGGTCAGGTCAGGGTTGCCGGGAAGTTCGAAATACAGAAATCCGCTGGCCCCGTAGACGAGTACTGCCAGCATCAGGGTCAGAACTCGCAGCACCTGGGGCGGATTGCGCACCACGTTTTTCATGAAGTATGAGATCAGCATCGGCATCATTGGTTCTGTCTCCGCCATTCATTAGCCATGGCCAGCGCCCGCTCGGTCGCGGCAGCGCTTACCCACAGGCCTCTGCGCCCGGCCCGGGCCTGCTCCTGCTCCTGCAGGTAGAGCTGCATGGAGGGAAACGGGTAGACCGTATAGACCAGCACCAACCCCTTGCGGACCAGATGCAGGGCAATATCCTGGTCATCGGCAAACAGGGTGGCAAGATAGCGGCCTTTTTTGTCCTTGGGAGTGGCATTGAGCATTACCCGCACCGGTCGGTCGGCCATACTCCTCGCGAGCGCTTCAACAGCGGCCCGGCCAAACGGGGTAACTACGTCCCTTTCCACCTTGGCGTCGAATGATTTGATGCCGATCAGGCGCACCGTCACCGGCTCCTGGCCCTCTCGAACCACCTGCACCGTATCGCCATCGACAACCTTCACAAGACGTACGAGGTCACCGCTGTCAATCCTGCCGCTCCCTACCTGCACGCTCTTGCGGCGCTGTTCGGCGTTCAGCCCGAAAAATAGCGAGGCAGAAAGCAGTACTGCAATCAATGACCAGAATAAGAATGATGATCTGTCCATGGCTTCCCGTCAGAGTGTTTCCACTGTTATTTCAAAACACCATGCAGGCGGCGCTGAGGATACCGGCTGCCAGTGAGAGCGCCGCCAGGAGCAGCGCCGGCGCGATCCGGTCGGTGGCGATGTCATTGGGGAGATCATGGAGAAATGCCTTCAACAGCAGATAGACCAGGATCTGAACCATCAGTGCCACCAGGGCCCAGAGCACCATATCCAGCAGGGAGACGCTGGAGATGATTGCGCTGGCCAGGGGGATAACGAAGCCGAGCAGCGCGCCGCTCAGACTGATGGCCGGGGCGATCTTCCCCTCCCTGATCAGGGCAAATTCGGGGTAAGGGGTAACCCTGACATAGAGCGCCGCAAAAACAACCATCAAGACGACTGCTGCCACGAAATGGAGCAGAAAACCGGTCAGCCCGGCCAGTGATTCGACAACGGTAACGGTTTCCATCTTAGTTCTCCTCGAAATAATGGGGTATGAATCTGCTGCCGTTGGTGGTGATCTCGCTGATATCCTCGCGGATGCCGATACCGGCCGTTTCCCCGCCGATGATCCAGGAGCCGATGACCGGATAGTTGCCGTCGAAACAGGGAAGCTCGACATATCTCTGGTAGATATGCCCCTCCTCGCCATAGGTGCCGCCAGTGCCGATCCATTCCCCCCGGCGTCGGATCAGGACATTCCCCCCCTCTCGCGACAAAAGCGGTTTCCGGACATAGTCTCCGGCCAAAGGATGCTCGCCTGTGCTCGCCTCCAGCAGATTCGGGTGCTCCGGGAACATCTCCCAGAGGATCGGCAGGATCCCCTTGTTGCTCATCAGCATCTTCCAGGCAGGTTCGATCATCTGTAGCCGTGCCTGTGACAGGTAACCGCTGAACTCTTCCCGTACCAGCCATTCCCAGGGATAGAGCTTGAAAAGATGACTGATCGGTTCATCATCAAGGTCGACAAACTGCCCGGCAGCTTCGTCCCAGCCGATCTCGTTGATAAAGAGCAGGCGGGTCTCCATCCCCCCCTGGATGGCCGTGTCACGCAGGTATTCCA
>JBGQLM010000154.1:0-9474 GCA_041500085.1 Geobacteraceae bacterium
CCACCCCTGCTATTACCTCTGGCACCAGTGCCGCTCCTATGCCGGCGGCTGGCTCCACCCTGTGCAGCCGCGGGTCTTCGGCAACGTGATTGACAAAGGTCTGCAGGAAATCTGGAACAGCCGGGCGTTCCGAACCTACCGGGAAAATGTCTTGCAGGGCAACTACCCGTTCTGCCCCGGTTGTCCCTCGGCACCGTGCGACTATATCCAGGCCGAGCCCTTTGCCCAGGACTGTTATCTGAACAGCGAGCCCTGCGGCGCCTGTCTCTGGAGCAGCGGCATGTTCAACTGTCTGTCCTAGGATTAAGGGGGCTCAACGCATGTGCAAAAAAGTATTCATCGCAGCTACCGGCCAGAACACCGGTAAGACCACCATCAGCCTCTCCCTCGTCCACCTGGCACAGCAGAAATACGGGCGGGTCGGCTTCATCAAGGCTGTCGGCCCCAAGTGCCAGGAGTTCAACGGTTGCGTCGTTGACAAGGACGCAGCCCTCATGGCCCGGATTTTCGGTATGGAGGAGGATATCCGCCTCATGTCGCCGGTGGTGCTCGGCCGGGGATCGACCAAACAGTACCTGGACGGCCGCTTCACCACCGCCGAACTGGAAGGCAGGCTCGTCACCGCCTGCAGGGAAATGGAAAAGAAGTACGACTTTCTGGTCATCGAGGGGGCGGGACATGGCGGGGTCGGTTCGGTAGTCGGGCTCAGTAACGGCCGGACGGCAAGCCTCTGCAACGCACCGGTAGTGATGGTGAGCGGCGGGGGCATCGGCAATGTGATCGATTCGGTGCTGCTGAATCTCCCCCTCTACCGGGCAGAGGGGAGCCCCGTAAAACTGCTGCTGGTCAACCGCCTGCTGCCGGAAAAGCGGTCCGAGTCCCTGGGCTATCTGGCAAAAGCCTTTGCTTCCCTGGGCATCCCGGTCGCCGGAGCCTTCGACTTCTCGCCGACTCTGGCAAATCCGACCCTCAACCACATTTCCCTGCTCCTCAGGCATCCGCTCCATGGCGACCCGTCGGCACGCAGCCGGATTGTCCACCACATCCAGCTCGGCGCCGCATCTTCCCAGAAGGTGATCGATCTGCTGGAAGAGTCGACGCTCCTGATCTCCACAAGTTCGCGGGACGAACTGATCGTCACTCTCTCGTCCCTTTACCATATCCCCGCGTACCGGAATAAGATCGCCGGCCTCGTCATTCCCGGACACGCCCCCGTATCTGCCATTACCCAGCAGATCCTGGAGGACAGCGGTATCCCCTATCTCCGGATATTGGCCTCCACCGCCGAGGTTTACTCCACCATTACCGGTCACATATCCAAGATCGGTTTCGAGGATGACGAAAAGATCGACCTCATCCGCTCCTCAGCCGAACAGGTCATCGACTTCGAGGCCATCGACCGGCTGCTGTGACGGTGCATAGCTCCCCTCCTATTTTCGCTTAGAAGCGCCTACTTTTGGAGGAGGGGCTGGGGGTGGTAAGGTTATCGCATTTTTATGCTAAATATGATGAAATCAACGGGAACCACCCCTAACCCCTCCTTGCAGGAAGGAGGGGGACTAAATCAATGACGCCTCAGGAGGATTTATGACCGGACAGGTCACCGTGGAACTTTTCATAATCGGCAACGAGCTCCTGATCGGGGAGATCCAGGACACCAACACCCACTGGCTCTGCCATGAGCTTCACCGGATCGGCGGAATGGTGACCCGGGTCACCCTGCTGCGGGACGAACTCGACGTCATTGCCGCCGAGCTGCAGAGAGCGCTGCAGCGTGGTCCGCGGGTCATCATCACCTCCGGGGGGCTGGGCCCGACAATGGACGACCTTACCCTTACGGCCGTGGCCGCGGGAACGGGCTGCCCGCTGCGGCTGGATGAAACCGCCCTGGAGATGATCAGGCAGCGTTACGACGACCTGACCGCCAGGGGGATTCTGACCGAAGGGGGACTCAATCCCGCCCGGGAGAAAATGGCCGTGCTGCCTGCCGGATCGATGCCGCTCCACAACCCGGTGGGAACCGCGCCGGCCGTGCTGCTGAACGTCGGCGGAACCACCATCATCAGCCTTCCGGGGGTACCGTCGGAGCTGAAGGGAATCTTCGGCAGTTCCCTGCAACCGTTTCTCCTCGAAACATTCCGTGGCCGCAGCGCGGTACTCTGCACCATCACCGTGGCCACAAACGACGAGTCGATTATGGAACCGGTGCTTACCAGGGTCGTGAACAACCATCCAGGCATCTACATAAAGTCCCTGGCCAGAACCCTCGGCGAGTCGCTGGAAATCGGCATTACCCTCACCTGCGTGGGGAATGACCCAGCCGTGTTGAACTCACTGCTCAGGGCAGCCCGGCAGGAACTGGAGCAGGGACTGGATGACCTCGGTATCGGACACAGGTAGAAGGAGCGCCGTGGCGCATAACCGGGTATCGTATGCAGAGACCTGAATTGCTATCGCTGCCTGTCTTGCCGGCCCGCATCGTATATGCCGAGAAGAAGGCGGGATGGGCCGGGAATGCCGGTCGGAATGAAGGCGACCCGGTCCCCCGCCTGGATGAGGTGGTCGAGGCTCTGAACCCTGTGGTTGACAAATACCGCTTCGACTTTTTCCAGCGGCAGGTCGAGGTCGCGGGCCAGATCGCAGGCCATACAGCCTTCGTGAGGAATGCTCACCTCGGTCGTCGATTGCAGTCCCCGTTCCTTCCTGAGAGTGTGCAGCGCGCCGAACATCCGTACTGTCGTATTGGTTTTCGTTGACATGACAACTCCTTTCCTGGTTGGTTTCCCGTGTTTGATCACGTTGATCAAACGTTTGTTTAAATTATTATATACCAATAAAAGTTTGCTGCAACCGGGAAATTCATCCGCTGGCAGCAAAGGCAAGCAAAGAGAAGTTGCGCGAAAATAATCATCGCCAAAAAAGGAGCAGAAAATGCAAGATGTCAAATTCATAATGGAAGTGATGGGCGTAGTACTGATAACAATTGTTGTGTTATTCGCCGGTTACGCAAAACTCGGTGCTATCAGTTCCAAAAAGCAGAAGTAAGGAGTGCACTTGTGAAAAAAGATATGGTTGAAAAAGGGGCAATCCTGCAGAGGGACCGGGAGACCTATGGAATTGCTCCACACATCCCCGGAGGGATCACCGATACAGCCACCCTGCGGAAGATCTGCGATGTGGCGGACAAATACAGCTTGCAGCTGAAACTGACCTCAGCCCAGCGGATAGCCCTCTTCGGCGTCAAGGAAGAGGACATCGACAAGGTCTGGGCCGAAGTGGACGAAAAACCGGGGGCGGCCATCGGCCTCTGCGTCCGGAGCATCAAGATCTGCCCCGGCACCACCCACTGCAAGCGTGGGGTCCAGGAGTCGGTCTCCCTGGGACTGAAGATCGACGCCCTCTACCACGCCCTCCCCCTCCCCAACAAGGTAAAGATGGGCGTTTCCGGCTGCATGCTCTCCTGCGCCGAGGTGTCGGTGAAGGATATCGGCATCATGGGCACCCCTAAGGGGTGGAAGATCTTCGTGGGGGGGAACGCCGGCGCCCGCCCGCGCCTGGCCGACCTGCTGGTGGAGACGCCGGCAGACGAGGAGGAAGTCCTCGCCGTGGTCGACCGGATCATCAACTGGTACCGCAATTGCGGCCGGGAGGTCCGCATCGGCACCCTCGTCGAGGAGATGGGGATCGAGCAGTTCCGCGCCTTGGTGCTGGAGCAGCCGAAAGCGGATGCGGTATAACAGGGACGTAACTCACGCTTCAACCTGAAAACGGCATCGGGTCCACGAAAGACACGAAATAGCACGAAAAATTCAAGCATTAGAGCGAAAAGTTAAAGCGTTACACTAAGACAGCAATTCTCCGGACAGGCTGCATCATAATGTTGCAAAGTTTATTGATTTTGTTAGTGTTTTTTGTGATTTTCGTGGACAGCTGCTTTTTTTTGCAGGTTCAATGGAGGCAGTAAATAAAGGGAGATTGGCATCCGCCGTCTCCCTTATTTGCTCGCAAGGTAACATCCTGAGATAGAATAGATTATGCCACCCCTGTCAGTCTGCAAGACTCGTGTCAGGGCTGACCTCTCCAGGCAATTTTGAGGATCGAAAATAGCGTACCAGCATCGGCACGACGAACATCGCGCCAAGCACGATCAGCATGGTAGTGTTCGGATCCCGAAAGTACGAGTTCAGGCGCAAGGTCGTGAGCGCGATGACGGCGAAGTAAAGCATGTCTCCAACGATGGCAAACGCCCAGCCGGCAAGGAATCCGTGGCCCGCAGCGAGCGCCGTGGCGCGCCCTGTCATCGGATCCACGCCGAAGGCAATCATAACGAGCGAAAGGGGGCCTGCGCCGGTGCCGCTGAAATGCGCCACACTGCGGGCCGTTACCGCCTTCAAGGCCGCGCTGAAACGAGCCAGAAACGGGACTTTTCCGCAGAGCGCTGTGAGAAGCCGCAGGATCGGTTCAAAGGCAAGGGCCAGGACCAGATCCGAAACCAGGTAGAGCCCCGTGGTGATAGGCCAGGCCAGGCCCTTGGTCTGGGCGAGCATGACACCGGCAGGGATTCCGCCCCCGACCGGAATAATGAAGAGCTTCAGCACGGAAAGCATGTCGGATGTTGACTGGACCGAGCCGGGAAGTTGCCCGGGCAGCTGGGAAAAGGCCATGGCTGTTACCATTTCCCCCAATGAATTTTATCCTTTTGGTATTTGTCCTTCGGCTTATCCTCACCGGTCGGGACTCCGACCAGTATGACATTCAACGGAATGACATCGGCTGGAATGCCAAGCACGGTACGCACGTGTTTCATTTTAGCTTCATCCGGGTAAGAAGCTGTCCAGTGCCCGCCCAGTCCCATAGCCTCGGTAGCCAACAGGATGTTTTCGCTTGCAAGCGATGCATCGATGATTGCAAAGTCTTTGCTCTGCAAATGAGCTTTTCCCGGTTCCGTGCAGACAATAATGACAGCTCCCGCCTTCTCTATACCCCGTGCGGTTGGCAGTCCGGCAGCCAGGGCATCAATTTTCTTTTTGTCGGTTACGACCACAAACGACCACGGTTGCTTGTTGACTGCCGTTGGCGCAGCCATTCCAGCCCTTATGATTTTATCCAGATTTTCCGTGCTGACGGCCGCTCCGGTAAATGATTTTACGCTCTTTCTGGAATGAATAACGGAAAACGTATCTTTTGCCGTTTCAGACTCTTTGGCCGAAACAGACCCTGCCAGCAGCAGGCCGGCCATCAAGCAAACAGACATAACTCTCATGCTCAAAACCTCCATAATTTTGTTTTTGGGTGTTTAGATACTCAGAGCTTGCTGATTACAGTGTGCGCCGGAGAAAGTGTGTGGAGGCAATTTCATGGACGCCACCCCTCACCGTCCGTCACTTCTGGGCCGATTGGATTTTCCGTGCAAGGCCGTCCGCTTCCAGTTTTCCTAAAATATCGGTCAAAAAGCCTGCCGCTTTTTCCTCGTCAAAAGCGCTGTAAAGCAGCCCGCCGGCGACGATGTAGAAATCCGCATTCCAGACCTCTTTGTTAATCAGAGCATCGAACATAGTGACTTCATATTGAACCTTGATGGGAGTGCTGGACGGACCACCGGAAATGACAACTTCTCCAGATAATCCTTTATGCCCCTCTGCTTCCACCTTAACGGGAGAAATAAACAGAATCTGTTTTTCTTTTGGAGAAGGGTTCCCCGAATCTGCTGTCCTGGTGTAAACCGAGGCACTTATGCCATAATTCGGGAAGGTATGCGGGGCGGCTTTAGCGATGTATTCACCCATGTTCTGGAAATTATAGCGTTCAAGTTTTTTCCCTATTCCTTCATGCCCGAATTTCCCCTGAGAGTAAACAACTGCCAGGTTTTCCAACTTGACATCATAACCCGTCAGTTTCTGGCTGCTTCCTACCCTCGTTGCGCAGCCTGCCAGAAGAAAAATCAGACAAAATGACACAAGATACTTAACTGCAATTTTCATACTCCCTCCATAATTTTTATTGTTGCTGCAGACAATTGATCATTCAATGGCGAATATACACTTCATTTCCCGGAAGCCTTTCAGTGCTGCTTCTTCCGGCGTCAACTCGGCGATGTTCAACATCTTCTTTGTCCAGCCGATTTTATATGCCTTTCCGGATCTGGTTAATCCCCAGCCTATTTTCCATGATGCACTCGTTCCCCCAATGGCACTCTCCAGATTTTTTTCAAAATCCTTCACTACTGCACCATCCTTGCCCCCTCTGTTGTTTTCCCTTATCCAGGTAAGGAGTTTTTCGTATGAAAGGTCCGTTTGGTCCAACTTGTCGACTATAGGAGCTTCCTCCAAAGGGAGACGCGATCTCGGAGAAGCGAGCCGGGCGGGCAACAACTGATACTTGATCCACTGATCGATTACAGATTGAACCAGCTCCTGCGTTGTGTCGGGCGTCACGAGCTCTTCCTTGCCATTCAGATCGGTCCTGGTATATGGCGGGTTCGCCGAAGTAACTTTGATGGCGGAAGACCATACCAGCGTGTCCGATTTGCGTTCCGTCATAGTCAATTTCACTATCACATACGATTGGCAGGAGGCAGGGAGGCAGAGTATCTTGACAAGCCTCTCGGGCGTCATCCGGAGTACATAATTGGACAGGGATTCCTCAACAATGTCGGTGTCATAATAAGCCAATTCATCATGAAGAGTTTTCCGCGTTCGACTCTGAAGATCCCACAACTGTTTTCTTGCCGTCTTCATAGCCAGCGCTTCATTTACGACAACCTGTCCTGAACTGGCAAGATATTTCTTTGTGTACTCATGTTTATCAAGAGGAACCCAGGCGACGGATATTTTGTCGAATGATTGTTTGAACTCGGGATTCCGATATGACTCCTTTACACTAACCGCACAGCCACTCAAGAGAAAAGCCAACACCAGAAAAACTGCTTTCATAACAACTCCATTCCTTACGGTTTTTTCTTTCAGGTCGGCGATTAATGCCGTTAGAGATCGGATCACGTTAACGTGGTCGCGGCGCACGGAAGAGCTGCCTAAACGCGCCGCCTTTTTAAAGATAAGATTTACTCCCTGAACCGGCCTGAAAAATCGATTACACACATCGCGTCGAAATGCGGATGGAGACCACAGGCAACTCCGGCGGTAGTGAACGCTTTGGCGAATATGTTCTTCCGGTGTCCTCTCCCCTTCACCCCGTCGTCGATAATCAGTTGCATGACCATTTCACGGGCATTATCCGGTCCGTAACCGATATTTTCACCGATCTGCCCTTCCCATCTCCCGTGGCGCTCGATCCGCTCCTTCGGTCCTCGGCTCTGCCTGCCGACATGGCCGGTGGCACCCGATCTCCCCTCTTCCTCTGCAAGCTCGGCCGCCGCCGATGCAAGTCCATCAGACCAACCTAGCGGCGGCAGCGGCTTCTGGCGGGAGAGGTATCTGATCGCTTCATCCACGGCCCCCTGCCCTTCGACGGTAGTCACCCGGGAGCTGCTGCCCGGCAGCAGATACGATTTCCCCCGAAACCGGCCACGTAATTCGCGAAGATACCCGGCATAGGTGCGGGGCGCAGTCCGGGCCAGATTGATCTCGGCTAGCACCTGTCTGGACAGGTTTTCTTCCTGTGCCGAGGCAGGAGCAGCCATAGAGAGAAGCAGGCAGGTTGTTATGCAAAAAAGTTTCATTGCGATTATCAGGTTTGAGGTCCAGGTATTTCGATGAAGTTCGCTGCTAAAGGTCGGAGCTAACCGGCGTGCAGTTTTTTTGCGCGTCCGGTTGAGCTCTTTGCTCGACCGGACACTTTACGGGATGCCATTTCATTAACCAATCGCAACTCCAAGCGACAGCCGAGTGCATGTGCGTATTTTTGTAAGGTCGCGATTGACGGCGAATGCTTACCGCGTCCTGATTCGAGGCGAGCGACGGCTGATTGGGTTGTGCCGATTCGCTCTGCGACTTCAGCCTGTGTTACGCCAGCGGTTGCACGTGCCTTGAGAAATTCGTCAAGGAATTGAAACTCTTCATCCAGTCGATCGTATTCAGTTTTTACATCTGCGCGCTCAAGTGCGATGGCTTTAAGTTCTTTGTGAGTTAGCATTTTTGAGCTCCTTCATTCTTCGCCGAGCTGTTTCAAGTTCTCTTGGCGGGGTCTTGTCTGTTTTCTTGATGAATTGGTGTAATATCACAATTTTTCTGCCGACCATTGTGCAGTAGAAAACCCGAGCAATTCCTTCTGTGGATTTCAGACGCAATTCAAATAATCCTTCACCCATTGAGCGCGTATGAGGCATTCCAAGATCAGGACCGTAGACTTCCATCCTGTCGGCGTATCGGAGATAGCGACCAAGAAAACCGGCAGGCATGCCAAGGATTTCTTCTTGCACTGAATCGCTGTAGTAGTTGATTGTCCAGGTCACGGTAGAAGTATAGCGTATTTGCTATAATTTGTCTTTGATTTCTTTTTTTGTGGTCGAACGGGGCGAAGAGGCAATTAAGTATGATGTCACAGAACTCCTCCACGACGGCATGAACTGCTCGAACAAAGACTTTTCGAGTAAGTGCGCGCGTTCGCGTCGTTTGAATAACAGGTTACAGACTACAGATAGTCCTTTCTTGGTGGACTAAAGACGTCCAGGACTTCTCCTGGCTCAATAATTTCAATGCGATGCTCAACATCGCGAGGAATAGAGTAAGAATCTCCCGGACCAATCACTTGATCATTGTTCCCGAATACAATTCTGTACTTACCGGAGATCACCTAACCACTCTGTTCATTTGGATGCTTATGGAAAGGAACATTGTCTTCTTTCTTATAAAGCATCTTAGCTACCATTGATTCAGGACCATATGATAGCAGAACAAAATCAACCCCCAGGAAGTTCCTTCTTTGTGCATTTTGCGATGTAACGATCATATCGTCTCCTTACAGGAGTGTGTCTAACTACAAGTCTGTCCCAATGGTTACTACCTGCATGCGATGGATGTAACGATAACGGCTTTGACGCTAACCGGCGCGGAGTTTTTTCCCGCGTCCGGTCGAGTGCGTTGTCAGGCATGTTTCCCATGTTTCATGGATCGCTTCCCGTACCACGTCAGACAGCTTCAACCCTTGAGCGAATTGCTTCAGGGCATCATTCATAAGCGTCTGATAGTTGCCGCCACGCGACCCAATAGTCTTGTCTAAAAAGAAGCCTTCGTTACGAAAGGATTCCCTTTCAGGTAAAACCTCCACTCGAAATCCCGGGCGCTACCAGCGTACTCGATATTGAGCCGCCTGGATGCTCCAACTTCCCCAGCGGTGGGAATCTCCGCTTCCTGCACAAAAAGCCTCTTTTCGCAGAGGTCCGCTCCGTAGAGATCAGCGCCTATCTCCATGGCCTGACAGAGCTTTCCAGGCCCGTTCGTAAGATTTATCAGGCTCTCCGGATTTTTCAGCCCCCTTCTCGCCTGCATTATTTCCATTCCCCGTACCGGCTGGAGG
>JBGQLM010000155.1:0-9427 GCA_041500085.1 Geobacteraceae bacterium
ATGGCAAAGTTAATGGATGGAGTTCAGGGCTAATGGTGGAGTTGGGGAAACAATGAAGTTGTCATCAGCTATGCCTCGCCGGGTGGGAATCTGGAGAGGTTTTGCGGGAGTATAGGTGGCATAAAGTCTGAGTCACTTGCTAATGCACCGACTGAGAATCCTGTTGCCAAGGGAATTAATGCGGGACGGATTTATTTTATTTGCCTGATCACAGCCCAGCCAGTAGCTTCTTGATAACCGGCTTGACTATCGGGCTGTTTTGGATGGCGGCAATTATCCTTTGTTGCAGCTCTACCGGCACATCAGGCATCTTCATTTCAAAACCATGAGCAGGATCGTATTTTTTCGACAACTCCACTTTAGGTACAAGTTCGACACTATTGCAGTCGATCAGGCTCGGATCGACCGAAAGAAAGGGTAAGTCGCTTTTACCCACTGCAACGAGGCTGGCGAAAGCATCGGGCCTGCCGCTGTAATAGGCGGTTTTTGAATCGATCTGAGACGTGATCATGGTCAACACCAGGTCGGTTGCGGAGTTGACAGGAATTATCACATAGAAATGGGGTGGGCCTTCGGGGCGGTGTTTCTTATCCTTGAAGTGGCAGACGCATGGCGTGGTTATTGAGTTTATCTGAATGGCAGGCGGTATTGCTAACTTCACGGTCAGTGAAAAACGCCGGTTACCATCTTCCGGGACTCTTCCAGATGTTCCGGTGATACACCAAAGCAGTCGTCGATCACCGAAAGAAGCTCTTCAGGTTCGATGCGCATCCTGCGGATGGATTTCCCATGAAAAAGGTGTTCATGTTGCGCCCATTCCGGGTACTTGTGGGTGTAGGTGGTCAGTTGAGTGCCGGTCTTTTTACCGAATTTCTCAATGACAAAATCAAGCGCTTCCTTGTCGGTTTCGGAGAGATGATCATATTGGATATGAGCGACAGGGCGTGCGATATAGTTCTCTTCTTCCATTCCGATAAACCTGGAGATGTACTTGTACTCTCCAGCCAGCATCTCCTTGTCCAGTGAGAGCACATCCTTGACGGTGGTGCCGACCGGTCCGCGTTCCATGGCGTAATAGTCATCGTTGGTGACAGTACGGCCATAGCGAAGCAGATGATATTTGTCGGCAAGATAAATGAGTTTTATCACTTTGATCTTACCGGCTCTTTTGATTTTGCTCAGGATATAATGGATGGATTCAACTATGGTGGCGGCTTCGATCATGGCGTCCTCAACGGAGTTCTGGTCAACATGTAAGCTCTATCTTCTTGTGTACAAGTATACTCCAAAACGAGCTTTCTTATAGCATGTTATGCAATAATGTCAATTCTATCTGATCTGGGGTACAAGCCGTGGCATGAGACTCATGTCTGCCGAATAATTGATGCGGGACGGATTTATTTTCATTCTCCAACCGCCTGATGCTGGAGCTGGCGGTCGAGATCGTCATCAGCTATGCCTCGCAGGGTGGGAATCTGGAGAGGTTATGCGGGAGTATAGGTGGCATAAAGTCTGAGTCACTTGCTAATGCACCGACTGAGAATCCAGTTGCCAGAGTAGTATCACAATAGTATCATTATCCCATTTCAGGGAGCAAAGGCGATGATGCAAAAAAGTATCAGCTGCGGCAGGTTGAAGAGGCTATCAAGGAGTCAAAGGGATGAAACCTACTGATCGTTATCTCAAAATAGTCGAATGGTCTGAAGAAGATAGCTGCTACATTGGGACCTGCCCCGGAGTTATTTACGGCGGGGTGCATGGAGATGATGAGGCAAAGGTTTATGAAGAGCTTTGCAGTGCGGTTGCAGAGGCGGTAGAGCTGTACAGTGCCGACAACAGGCCGCTGCCGCCGGAGACAGCTAACAAGCAGTTTTCAGGTCGCTTTGTTCTGCGGATAGGAAAAGATCTGCATCGCCAGATTGCCATAAAAGCACTCCGCTCCGGCGAGAGCCTGAACAACTACTGCCAGAAGATTCTCCAGCAAGCGGTTACGGTGAAATAATCTCGCCTGCAGCGGGACGGCAAGATGGCAAAACCTTACCAGCTATACAGGTCAGGAAGGCAATCGAAAAACTGGAGAAAAGCCATGACATCTGGAACGGTTGTGCTGGGAGTATCAGAGTGCGGAGAAAAGCATTTCTCGACGATCGGTGTAGATTTCAGGGTTGTGAAGAATTTGAGAGAGGCGCTGGAAAGACCCCTGCCTAATTGAGTGATCTCATATTTTCAGATTTTGTATCTGCCGTTCCAACTCCGGTATATATCGTTGCACTGTCATCCAGACAATTTCCAGGTCAACGCTGAAATATCCGTGGCATATCCGGTTTCTCATCAAATAAATATCTTCCCAAGGGACCTCTGCATGTTCTGCCGCGAACTCGGGGTAAGAACGTTCGATATTCCGAGCAGCTTCGCCGATTATCTCAATATTGCGAAGTACCGCGTCCTGCACTTGTTCGTTGCCCAGAAAGGCCGCTTCCGTCAATCCTTGTGTATAACGGTAGATGCGCCCGATTGCTGCTAAAATATGATCGATATAATCCGGAACTCTCAGCGCATCCTTGCTCATACCGGCAAAGCCTCCGAGAGCACCTGATCGCGAAAAGACTTCGGTAAAGCCTTTGGCGTCAATACGTCAACTGTTACTCCGGTCAGTTTTTGTAATTGATTCTGTATTCGGGCAATGTCCATCAGGGTTGTATCCGGCAAGGGGTCAACCAAAAGATCAAGATCACTTCCCTCGCTTTCGTTGCCGTGCAGAACCGACCCGAATACGCGGGGATTGCAGGTATGATGCTGTTTTGCTATCTGCCGTATCTCTTTGCGATGACGCTCTAGTGCTTCAGATGGCTTCATGACAGCCTCCTCAATGTTCTAGTCAGGAGTATACTGGCACACATGCCGAAAAGCAAGAATGGTCAATGTTTGCCTGAAGTGGCCACATGCAGACGGTCACACTCTTCCGGCTCCACATCCGGCACCTTTGACAGCGCCTGCCGGAACTTGACCTTGGAGCCTCTTTTGGCACGCTCTTCAAGATAGCTTTCCGTTGAGAGCTCATCAGGCCATTTCTGCGCCCCATGAAGAAAACGTAGTATCTCTATCCGCTGTTCCGCGATGCGATATACCGCAATAAACGGCGTACGACTGATAACCAGCTCGCGAGTTCCTTTAACCCTCCCGATTCGTCCCATCTCAGGCTGTGTGGCAAGCAGGTTTATCTGCTGTTCGATTTCTTCATCCTGTGAGATTGCTGCAAGGGGGTCATCCAGGGCAATATACTCAAGTTGATCATACCGCTCATTGATTGCTGTCGGCAGCCATGAAAGTATCACGCACCATTGCCTTTAGTCTGTTTGGCCCACGTGGCACGGCGCTTGAGGCTCATTGCCTGCACTTCTTCATGGGATACCCAGACCGTATCGGGGTCGTTCGCTTGCTCGACCGCCTTTTCAACCTGCACCCGAAACCACTTGTCGTGATCGGCGGCGTCAAATGTCCGCTTCATCCGTTCCGACGAGTCGGGACGCGATCTCTTGTCGGCCGGGTCGTAGTTAATGGCATTGACGTTGAATTGAGAAATGCCGATGCCTTTCAGATAGTTAACGAGGGTTTCAAACCGGCTGAATATTCTTATGGCTCCGCGACGTGCCGCCAGTGCCCGTTCGGTCACACCGTATCTGATGATGATGCCCCATCCTCCGGGCTGTCCCACCACGTCGGCGCCCTTCACGACTCCAGCTTCAACTAAATGCTGCAAGGTAACGTGATCGATAGTGTCGCTTGATATTGCCATGTGCAGCACCTCTGCTGTTCATTTTGCTATTAACAATATAACCAAATAACCATTAAGTGGCAACCAGAAAATTACAAAGCTTGCCACCTTCCGCGGGTTTTTCGGCGTTAATAACAGAGAGGCTCTACCACTCCGTCCGTATCGGATACCTGGTAATATGCGTATCCGGGGTGAGAATGGTCAGGCTGCCGACAATGGTCAGGTCAAGAGCATTTCAGACCTGACCCTCTTTCGCCACTAATCATTCAGCCTGGTCCAGGACCTTTCGGACACTCTTGAGAAAATTCAGCGGGCTGAGCGGCTTGGAGACAAACTCCAGGTTTTCATCGAACAGACCCCTGGCATGAATTATATCGGCGGTATATCCGCTGATGAAAATCACCTTACAGGAAGGACTGATCTTCCTTATCCTCTCCATGGCCTCCCTTCCATTCATATTCGGCATGATGACATCCATGACGACGAGCTTGATCGTCTCCTTGAATTCGTTGAACTTGTCGACGGCTTCGCGCCCATCTGCAGCAGTGATGACCGTATAGCCGAACTGGCTAAGCACCTGCGCCGACAGCTCCCTCAGCATTTTGTCATCATCGGCCAAGAGGACCGTTTCCGTACCTCCGGCAGGGATCTCGTCCGAACCGGCGGCATCCGCTTCGATCAACGAGCAGATCAGGGGCAGGTAGATGTTGAATGTTGTCCCCACCCCTGGCTCGCTGTAAACATTGATGTAGCCGTTGTGCTGCTTGATGATGCCATACACTATGGACAGGCCCAAACCAGTCCCTTTTCCCAACTCCTTGGTAGTGAAAAACGGTTCGAACAGCCGTTTGCGAGTGGCATCTTCCATACCCTCGCCGGTATCGGATATGCACATCCGGGCATACCTTCCCGGCCCGCCGTAGCCATGGGCACGAATAAAATCGGCATCTATATCCGCAACGCCGGTCATTATCGACAGGGTCCCGCCGCTCGGCATCGCATCCCGGGAATTGGCCGCCAGGTTCATCAGCACCTGTTCCATCTGCCCGCTGTCTGCATTGACGGTAAGAACTTCCTGAGAGAGCGGAGTTTTAAGATCGATATCCTCCCCGATAATCCGGTGCAAAAACTTGTCTGTCTTTCTGATGATCTGATTTAGATCGACCGGTTGCGGATTGATAAGCTGCTTTCTGCTGAAGGCAAGCAGGCTTTTGGTGAGATCGGCAGCACGATCGGCTGCGGCAAGGATCTGATCGGCATACTGTCTCTGCGGATCGTCCTGATCCATCTTCATCTCCATCAGAGCGCCGTAACCGATGATTGCCGAGAGAATATTATTGAAGTCGTGGGCAATACCGCCCGCCAGCTGGCCGATAGCCTCCATCTTCTGGGAGTGGAAGAGTTGTTCTTCAAGCTGCTTCCGTTCGGTTATGTCCTGATTCATGCCGATCATCCGGACTGCCTTGCCGTCGACATCCCGGTTGACCAAGGCATTGGCTTTGATATGCTTTATCTCCCCGGAAGACAAAACGATCCGGAATTCGAGATCATATCCCCCCTCTCCGTTCAGTGCTTTTCTGGTCACATCCAGCGTCAGCGCCCGATCGTCGGGATGCAGGCTCTTTTCCCAGACTTCATAGCAACAAGGAAACGTTTCGCGGCCAACCCCGTAAATTTCATACATCCGCTCATCCCAGACCAGCGCATCCTTCAAGATGTCCCAGTCCCAGATCCCCAGATGCCCTGAAGATGTTGCCAGCCGGAGGCGCTGGGAAGCGGATATCAGTTCCTCATCGCTGTTCAGCTTGGCCATGGCAATAGCCACATAGGAAACAAGGTCTTCCAGCAGCGTGATTTTCTCTGGGGTGAAACGGCCCTTCTGCCGGTCGTTGAACTGGATCAGGCCGAAGGTTTGCCCCTGCGAGCGTAGCGGTATCAATGCCACCGACTCATACCCCTCGCCGTTGCAGCGGTTGCGGGTCTTTGCCTGCCGGTCGGCATCCGTGGTGCCCGCCAGCAGGTCAGTGGTGCAATTGGACCAGAAACTGCCTCGTTCCGTAAAGAAGGGTTTGGAAGGGTCGAAGCGTTCGCAAATGATATTGCCGCACATGCAGTCCAGGGCCGGGTGCCCGCAATAGTCACGGATCAGCTCCCCATGCTGGTCCCTGGCGCAGAGACTGTTTTCCGCCTGGACAAAGTCATCGGCAAAGCCTCTGGTTTCGAAGTAAGGAAAGTCATCCCCCTGCTGCAGCCGCACCCCGATGGCTTCACACCCCGTGATTTGCTGAAATATGCGGGTAAGCTCGTGTATCAACGACACTTTGTCCGTGGCCCCGTTGCAGACACGGAGCAGCTCGATGGTGGCATCCTGCACCTCTTGCAGACGCTTGAGCTCGGTGACATCCTGAAACGTGCCGTAAAGGCGGGTGGTCTTACCGTCCTGACGTTCGGCATTCCCCATGGCCCGGACCCAACGCCGGTTCCCTTTTGCGGTAATGAACGGTAGTTCGAGGTCATAGGGAATCCCCTCTTCAGAGGCCTGCTTGATCGCCCCCTGCAGGACCGGCCGGGCTTCCGGGGCGTAAAATTCGATGGCTTCATCCAGTTCCGGGCAGACCTCCGGGTAAATCTCATGGATGCGATAAGTCTCTTCGGTCCAGATCATGCCCATGGTCTGCAGATCCAGCTCCCAGCCGCCGACTTTGGCCATGCGCCCTATCGACTTGAGCAGATCCTCGCTTTTGCGCAGAGTCTGCACAAGAGTTTTCAGAAGGGCGCGTTCGTTTTCAAGATCCCTCCCGGCTTTTTCCTGCTCAGTTATTAGTTCCAGGGACATTTACTTCTCCTTCTCGGGCGGCCATCAGAAGTCCGGCACTCTCGACACCGATGCTTTCGCCACATTTTGAAGCAATGCTGTGACTCATTATTTACGCTTTTTCATTATATTACAGGAACGCTGATTTTCAAGTATTCTGCAGCAGACTGTTTTTCGCAGGTGAAGACGATGGGGATGTAAGCGAGAGTCTTTGAAATGAAAACGGGCCGCTCGTTACCAAGCGGCCCGTATGTACTACAGAGGAAGGAAATCTAGACCTTTACCAGCTTCACCTTCGTATCATAGAAGGAGACGCTCCCACCCACCTTGTCGATCATGCAGGTGTTCTTCAGATGCGGGTCGACCCACATGGCGGCATTGGCATGTATTCCGGTGGCGCGGCGCTTGTCACCTTTGATGACTTTTCCGTCTACCGTGACATCTTCGGCACCTGTGGACCAGTGGCCGTGCCCCAGGGTGAACGTGATAACACCCGGACGGATGGTCTCGGTGACCTGCACTTTGCCGATCATCGGTTTCTTTTTGCCGTTCTGCAGGTTATATGCGCCGTCCGGATTGGTGGCCGAAAGCACCTTGACCTTGTCTCCGCTTTTGAGCCCCAGCTGTTTGGCATCCTGAGTGTGAATGATGATGCCGTTCTCGGGCATCGAATCGGTCAGGTACTGGTTCGTGATGGTCCGCGACTTGGTCATCCGGACGTCACGTTGAGTTATCAGATGAAGATCATACCCTTTGGACTGTTCTGTCGGCTCCCTGTCCAGGGTATCGGCTATAGGAATGTAGCGGGCCATGCCATGATAGGACTTGCCGGTGAAGGCGTCCTTGCACTTGGCGGTCTTCTCCTGGTAGATGTTGATCTGCTTCCCCCACTTGTTAGCCACGTGATCCCCCTTGTAGGAGGCCTCCTGGGTGTCGAAACGGCCGCCGCGATTGAGCAGGTAGACAACCTTTTTCCAGTCGGGACCGGCGATGGCCTGCCAGCGATCGGCATCGAAGACGTTCTTCGGCAGATGCCTGCGGGATTTGAGGAAGATCTCCACCTCGGCATCCGAGGCGTCCGGTACCGGCTCCTTGCTGTCATAGGCGATGTTGGCCACCATCCTGATGTAGAAATCATCCGGACGGCAGAGATCCTGCCCCTTTTCGAATCCGTCCTTGCCGAAGCCGGCCAGGCCCATTTTTTCAGCCAGGGCCAGCCAGACCGTTTCATAGCTGATCGGCTGCTGCTGACCGTAGACCGTTACTACCTCGTTTGGGGAGGGGATAACCGGCTGGCGCACCGGCTGCACCTTGACCGGCATGTTGGGGTGCGACCCCTGCATCTCCCAGCGCTCCAGGTAGTGCAGGTCCGGGAAGATGTAGTCAGCGTACATGGTAGTGCTGCCGATAGTGATGTCGCTGGCAAAATAGAGCGGGATGTTATCCAGGTTCATCAGCGCTTCGATCTGCGTCTGGCCGGCAGGCAGGGAGTAGGAAGGCGCTCCCATGTAGGAGAATACCACCTTGGCCCCGTAGGGATAGGCATCGGCCATGGAGGGAAGGATCTCCTCGTAGACATCGGAAGAAAGCGGCCACCAGTTGCGCTTTGCCGGGTAGGACTCTTTCCCCTTGAAGAGGGTCGACTGCTCGTACTTGGCATCGTGGCGGATTACCGAGAGGCCGAACTGCTTGCCCCCTTTCGGTTTCAGTTTGCCCAGGTTGAACGGCTGCTTGTCGTTCTTGGTGCCGTCGGTGTTGAAGGTGGAGGCGACGATCATCCCCCCCTTCCAGTCGAAGTTCCCCAGCAGGAGATTGAGGTTCATCAGCGAGGAGATGTTGTAGAAACCGTTGGTGTGCTGGGCCGGACCGCGGTGGACGTCCACGCAGGCCTTTTTGCCGTAGGAGGTGAGCTCCTTGGCGACATCAATGATAGTCGAGGCTTCGATGCCGCAGATCTCTGCATACTGAGCAATGGTCTTGCCCTGGGAAGTCTCCAGCATGATCTGTAACCCGCTCTTCACCTTGAGCGGCTTGCCCTCCTTGTCCTTCAGTTCGGCAGTGACAAACAGGTCACCGGTCACGGCACTCTTGTCGTCGTTGGGGTCGAAAGCGACCGGCTTACCGTCCTTCATGGCGACCAGGTATTCGAAGTTGAACTCCTTGTTGTCCTTGTCCTTGCGCATCTCCTTCTCTTTCAGGCCTATCTCGTGAGCCCGGAGGAAAGCGCCCGGCTTGCCGTGATCGTCGATTTTCACCAGCCAGCTGCCGTTGCTCCAGGTGGTGTCCTTGTTGGCTGCGGCAGCCGCCTTGTTGGCCGCTGCCAGGTAGAGTGCGTTGTAGCGCTTGTTCTCCAGGATACAGCGGGTCATCCCCATGGCAAAAGCGGCGTCGCTACCAGGTTTGACCGGCACCCAACGATCGGCCTTGGAGGCCAGCTTGGTGAAACGCGGGTCGAGCACGGTTACTTTCAGCTTGCCGTCCACCATCCGCTGGGTCATGCGCGGGGTGCGGTTGGGAGGACCGTAATTGCCGTCGAACAGGTTGGCGCCGACGAACAAAATGTATTCGCTGTTCTCCTGATCCGCCTGCCAGTAGAACTTCTGGCCGTCCTTGAAGGTGTCCCCCACATACTGCTCGCTCAAGGCTTTGCAGGCGAAGTAGAGCGACCCCTGGCAGACCGTGGTGTGGCCGTGGGTGTTGACCGTGCCGAAGACATCGTAGAAGCGCTTGGCGAAGTCGGCGCGGCCGCCTTTCTTCCGCCCCCACCAGTAAACGAACTGGTTGTTCTTCGGGCCGAAGTCCGGATGGTCCGGATCGATCAGCTTGTCGAGATTGGC
>JBGQLM010000156.1:0-9417 GCA_041500085.1 Geobacteraceae bacterium
GAGGATCACGATGGCATCACTTGCATGACCCTGCCACCGCAGGCAGTTTGCCTTGATGAGCAGGGCCTCCCTGTTGCCGGGGTCCCGTTCCAGGATCCGGTCAACTTCGGCAAGCGCCTCGGCATATTTCCCTGACCATGCCAGGACTCTGGCGCGTCCCACACGGGCTTCCATATTAGCGAAATTCTCCGTCAGGATGGCGTTAAACTCCTTTAGCGCCGCGTCATACTCCCCGCCCCAGGAGATCCGGACTGCCATCCGGAGCCGCTCGTCCTCCGTAAAACTGCGGTTCAGCCGAAGCGCTCTGACAAACTCCGTTGCCGCCTGCCGGTGATCACCCTTTTCGGCATAGAGATCGCCGAGCTTTTTGTGGAGAAGCCCTTTTTCCGCGGCTTCCGGTGAGACGTCGATAGCCTTGCGGTAGGCGCTCGCCGCCTCATCGAATTTCCCCCGGGCCGCGAGGTCGTCCGGAGTCTCGGCGCCATGCGCTACGCCAGACCAGAGAATCAGAAGGATTATGGCAATTCTTCGCATCGTTACTTATTTCTCCTCAAGAGCCCTGCATCCGGCCGACTGCCTTGTCGCGCAGCAGCTCCAGTCTGATTGCGTAAGGTGCAAAACGGTCGAAGGAAAAGAGAATGGCAATAAGAAAATAGATCATGCAAATACCCCACAGAACCACTCTGGGGAGAAAAAACAACAATTTGCTAAGCAGCTTTTGTGACTTTGTCATCATGTATCTCCTGCCGCTGCTGTTTGCCCCAGCTCTTTTCCAGAAAGAAAAAGCCGGCAATGAATCTTTCCACGACAATCAACTGCCGATAGCCGAGAAATTCGAAGGTCCCGAAAAAACAGAGCTTGAGAAGGTCGCGAACCCCCCGGTAGCGCTTGTAAATTAAATTGTCGAGGAGAATCGAGCCGAGGTTGATCCAGATCCCCCAGAAGATGGCGAGGAGGAAAAAGAGCACGATGAGCTCGCGATTGATGGAACCGAACAAAAAGAATACCAGGAAAACCGCATACCCAAAAAATTCGACGACCGGACCGAGCGTCTCCACGAGTAAGAAATAAGGGAAGGCGATCAGGCCGACTTTGCCATACCGGGGATTGAAGAACATCTTCCTGTTGTGCCAGAGGCTGTCGACGAGCCCCCGCTGCCAGCGATTCCTCTGCTTCAGGAGCGATTCCAGGTCGGCCGGGACCTGGGTCCAGCAGACGGGATCGGGGACGAATACCACCTTGTATCGGAGTTTCTTCTCGTGACAATGGCGGTGCAATCTCACCACCAGGTCCATATCCTCGCCGACGGTTTTCCGGTACCCGCCGATCGCCTGAACCATATCCTTGCGGAAGATGCCGAAGGCCCCGGAGATGATGAGGAGACTCCTGAAGAAACTCCAGGAGGTCCTGCCGGTGAGGAATCCCCGCGTATATTCCACCGCCTGGAAACACTCCAGGATCTTTCGCGGCGCCTTGACCTCCGTGACCACTCCCCCCTCGACGGTACAGCCGTTCAACACCCGGATGATCCCGCCGGTGGCGATGACCTCCATGTCTTCCATGAAGGGGCGTGCCGCCCTGGCCAGCGCCTCGTTCTCGAGAATCGAGTCGGCATCTATCGAACAGAACAGCGGGTACCTCGACGCGTTGATCCCGGCATTCAGGGCGTCGGACTTGCCGCCGTTCCGTTTGCTGAGGACAAGCAGCGAGGGGTGATCGAGGGAGATGTACTGCTCTTCAACCGGTTCATGATGGAGGACGAGGTTCAGCGGTTTCTCCACCCTGACCATGTTGAACCCGGCAATCAGCCTTTCCAGCGTTTTGTCGGTCGAACCGTCGTTGACGACGACGATTTCGAACTCCGGGTACTTGAGGTCGAGAAGCGAGCGCAGCGAAGCCAGGATCGTCTCTTCTTCGTTGAAGGCCGGCACGATTATCGTAAGAGGTTTATAGAGCACGCCGGCGAAAATGTTCTGGAGCTCCAGCCTGGTGGTGGTAAAGAGGTGCCCCCGGATATCCTTGACGGCAACCAGGGTGAACATGGTGTACATGCTGTTGACGCAGACGAAGTAGATGAAGACGCCGACCTGCAGGAGATCGAAGGCAAAGATGATGGTTTCTCTCACTGGCTCACCTCTTCAGCACAAAGCGGGCGATGTCCCCGGCAAAACGGTCATCGGCGCGGGTTGCCCCGGTGAGGGCTTCGATTCCGTGCGGTCCGATCCTGGCGAGTGAAAGCGCCGCGTTCATGCGCACATAGTAGTTCTTGTCGCGCAGCGCCTGGGTCAACGTGGCAAGCGCACCGTTGCCGCAGACCCGACCGCTCTTTGCCGCCACGGCCCGCATCCGCCAGTCCGTATCGCGCAACCCTTCGGCAACGATATGGCAGGCGTCACCGGCGGAAAGCCTTTCCAGTGCTCTTAAACAGGCAATTCTCATATCGGTGGAATCAGGGAAGTGGAGGAAATACTCCTTCACGATCTCAATGGAGGGATAGAACTGGCTTACCCCGCACGCCGCGATGATATCCCTCTTCAGGAGCAGCGGGATCTCTTCATTCGACCTGATCCCGGCAAGAATACCGAGAAGGCTCTCTTCAGCGCCCCGGTCACGGAACGACGCAATCACGTTGGTATAGATGAACTCGGCGTACTTCGACGACAGGAAGGAGGGTTTTTTCAGGACGGAGTTGATGATATCCGGCACTTCCTCGTCGGCGATCATGCTGAGCGCCCAAACGGTCTTGTTGATGATGTGCGGATCTTTTTCGTGTTGCAGGATTGATTGGTAGAGCTCCTTCATCTCCGGCAGCTTCATGAGCCCCAGTTTTTCCACGGCAATGAAGCGTCTTGTCCATGAGTGCGAACCGGTCAACTCCTGAAAATAGCGATCCAACCCGAGATTTCGGGCTTCATCCCGGAGGCGCTCCCGTGTCTCTTCCTCGCAGTTCGCCATCATTTCGGCGATGACATCGCCCCACACCTCGTATTCCTGGTGTTTCAGCGGCCTGGCAACCCTTATGTCATTGCCGGCCATTCTCTGGCCCATGACCTCAAGACAGCGCTCTTTCAACCGCTTGTAGCGCCTGGCCCGGTATTCCACGAAGATCTTGTGACATATCAGCAGGACAAACAGAAAAACGATGATGAACATCATCGAAGAGATGACGACCAGCAGTACTTCCCGTGTCTTTGCCAGGTGCAGCATGGTCTTGAAAGTCAGCATTTCCTGTCACCACCTGCTCCGAACCGGCAGGTAGAGCCGCTCATTGCTGAATTTGCTGCGTTGTGCAATGACAACCTCCATCTTCAGAATATCCTGTTTTTCGTTCTGCATCTTTAAGCGTTAAAGGATTTAATCTACCTATTGCTCCGCTAACGCGGGGACCAGAACGAGTTTTCTGTGGAACGCCGCTTCAAAGAGCTCGCGATTGTTCTTCGCGCCGAAGAGTTCGACGGAAACATCGCTTTCCCCTTTGACCTTCACCGTCAAGGCGGAGTCGGAAAGGGAGCAGTCGAGAGCCGTCACCATACTGTTTCGTCGGCGATCAAGGCCGTCGGCAAGCCGCACGATGCCTCCGAGCCTCTTGACCAGAAGCCGATCGCTCGAGGCAAGCCGGCTGAAGCTTGCATGCTTTTTCTTCGGAAGGGCCTTCCGGTGATAGCGGCCGATTTGCGCGATCAATTCACGCTCCCGCGGCGTGAACCCGAACAGGTCGGAGTGCCTGATCAGGTGGTAGGTGTGTTTGTGGTGGTCCGAGTAGCGGATGATGTACCCGACATCGTGCAGCAGTGCTGCCGCTTCCAGGATCTGCCGTTCCTTTTTGCCAAGACCGAACGGTAATGCAACGGCATCGAAGATCTCCAGGGCCAGCTTTGTGACGTGGAGCGGGTGTATCTTGTCATGGTAGCAGGCGTGGGCAAATTCAAGGAGCGAATCCCGCCAGTTCTTCGGCCGGCTTTCCGCAGGGAGGAGGTTGTGCTTCTTCAGCCCCTTCAGGATCAATCCCTCCCGGATCCCCCGTTCGTTGATCTTGAGTACGTTGATCTTGAAGAAATCCATCAGCTCTTCCACCACGGCCACGCCAGCCACGATGATGTCCGCCCGGTCGGGCTGCAGACCCGGTACTCCCCTTCGCTCCTTCAGATTCATTTCCAGGAGCATGGCGAGAAGGTGTGCGACCTCGGTGTGGAACACCTCGGAGCCATGGACGGAGTCATACCCTTTCTTGAGCTGCGCTGCCTGTATTGCGGCCAGGGAAGTCATGGTCCCTCCCGAGCCGAGCAGGCACTGAACCGGAATCTCGTCGGCGGGGAAGGCCCTCTTGAGAGTCTTGCGGATATGCTTGCGCAGCCTTTGATAATCCTCCCGCCTGATCGGATCGCTTGTGATGAAGCTTTCCGTAAGCACGACCGCCCCCAGTTCCAGGGAATAGATCTTGTCGATATGCTTCCCCAGCGTGATCACTACCTCTACACTCCCGCCGCCGATATCGACCATGGCGCAGCACTTGCCTTCCAGATCGAAGTTGTTCTGCGCGCTCAAGGCTGCAAGTTCCGCTTCCTCCTCGCCGCTGATCACTTCAATGTGCAGACCGATGTTGTCGGCAACGGCCTTGACGAAGGCAGCGCCGTTGACCGCTCTTCGCACCGCGCTCGTGGCGGCGGTTTCAACCCATTTCGCCCCGCAGCCGTCGATTATCTTCTTTATCCGGGAAAGAGCATTCATAGCTCTCTCCCAGGCGGCCGCGGAGATGGCGTTATCCTTGGCGATTCCTTCCCCCAGGCGCACCGTCTCTTTTTCGTCGTCCAGCACCCGGAACTTTCCCGTCCTGTCCACTTCCACGACAATGCAACGAATGGAGTTAGACCCGATATCGATGGCCGCCAGCCTGTTCTCTTTCATGTCGCACTCCGCATAAGTTTCTCCGATCGGCCGAATACAGGGGAGGGCTGACCCCGCCACCCCATGCACCGTGGACACTACTCCCCAATGCTCAGGGCGGGGTCGAATTTCCCGGCCACTGTCGGGCTCTGGGCATTCCCTGTTTCCCTGCGGACCTTTTCCGACAGATAGGGGATGATCTCCCCCAGGGTAACGTGGCCGTCCCTGTTGTAGTCGGCATCGCCGCCCAGACCCTTCAGCAGGTAGTAGGTGAAGACCCCGTGGCCGCCACCCCATTTTTGTCCCTCCTGGGAGAGCTGCTTGTCGTCCGAAGCGCTGATGACCACGATTCCGTCACCAAGCTGGGACAGATTCTGTATGCTCGCGCTGATCGGGTTGACTGCCAGACCGCGGTCGCCTCTCCTGGCGATATCGTAGGACTGGCCGACCCCTCCGGAATGGCAGGCATCGGCGATTACGACCACCTTCTTGGCCCGGATGAAACGCTTCAGGGCTGTTTCAATGTCCCACATCGGGAAGCCGGAGGTGGTGATATCGTCATATTGTGCATCATAGGGAAGCAAAAAAAGATTGTTCGGCGAGTCTGGTGATTCCGGTGAGCCGTGCCCGGCAAAGTAGATCGTCACCATGTCTTCTTCCAGGGCCTGCTTCAGCCAATTGAACAGCGCATTCCGGATACCTTGTACCGTAGCGTCCGAATCCAGCAGCAGTTTGACTCTTGAAGGCGCATATCCGCCTGTCTGCTGCGAGACCAGCAGGTCATAGAACGATCGTGCATCGTCCGAGGCGTATCTCAAGCCGGCAATGCGGGAATCCTTGTATTTTGAGACCCCGATGACCACGGCCCACTTCTGGGCTGCCGAGTGCGAAGGTTGACGTGCTGCCTGATCATCGCGGTTTTCCCTGGCCGGGGAAGGCCGGGCGGCAGCTTTCGTCTCCGGATTCTTCAAGGATATGGTGACATTAATCGAGCCGCTGTTGTCGCTCATCATCATGGGGGTGTCATTGATGCGGAAGTAGAGGATTCCGTCTTCATCCGCCAGCAGCTCGAGCCCGTTACCCACAGCGAACGGCTCACCCTGCTCGCCGATCTTTCCCAGAAGCAGCGAGGCGCTTTCAATGCCGATCAAGGTAGCCGTGGCACCGGTACACATATATGAGGCTCCCAGACCATCCGGTCCGGTCGCACCGCAGATCGGGCCGGCTGTCCATTTGCCGCTGGCCGAGATCTTGTATTTCGTACCTTTTTTGACGATGACGCCGGAGTTGCGCCATTCAGCCGCTGCAGCCAGAACCCGTGTAGCTGTTTCCGGTGTGTCAAGCTGTCCGATGTCCACGGCATGCACCTTGTCGCTATACTTGATTCCGGTACATCCGCTGAAAGACACAAGCGAGGCCAGAAGAAGGATGAAGCTGCTCGGGCGAAGGATTTTCATGTAAACCTCTGATGAGGCAGCGCGTCTGCGTCACCACTCGTTTATTCGAACGGGAGCCGTTGCCTTTACCGCGGTTTAGGACGCTGCTGCAGGACTTCAGCCTTGAACTTGTCTCTGCAGGCCTTGATATCGTCGTGGTTTTTGGCTGCCTGGACGCAGGACTTTTCCTCCTGGTTGTGCGCGATGCGCTCGTCAATGTGCTTGAGGATGTCGGACTTGCGCTGTTCGAAGCTGGGGCCGGCTCCATTGAACTGCGGAGCGTTGTCAGCTGCAAAGGCCGGTGCTGCAAACAGAATCGAAGCTGCCATTGCGATCAGTTCCTTCTTCATACATCCTCCCTTTAAGGAAATTTCCTATTCTTCAAGACTACTAAATTTTATCCATAAGTCTATTGGAGAACGGGGGCGAGCCTGGGCGGTAAAAATTGCCGCAGGAGTACCCTCACAGTTATCAGTCGCTGAGAATGACCTGGGACTTCAGGTCCTTTGCAACGCTGAGCAAGGCCTTTTTGTAGCCGGCCGAGAACTCCGGGGAACATACGTTTGACGCGGTTTTGTCCTTAAGTTCCCGCCTGACGGTGAGCCTGTTCTCCGTTTTGCGGTACGTAGCCTTGTAGTCGAGGTAGACCGTCGACAGCTCGAAGTCTTTCGGGATGCCGATGATCTTGATCGTCGGGGGGAAATCCAGCACGTACTCTTCGACGCTCGACCCGCCGGAGCAGACGATCGATCTATTCGGCGCCGGCTCGTAGGCCTGGCCCAGAAAGCCATCGATGGGGAGAATGGAGGAGGCTACCGGTTTGATATGAATCCCGGTCGCGGTTCCGACCGTTACAAAATCGTCCAGCTTGAAGGAGAGGCCGAAGCTGTAGGTATCGAGCAGGGGGACAGGGTCGTCCTTCTTCAGGGTTGCGGTTCCGTGCGACCCCTGGCCCTCCAGAAACTTCTTCGCCACCAGATCCTCCCGGTCTCTCGGTATCACGCGCATGATGGCCCGAGCCCCGACAGCGGGAATCCCCTTCAAGGAAAGCTCCATCTCTCCCCCTGCCGAACCGTCGGCATTGATGGTGATGCGGGTCCGCATGGTCTGCCCGTGGCCGTACTGGGCAGTCGACGGTGTCTTCATCCCCTCCCGGTAATGGGAGACGAGCAGCACCGGCTTTTCAGCCAGACTCTCCGGCAGCATGCCGAAGGGGGTGGACGACGAGGTTGCGTCGAGGAAGAGGTTCAGCTTCGGGAGGTAGTTGATGACGTGGTTCACCGCCGAGACGACGGGGACGCCGGGGAGTTGGTAGCTACTGCCGGCATTTATGAGGGCTTGCTCGCTGTCGATGTTTTTCGCGGTCAGCAGGGCTTGCAGGAGGGTTGCGTGGTCCTTGCAGTCACCCAGCTTGTTGTCGAGCACCACATCCAGATCGCGGGGGACGACCGCGCCGATGCCGATGCAGTTACCGCCATAGGAGATATTTTTGGCCACCCAGTCGTAGATGCTCCGTGCCTGCTCTTCCGGTGCGGTTCTGTCGGCAGCGATCTCCGCGGCGAGTTTTTTCACCCGCTCCGTGGCATTGGCCTTGGGCGTGGCCCTGACGCCGTACGCCTCGACGATCTCCCTGTAGTTCCTGAACGTTGAGACAAACAAGGAAGGGGAGTCGCCGATGACCGGAATGCCGTTGTCGGCAGGTGTCCATTTCTCCGGGGTCTTGTTGGTAAAGGTCCAGCGCAGGGTCTGTTTCCCCTCCTTGATGACGGCCGGGGATTCGGTGAGGAAAAAGGACTGCTGCTTCAGGCTCATTGCTGCGGGGGCGTTAATGACGATGGAGGCGTCATTCAGGGCCGTGTACCGGGAAAAATAGTGGGCCATGGAGAACTGGTCGGGGAACATCCCCTCCGAGTTGGTAACCCTGGAGGAGAAGTGTACGGAATCACCCACGGCCAGGTCGGGGAAGACCACCGATATGGTGGTTTCGTCCGAGTAGAGGGGCGAGGCGTTGTTGTAGCCGTCGTGTATGGTGACCTGGTAGCTGTTCTTCGGCACGTCGATCCGCTGCCCGCTCTTTTTCAGGGTGTATGCTTCGAGGATTTCCCCTTTCGCCACGCTCGTGCTGAAGGTGACCGACCCATTCTTGTGCCCTTCCAGCGCGGTTTGCTTGAGCACCGTTGCCGACCAGCTCTGGGCTTCGACGTAGGAGCCGTCGCTATTCAGGTCGTAGGTTGTGTGCCAGGAAGAGTAGCGTACGGGGATGTCGGCCTCCGACATCGGTTCGGCAAACGCGCCGGCAACGGTCAAAAAGAGAATGGTCATGGCAAGCAACAGCTGTTTCATAGTGCCTCCTGGTTAATGGAATTGCATAAAAATGGTTTTGGAACCTCTCACTTAGCAAACATTTCGGCAAGAATGGATAAAACCTTTTCCTGCGTATTCTTGGCTATTTTCCCGAGCTTCTGAACAAGGCGTGCCTTGTCGACGGTCCTTACCTGGTCGAGAACCACTTGTCCCTTCTTGCCCTGAAGTGGCTCCGGGGACGTTGTTTATTTGTCAACTAACGTAAGCAACGTCGGCTCGCCCTTCACTATCTGCTCCCCCCTGTCAGCGGCCACACTGACCCCGGCACGGAGGAGATTTAACTGCTTGCCGACCTCGGCTCCATTGTGCCCCATCAGGCGAACTGCCAAATAGCAGATGATACTTCGCGCCGTTGTAACCTTTGTTGTACGGCTTTTTTGCTGAAGGGTTTCCGGTTCAAGTTCGTAGTGGTGACAAATCGCTGCGACTATTTCTCTGATTGTCAATACTCGCGGGAAGTTCGCATCGAGCTCTCGCATCTGCCGCAACTCTTTGATGAATTCTCCACTGCCGAGTATTCTCGCATCGTATGATTCTTCGTCTAATTCCGCAAGAAGGTCCTTTGTTATTCTTCGTTCTCCGCCGAGTTCATTGCGCTTGCCAAGGGCAACACCATCGGCAACAAACTGCCGGTAGCGTTTAACTGCCTCACGCTTTCCCGGAGCGAACATCGCCAGCACTTCATCTACACACTGTCCTTCCAGAACTTGACTACCGACAACAACCGAGTGGC
>JBGQLM010000157.1:0-9397 GCA_041500085.1 Geobacteraceae bacterium
AAATGCCGCGCCGGGTCTGGTTGGCGCCGGTGAAAGCGCCCCGCTCGTGGCCGAACAGCTCGCTCTCCAGGAGATTCTCGGGCAGGGCGCCGCAGTTCACCGGGATGAAGGCCGCTTCGGCCCGGGGTGACGCGGCATGGAGGAAACGGGCCAGCACCTCCTTGCCGGTGCCGGTTTTTCCCTGGATCAGCACGTTGATGTTCTTGCCCGCCACCTTGTAGGCCAGCGACACCAGCTGCCGCATCAGCGGCGAGTTGCCGATCTGGAAACCGACGCCGGCGGCGACATCGGCCCACTCTTCCCGGGCCTGTCCGCTCCGTCGCTCCGGATCTCCCTGGGCAGCCGCCCTGGCGATCAGCGCCTCGATCTCGGCGATATCGTCGAACGGTTTCTCCAGGTACTCGTAAGCCCCCTGCTGCATGGCCATAACCGCTGTTTTCACGGTGCTGTAGCCGGTCATGATGATGACCTCGCAGGCGGGCTGCCTGGCCTTGATCGCTTCCAGCAGGGTCAGGCCGTCGGTGTCCGGCAATTTCAGGTCGACCATGGCCACGTTGAAATCGGTCTCCGCCAGGGCCCGCAGGGCCTCGGGCTTGTTGGTGGCAATGGTTACCTCGTACCCCTTTTTCGTCAGCAGCCGGCGGAAAAAGCCGCAGACATCCGCTTCGTCATCGATGATCAAAACCCGGATTTGCGACATGATCCCCTCCTCATTGCAGGTCAATCGGCAGGAGCAGGGAGAAGGTGCTTCCCTGGCCCGGCGCGCTGTTCACTTCGATCGTGCCGTTGTGGGACTCGGCAATCCCCAGGCTGACCGACAGCCCCAGGCCGGTCCCCTTGGTGGCTTCCTTGCTCGTGTAAAACGGGGTAAAGATCTTGGCCAGGTTCTCCGGCGGGATGCCGACGCCGTTGTCACTCACACTCAACACCGCCCACCTTCGCCCGCTTTTCACCCGCAGCTCTGTCCCTACAGCGATGACTTTCTCGTCCCGTTCCACCTCGGTCAGGGCGTCCCGGGCATTGATGAGGAAATTCGTCAGCACCTGCTGGATCTGGGGTCCGTTGGCAGTCAGGCGGGGGAGGTCCGTATCCAGGCGCTCCGCGATGGCGATCTGGCTCCGGTTGATCTGGTACTTGATCATCCCCAGCACCTTCTGCGCCTCGGCGTTCAGGTCGATCTCCGTTGCCGGCTGCTGGTCCTGGCGGGAAAAGGTCAGCAGGTTCTGGATGATCCGCTTGCAGCGGAGCCCGGAATTGACGATGTCGTCCAGCTCTAATGCCCGCTCCGGCTGGCCGTCCTCCTGCAGCTCCCTGGCCATCAGCTGCGCCGTGCCGATGATCACGGTCATCGGGCTGTTCAGTTCGTGGGCCACTCCGGCCGCCATCTCTCCCAGGGCCGCCAGCTTGGCTGTCTGCACCAGTTGCCCTTCCATCTTGATCTTCTCGGTAACATCCTTGAGGATGATCGTCACCGCCGACAGCTCCCTGTTCTCGTTCAGCACCGGGTAGTAGGAGAGGTCCAGCACCATGCCGGCATCGGTCTGCCACCGCTGGTAAACCGGTTTGCCGGTTCTCTGGATCTCCTGCAGCGGGCAGTTCGGACAGGGTTCCGACCGGCCGTGGAGCTTGGCAAAGCACTTCCTGCTCAGCGCCTGGTTCCAGATGTCGCTGATGCCGGGGGGGAGCCGGTTGTTGTGCTGCAGCACGTTGTAGTCGGTGTCGATGAGGAAGATCGGGTCGGTCACCGCCTTGAAGGTGGCCTCCCACTCCTTCTGGGCGCGGGAGACCTGTTTGTAGAGGCGGGCGTTCTGGATGCTGATCGACAGCTGGTCGGCCAGATGCTCGACAAAGTTGAGATCCGTTTCGTCATAGGCGTCAACTCCTGCACTGGCAACGATCAGTCCGCCGATGACCTCGTCCCGCTTGAACATCGGGGCTATTGCCAGCGACTTGAGCGGCCCCGGATAGGCCGGGTTGATCCGGATATGTTCGAGTTCCTCCGGCGGCAGGTTGAAGATGGCGGCCCGCTTATCCTTGATGACCTTCAGAGAGGGGGAGTGGGCAGGGAAGTTCTCGATGCGGCAGAAATCCCTGGGCATCAGCGCCTTGAGCTCCAGCCCGCCGTTCCTGACCGCCACCAGGCCGAGAAAATCGCATGGCAGGGTCTGGGGGAGCTTGGAAAAGGTCCGCTCGATGATGTCGGCAATGGACATGTCGATATTGATGTCCCGGGCCAGCTGATGGAGGATCTCCAGGCGGCTGTTCTGTTTCAGCAGCTCCTGGCTGCGCTTTTTCAGCTCTACGTAGTAGTTGAGCTTCGACGAATCGACGCCGGTCAGCTGTTCCAGCAGTTTTTCCCTGTTTTCCACTGTTGGTTCCTCGTTTAAGGGCCAAACCAACCCCTCCAAACCTCCCCTTATCAAGGGAGGCTTAAAAGCTTCCCCCCTGACAAGGGGGGATTGAGGGGGGTTGGTTTTAAAAGATTTGAAAGTTACTTTCTTTCACAAACACTTCCGAAAAATCGCTGCAATATCCTCCCGGCTCGCCGGCCGTGGGTTGGTCACCAGGCAGGCGTCTTTCAGTGCATTTTCGCTTAACAGCGGGATAAACTCCTCCCGCAAACCAAGCTCCCTCAGCCCCTTCGCCAAGCCGATATCGCTGATCAGCTGCCGCACCGCAACCACCGCCAGTTCCGCCGCCGCCATGGTGGAGAGGCCGGTCACATCTTCGCCCATGGCCGCGGCAATGTCCCGGAACCGCTCCGGGCAGGCGCTCAGGTTGAACTCCATGACAAAGGGGAGAATGGAGGCGTTGGTTTCGCCATGGTGCTGGTCGATCAGGCCGTCAACCTGGTGGGTCATGGCATGGGTGGCGCCGAGAATGGCGTTGGAAAAGGCCAGCCCGGCGGTGAGGCTGGCCATGGACATGTTGGTGTTGGCCTCCATGTCGTGCCGGTCGGCCACGGCCTGGCGCAGGTTGCGGGAGGCCAGCTGGATCGCCTTGAGTGCGTGGATGTCGGTCAAGGGGGTAGCTGCCAGCGACACATAGGACTCGATGCCGTGGGTAAAGGCGTCCAGTCCGGTGGCAGCGGCCAGTTTGACGTCCATGGTCTGCACCAGTTCCGGGTCGACAATGGCGATGTCCGGCACCAGCGACTTGGAGATGATGGACATCTTCAGCTTGCGGGCCGTATCGACGATGATGGTGAACTGGCTCACCTCCGACCCGGCGCCGGCAGTGGTCGGGGCGATCACCATGGGGGGGAGGGGGAGCCTGATCTTGTTGATCCCCTCGTAATCCTGCAGGATCCCGCCGTTGGTCGCCAGGATGGCGATCGCCTTGGCCACGTCGGTCGGGCTGCCGCCCCCCACCGCTACGATGCCGTCGCATCCCGACGCCTGGTACTGCCGCACCCCTTCGGTCACCTCGCAGTCCTTGGGGTTGGTGGTCAGGGCGGAAAAGATCTCCGTCTCCAGCCCGGCGGCCTGCAGGTAGTGCACGGCCAGGTCCACCCATCCGGCCTTGATCACGTCCGCGTCGCTGACCAGAAACACCTTGGAGGCGCCGATGCGGATGACGCTCTCCCCCAGCTGGCTTAAGGAGCCGCGGCCGAAGATGATCTCCGGGGCGACGAATTTGCTGATGTTCATAAGTACTCCTCATGGCTTGTTAATCAGGCTGAAGACTGAAGGCTTTTAGTCTCTTACGACTTAAGTTGAGCAAAATATCAAGAAAGACATTACTCACGCAACGACGCGACGACGCAACGAAAACCATTAAACAAATTTTTTTCAGTTTTTAAACGTCGCGTCGTTGCGTCGTCGCGTGAGGCAAGTTTCTGGGTTCCGGCTTGTCCGGTTCTGGACATCGTATTGCCGCTGTCTTTCAAGATACCTTCAGCCTTCAGCCTTGACACCTGCATTTTTGTATACGCGTATATGTTGCAATTCCCGTGCACAAGCCAGTGATGCGTTGACAGCAGCATTCTCCGGAAAAAGGTCGCTGCCGGTGTATCGCTTTGGATCAGTTCTATTGTATCACTTTAGAACATGCGTGCCATACTGGAACAGTTTTTAGAGGGAGATCTCGTAAGGCGCGGACGGAGCAGTCGCTTGACTTTGCGCCGATCAGGGCTTATTTTAGAGCGCGTTCATATTTGTAGTGGTTGTCGGAAAAGGGCGGGAGTGTGCGGGAAAGTTTATACATTTAGAAACATCGGCAGATCGGTAAGGGTTTATAGATATAGAAATATGTTTCTACATAAAAAACCCTGTCCTGACCGGTGAATAACGAGTTATAGCAAGGAGTGAATCATGGACATCAAACTTATTCCAATGATTTCAATAATAATATCCGCTTTGGCTTTTATCGTTTCTGCACTGACGGCATGGCTTTCCTTCTTTCATCGCGGCACTATAAAAATGACTCAACCCACAATATTCTTTTTCGGCCCTGATGGGTCTTCCGGTCCCCCCAAAATTTTCTTAAGGACTTTGCTTTTTAGCACATCGAAGAAAGGCTGCATTCTTGAAAGCATGTTTGTCAAGCTCCAGCGTGGGGAATCCATGCAAAATTTCAATATTTGGGTGTATGGCGAAAAAGATACCCTCGCACGTGGTAGCGGGCTGTTTGTCGGCAGAGAGGGAATAGCCTGCAATCATCACTTCCTGTTGCCCAAAGACGGAACAAAATACAATTTCCTGCCCGGAGAGTATGTCCTAGAAGTCTTTGGGGCATTACTTGGAGAAGGACGGCCCACACTTCTTTTTACTCAAAAACTTTCTCTATCAAAAGAGTTCGCTGATGAAATCAATAACGAGAAATCGGGTGTTTTCTTTGATTGGGGTCCTGATTCAAAAAGCTATCATTCCCATCTGGACAGAAACCCAAACAAGAGCTTAAGCGTTTTGCTAGAGAAGGGTGTGCTATAACCAGCGGGGGCAGTGGACTTCGCCACTACCCTGCCACACCGTTGTCGCAATGAAAAGGAGGTCTAAATGGATGTTCTGTCGCTATCTCTGTCGATTATTAACTTCATTGTGATTGGCATATTCACTCTTGTCGGGAAAAACTACCTAACCTCATACTTCAACGAAAAGGGAAAGAATCTTGCTTCCAAAGAAGATATTCATGAAATAACCGACAAGGTCGAAGGAATAAAATCACAATACTTGGTGGATCTTGAGCGAGTGAAATCATTATTGCAGTCGGAGTCAACTTTTCTTCAAAAGAGAAGGCAGGTTTATGAAGACATAGCAGGCGCCTTGAGAATATTTATTTCTGGTCATACAGCAGGACAACAGGAGCAAGATAAATTTTTGCAGGCTTATGCGACTGCCTGGCTTTGGGCACCAGATACCGTTTTGAATTCACTGAACGAATTTCTGAAGAAGCAGGTAATCTTTTCACAACAACCTACCGCTTTTCCGCAGTCAGATTTGAAAAAGCTCTATGCTGCATGCATTTTAGAAATGAGGAAGGATGCTGGTTTTCCTGGAAGCTTAGTTCCTACCGACGATTACCAGTTTCTCAAGTTCTCATAAGTTGCACAACCACTCGGCGGCATATGGTTTTCGCTAACGCTACGCCGCTGCGCCCTTACGATGTTACTAAATCACAAGTAAGAAGAAGTAAGTATCACTGGAAGGAGCCCCAAATAGACACTCCAATTCTCATTTTCTCGGAGGTGCCGTACTTACTCTGACGGGATTTATCGTCCATCATCGTCTCACGCTCTGGAGAACCAGAAGAGACGAGTACGTCAAGGCGTACACCACCTTTTCTACGCTCTTTACTCCCTATCTCCGACAACTCGAAACTGGTGAAACTACTCTCAATATCCTTAATGTGTCTGAGTTCCGACAGCATGATTTGGGACGGAGAGAATTTATGCAGCACATCGACGGACGCCGCAAACGAGATTTCATGCAAAAATGGCAAGAATACGAAGAAAAATACTACCAGGTGAAAAATCTTGGCGTGATCGGTATGTGCATAGCAATTGCCCCCGACGTGAACGAATTGGAAAAAGCTAAACTCTCTCCGTACGTAATGGATCAATGGGAACTTGATCGAAGAAAAGAGCTTCATAAGATTGTTCATGACTTACTCCAAATAGCCAAAAAGAAGAGCTGGATATAACCACGTCCTTGGACTCCGCCCGCCCGAAAAGTTTGGGCGGGCGGGTCAAGGCCGACCCAGTTGGCCTCGTGAGTAGGGAACGTTCACCGTCGACCGCTACTGGTGGATAGCAGTGGATCGCAATAAAGGAAGAATGAAGGCCGAAATGACGATACGAAAACACTCACGACTACAAGGAAATTTCACGTTGCCTCAAAGCCGAGAGGCCGTAGGGGAACTCCTGCTTAAAGGGCCTAACTCGCTTCTGCGGCTGACCAGCCACTCCGATCTATCTGTCTTGCGCGAGGTATCTCATCTGCGCGGAACGACACTTGACCGGCAGAAGATAACTTGCATCGACTGCGTGAGTTCATCACAAGGCAGTGCGTGGAAGGATAACGATGTGACACATCACTACGCAGACGTCTTTCCCCATTTTGTGACAGTCGGCGATGAGCATGTTGACCCCGCCTTAGCAGTTGTGCACAGCATCTACTTTGCCGTCGACGATCTCTCGTCTTTGTTCTATGACTTCGACGCATTTGGACATGTGATCGATGCTAAACCTCTCATTGACTCCGTGCTAGCCGAGCGGAGACGTCTCCGGCCTGTTGAGACTGGTGATTGCCCCCAGATAGCCTATTTCACTGGCAGGTTAAATGTCATTGGGGTCGACACAGATATCGGTAAGTTGGGCGTCAGCCACCGACCTTCTTTTAACATGGGAGGTCCAAATGGAATTTACATCAAGAACCGAATGATGGTGTCGCTAGAGCCGGGTTCCCCGATTACCTTTGCCG
This sequence comes from Geobacteraceae bacterium, assembly GCA_041500085.1. GTDB lineage: Bacteria > Desulfobacterota > Desulfuromonadia > Geobacterales > DSM-12255 > VEOV01. The sequence goes on from JBGQLM010000157.1 coordinate 6,921, forward strand.
AGGCCATTGATCGGATGGTGATCGTCACTCTCTTCTTGTCAGTAATAGCTGGGAGGCAACAGGGTATCCATGATATCCAGCTGCAAACCGCGTCATCGGAAGACCAAGCTGGGTGTCCTCTATCCGTGTACTGGAGCCACGCTCCTAGGGGACACGGGTCGAAGGAAGACTATCTCAAGACTCACCCAGGTGATGTGCCTCTGGATCCTATTCGACGCCCCGAGGAATTTTCTGGAGTCTTGAAGAATTGGATACACCGCGAAGCAAGGTGGCGGTCTCCCCGTGTTCGCTATGTGAATTGTCTGAGCAAGGGCAATTACTATGATCCTGACCGTCTAATTGCCGCCGCAAACATGTTCGACATCCTGCCCGTAGAGGCTGTGCCTCTATCCACTGTTCTACCGGACGATCTTGCCAAGTCCCAATCCGAGTGCCTCACTATTCTAAAGAAACACTTACCAAGCCAAGATCGGGATAGTGCCATATCCGCTCTCAAGCGAATGGGAAAGCCGTCCTTGCCGAAGAAGATCCAGTATCGAACGACAATGGTAGTGACGCATTTTGGATCTAGTTTTGATGAACTGAGCTATATCGTCAAACTCGCTGTTCAGTGCCGAAACTATTTCGTGCACGGAGGCTCCGATGATTTCAACTTCAGTGCTGTCGAGCCATTCATGAGCTTTTTTTGCGATGCGTTGGAGTTCGTCTTTGCTGCCTCAGATCTGATCGAGGCTGGTTGGGATGCTGCACGCTGGGACCGTGAGCCGCATGGTGCCGGACACTCGTTCGCTCGATTTCGAGCCTCCTCCGACATAGGCCTTGCGGAGTTGAAACGAGCGATAGCAGACTAAGACCCCTGAATTCGCTCTCGAAAAAACGGTGCGATCAACCTTGTTATGGCAGCGACATGAAATACGACGAACATGACATAGAGAATATATATCAGGAAAATCTTACGTCTGCTCGGGACTTGCTTGCTACCTTGCCCATAGCCGAGGGAAGGCAACCGGTAACGAATGGGCTAAATGGATGGGTGTACGAGCAGACAATTCGCTATTGCTTGAGTCAGGAATTGAAAGATTTTGGTATGACTCCCAGGATAGGAGAGCAAGTTGCTCTCCATGGAAGAACAAAGGTTGACTTGCTTGTTGGCAAAGCTGCTATTGAAATAAAGGCGTCGGGCATTTTTAGCGCCAGTGATACAAAGAAATACAGCGGATATCGAGATAAGGCAGAACAGAATAACTGGATCTATTTTTATGTGACGCGGGGCGAGAGCTACCATCCTTATCGTGTTGCAATGCACTCTTCTTTTGGAGATGGAAGAGCATTTTTCTTGGATACAGACGGAGATTGGGAGAGATTTGTAAGCGAAATCATAAAGAGCCAGTTAACGGCATAACACGCGAATAGACCTGTATTGCTTTGCTCTCAGGGCATCCGCAGCACCGGTTGAAAAGATTGAGAAAACGAAAGCGAATTGAGAAATGAACTTTTATTCTGCAAAAATATGGATATTGCTCCGTCTGCTGGTCCTGTCTACGATAGTGCTGTTGTACACAGAAGCTAATGCAGCAGGAGGCAAGGAACAGCGACCAAGGTGCGACTATGCCGAATATCAACGTCTGCCGCTCACTAAGAAACTGCACGGCGTGGATGGTGCGCTTGTCATAATGAGGGATCGAAGCATTCTCACTGCTGAACAGTATTCTTTTGATGATCATGAAACTTCCTGCAACGCTCGTCTCTATCTTGTAGGGAGCAACAACAAACGAATAGAAACCCATAAGATGGAAAGACCCATTGCCAAAATTGAAACTGTTAATCTCATTAGTGGAAGGCCGGACAGTTTCAGCCTGATGGTGGATTATAGTGCCGGGTTTGGATCGTATTCAGGACCGGGCACCAAGTTCTTCGATGTAGTCGCGGGGAGAATAAAGTGGGTACATGCCAAAGCCGAAAAAACTGGTAAAACCGAAGAAATTCATGTGGCGCAGACTCTAAAAACTGAATGGAAGCTATTTTCTTACGGGAAAAATAATGACATTCTCGAAATTCGTTGCAGACCTGCGTTCAAGGATAAAAGCGATGATACCTTTGAAGTAACTTACAATCGTTATCGTTTCAATGGTCACAATTGGACTCATTACAGCAGGTCGGAGGATGGTTTTTGGGAGAACGAAGGAGATTTTCCTGAAGAGTCACTGTTTCCTCCAGAAAAGTAACATCGGTGTCGGAAGTAACATCGGTGTCGGGGCTACACATTTTACATTCTGCCACTTAAAGATGCACCATCCGCGGCAGGTGGATGGGAAATTCGGGAGACGCTAAAGGGACATTGTTGATCAGTTGACTAACTCGAAGCCTAGTTGACAGATCAACAATGTCCCCTAAAAACCATATGGCAACATCATTCAAACGAAGCACACTAGGCCTCATCGTGGAAATGGTTCTCTACCTCAAACCGTACGCCAACG
>JBGQLM010000158.1:0-9372 GCA_041500085.1 Geobacteraceae bacterium
AGGGCGAAAAAGAACCCTTTCCGGTTGGAAACTAAATAGGAATTATTCCTGTTTATACGACAAATTTTTTCAGCCCTTTGCACTCAGGCACTCTTTGCAGTATCCGTAGTATTCGAGACGCTTCTCGTGCGCCCTGAACCCGGTTCGTTCCTCGACCTTTCCGGATGAGGCGGGCACGCCCTCCATGAAATCCTGGATCTTTCCGCAGTTTACACAGATGAGATTAAGATGGTCGGCGGTATTCGCTTCATAACGGTTATCCATGTCGTAAAAATCCAGTTCTTTGATCAGTTTGAGTGTTTTGAGCAGCTTCAGGGTGTAATAGACCGTTGACACGCCTATTTTCGGGGCCTTTTCCCTGGCTTTCTGCACAAGGGTCTGGGCGCTCGGGTGGGTTTTTTCCCCAGCGAGGATATCAATAAGGAGAAGCCGCTGCGGCGTCAGCTTGAAACCCTTGTCCCGAAGCGCCTTCATGATCCTGTTTTTAATCTCGGCAGATTCGATGATGTGCTCCGTATTCGTACTGGTTCCTGTTAATACAGGATAGATTAACTTTGATTCATGTCAAGGGGTGAAACGCGCCCATTTCGAAAAACATCGGAAAGGTTGCGACCGTCCCGTGCAGACGGATTGTATCTTTCACGTCAGGCTGCGCTGCACCTTTATCCGCCCGGCTTATGATGCTTCAGCACCTTCAGTTTGTCCGCCGAAAAGATATACCCGCGCCCCTCGTTGAGAAAGCTCCCGGTCACGCGCACTTCGTCCCCCGGCACCGGCAGCTGCCCCCGGTACCTGACCGGGAGAATGAGCCTGTTGAAGTCGGGTGGGGTTCGCTTCAGCTCCCTCGTGTCGAATACCCCGAAGACTGCCTGGTCTTCCTGCGACCTGGCGGCCATGACGCCGGTCACGGTAACCGTGCCGGTAAACCCGGCCGGCTTTGGCGCCACGTCGTTGACCTGAAGGGCCGTCTCCTTGCCGCAGCCGCTGCACGACAGCACCGCCACGACCGCCGGCACCATGATGAAATATCTTTTCACGTCATCCCCCTTGTATTTTCTCTCTGCTGCATTCTACACGATTACCCACGGTCCTGGCAATAACACCTACATTCTTTTCATTTCCGCTTCCTTTTTTCGTTTAAGCCGAAGTCTCCTGGTTATTACATGTAGTTTCAATCCTGCCTACCAACCTCAGACTTTGTTTCACTTGCGCAACAAACGCAGACCATTGGCCACGACAATCAGACTGGCACCCATGTCGGCGAAGACCGCCATCCACATGGTGGCATGGCCCAAGAGCGTAAGCACGAGAAACACAGCTTTGAATCCAAGCGCCAAGGCGATGTTCTGCTTTAGTACCGCCGAAGTGGTACGTGAGAGTTGCACAAAGACCGCCACCTTGCGCAAATCGTCGTCCATCAGCGCCACATCGGCGGTCTCAATGGCGGTATCCGTGCCGGCCGCGCCCATGGCGAAACCCACATCGGCGCGCGCCAAGGCCGGGGCGTCATTGATACCGTCCCCCACCATACCGACTGTGCCACCGTTGCCCTGGAACGTTTCTATGACACTCAGCTTGTCCTCCGGCAGCAGTCCGGCCGTGACTTCGTCAATGCCAACAGAGCGGGCAATTGCCTCGGCGGTGTGCTGGTTGTCGCCGGTGAGCATCATGGTGCGCACGCCAAGCCGGTGCAGGTCGGCGATAGCTTCGCGGCTTGATTCCTTGATCGTGTCGGCAACGCCAAACAACGCCAGCGGTCTTTTTTCGTCCGCCAGCAGGACGACACTTTTTCCTTGACGCTCCAGGGCGGTGAACCGGGTTGAAAGACCAGGCTCGGAGATACCGTTTTCTGTCATCAACCGGGAGTTCCCCAGGTAATAAACACGGTCTCCGATATGACCGGTGACGCCGCGACCAGCCAGGGCGGAAAAATCCGTAACTGCTCGCAGCATGATGCCGGCGGCCTCGGCGGCCACAGCAATGGCGTGCGATACCGGATGGTCGGAGCGACTTGCCAGGCTTGCAGCAAGACATCGCGCTTCTTCCGGGTCCGCGTCGCTCAATGCCTCAAAGTCAGTCTGCACCGGTTTGCCGTGGGTGATGGTGCCGGTCTTGTCCAGCGCCAGCAAAGCAAGCTTGCGCCCTTCCTCCAGATAAACTCCGCCCTTGATCAGGATGCCGCGCCGTGCGGCAGCGGCAAGACCGCTGACGATGGTAACCGGTGTTGAAATAACAAGTGCGCAGGGACAGGCAATCACCAGCAGCACCAGCGATTTATACACCCACTCCAGCCAGAAGCCGCCGAAGGCCAGCGGAGGAATAACCGCCATAGCCAGCGCCACGGCGAACACCACCGGGGTATACACGCGGGCAAACTGGTCAACGAAACGCTGGGTCGGTGCGCGGCTCCCCTGTGCCGTCTCGACCGCATGGATGATGCGGGTAAGCGTTGAATTGGTGACAACGGCCGTCACCCGGAACTGGAACGATCCTGCCTGATTGATCGTACCGGCAAAGACCGGCTCGTCGGGACTTTTTTCCACCGGCAGGCTTTCACCGGTGATCGGGGCTTGATCAACCGTCGAATTACCTTCGACCACCACCCCGTCCAGGGCGATTCGCTCCCCCGGCCGGACGCGTACGATGCTTCCCATCGCAACATTCCCGGCTGGGACCTCACCCCATGAGCCGTCGGGGAGTTTCACCGTGGCGCTTTCCGGGGTCATGGCCATCAAGCCACGGATAGCATTGCGGGCACGATCAAGGGACTTAACCTCGATCAGTTCGGCCAGGGCGAAGAGGAACATTACCATGGCCGCCTCCGGCCACTGGCCGATGAATAACGCGCCGGTCACGGCAATAGACATGAGCGCATTAATGTTCAGGTTGCGGTTGCGTAACGCAATCCACCCCTTTTTGTAGGTCTTCAATCCGCCAGTCAGGATTGCGACAACCGCCAGCATCAGCGTCAGCCAGTTAAGGCCGACACTCAGTAATTCAATAACTTCGGCGCTCAACGCAGCAAGTCCCGATGCGATCAGTGGCCACCAATTGGTTTTTTCTTCCCTGGGCAATTCATCCTGTTGCTCCACCACCCCGACGTGCATACCGATGGCTTTCAGGGCAAGGACCACCGAATCCAGCGATGGCAAATTATGGGAAATGGTAAGGTTTCTCTGCAAGAGGTTGAATTCGAGTCCCGTCACGCCGGGAAACCCTTTAAGTTTGCTGCGTATCAGCGCCTCTTCGGTCGGGCAGTCCATGTTTTCGATGTGCAGTTGATCCTGGCGACCAGCCTGAACAACGGGCTGCATCAGTTGTTTGGCACTCTCTCTCTTGACCGTCTTTTCGTCACCCTCGGCAACAATGGCATAGCCCGCCGCTTCGAGGCTCTCACGAATCGCAGTTGATGTGGTTTTGGCAGGATCGAAAAGCACTATTGCCTTATGGTCGGTAAGCAGCGTCGTCACCTTGGTGACACCGGTAATTTCCTTTACGGCGCTCTCCAGATGTCCGGCACAGCCGGAGCAATCCATTCCGTGAATTTTCAGTTCAAGAGTTGCATGTTGCCGAGTCATATATAGTCCTTTTAACCCATCAAAATCTGGTTGAGCCTTTTTATGTCTTGCTCAGGACAAATGACAATGGAAAATGGCCCGTGTCCGTATTGACTTTGAAAAGGTGTTACCCGCCGTAACTGTGAAGTCCCGACAGAAGCAAATTCACCCCGAGATAACAAAAGATGGTAGCGGCAAAGCCGATGATTGAAAGCCAGGCAGCCCGTCGCCCTACCCACCCACGGGTGATCCGGGCGTGAAGGAAGGCCGCATAGATGAACCAGACGATAAGCGACCAGGTTTCCTTCGGGTCCCAGCTCCAGTAGGTCCCCCAGGCATAATTCGCCCATGCTGCGCCGGTCACTATTCCCAATGTCAAGAGCGGGAAGCCGATCATGATAGCCTTGTAGTTCAGATCGTCAAGAACCCGGCTGGTCGGAAACGTGGCGACAATGCTCTGTTCGTTGGCAGATGTAGACTTCTCATGATTCTCACGGATCAGGTACATGATGGAGATGCCGCAGGCCACAGCAAAGGCGGCATATCCCAGAAAGCAGGTAATGACGTGGTAGAGGAGCCAGTTGCTCTGCAAAGCCGGTACCAACGGCTGGATGCCACTGTCGAGGCCGAGTTGCGCCCAGGCCATCCCGAGCAGGGCGAAAGGCATGACGAAAGCACCGATTATCCGGTATTTGTACCTCAAATCGAGCAGGGCATAGATGAGGACAATCGTCCAGGAGAAGAAGACGACCGACTCATAGAGATTTGAGAGCGGTGCATGGCCTACACCAAGGGCATAAGACTCCCTCCAGCGCAGGCCGATTGCCACAGTTTGCACTGCCAGGCCGACAAAAGCTGTAGCACTCCCCGCTATGCCGAGCGCCTTGATACGACTGGCAAGAAACACGAAGAAAATCAGCATTGATATAAGATATGCCAGGGTGGTGATATTGAAAAGAATTGAACTGGTCATTTGTTCTCCTCCGCTGAGAGTTGGGCCTTGATCTTTTCCACCAGCCGCTCGAAATAGAGCTGGAAGCCGCCCTGGTTCTTGCTGGCGTTGCCTCCGATGGTTATTGTCCCGTTCTGTATCCGCACCCAGACCCGCCGGTGGGACATGAAGAAGGCAATATAAATCCCCACTACCATCAGGAAACAGCCGAACCAGACCACCCAGACACCGGGGTCTTTCGCCACCTGCAGGCCGGTATATATCCGTTCTTTGCCCCCCTTGTACTGGAAGAGTGGTCCACCGCTTTGCCTGGCCTGTTGCATGTTCAGTTCCGGATGATTGGCATAGACAACAATCCTTCGCGTTCCCCCCTTCGGCGTATGGACTTCGATGTTGGCCGCCGGTCCCGAAAGCCCTTGTGCGTAAGGAGAGATGTCCTCTGTTATTTCAAGGACGTGCATACCGCTGCCGTCGGGCAGTTTTGCCGACGAGTTGCTGTTTACCACCAAATCAATCGGATTTTTGCCGTTGCTGTCGCTGACCGTGAAGTGATACTCACCTGCTTTTCCATAGCTCGACTGGTAGAAGGTTATCCCCTTGTACGTCAGCGGATCATTCACAATGACCGACACCCGGTTGTAACCCGGAACCGGCTGACCGTTGTCCAGCACGGTCAGGATGCTCTTGAACTCCTTGGGGGCGCCGGTGTCGTAGTAGCTGACGCTGAACTTCTCACACCTGACGGTAAAGCCTAAGTCGATCTCTTTCTCAGACCGGGACATAACCTTTGAAACACCTTCACCTTCCATGATGTTAACGAACCCTTTGTAGCCGAAGAGGGAACCGATAATCGCCCCGATAAAGATAATGACCACGCTAAGGTGGACGAAGTAAACAGCGAGCCGGCACCAGGGAGCCTTCTGCGCGAACAGGTGATAGACGCCGTTGACCTCCGTACGCAGCGGTTCGGCAAATTCGGTTTTGAGGACTCTCATCACCCCGTCCCTGAGCTCTGCCGCATTACCTGACGCCTTGATAACTGTAAGGTTCGTCAGGGTTTTTTCCAGACCGTCATTCATGACCGTCACGGGCCGGGTTATTGTCTTCCAGATTTGGGGAAACCTTTTCATGGAACAGGCGACCAGATTGACGGACAATAGGGCGAGCAACAGCATGAACCACCATGAGTGGTACAGGTCAAAAAAGCCGAGAGACTGGTAGAGCTTCAGTTTGTTCTGGGTAATTGCCTGCAGATACTCGGGGGATGGAGAGCCTTGCGGGATGATCGTCCCAATGATAGAGATGACCGCTAAAGTGATGAAGAGAAACATGGTCAGTTTAAGCGAGCAGAAAAAGTCCCACAGGGACTGGGAAAGTGTTCTTTCATTATTTGTCACGATAAGGCTCCTTCAATGTGATTGACCGGTTGATTGAGCGTCAGCAGACGGTTTAAGTGACGATCTGCAAGCCGGACCATTGCCGCTTCCCTTGGCACGCAAAGGCTGCATGAAAGGGAGTAAAGGCGATACTCATGCACTTCTATTAGCTTTCGGGGTTAAATCTAGGAGCGGTTTTGAGGGGGGACAAAGATATGAGCATAGACAAGGGGTAACGCCAAGAAAGGCTCGATTATAGGAAAGAAAGCAGCACGGGGGGGGACAAAGGAAATGACACCTTGTGGCAGCGGCGTAAAGTTTGAACAGCATGAGCAGGTTGCATTACATTCTCCCTTTTCATGCCCGTCTTTACAAGGACCATCCTGACAAGGATAATGGGTTTCGGTCTCCAGCTGGTTAACGACTGCCTGATCGGTTGTGACAAAATTCGACTCTGCGTGTGAAAAACCTTGCATCAGCAGGAGCAGGTAGACACTGAGTATGAACAATGCTCTGATTTGTTTGTTCACCATTACTATCCTTGGCACTGCTGTTTAACCTACGAATTAACCATCTGCCCGCTTGACGTCTCTACCACCACCGCGGAACAGATTTAATTGGGGCAGTAGCTTTTTTAAATTCTAAATGAACTGGCTTCCTCACAAATGTTTTTGCTACCAGTTGCGTTTTACCGCCGCCTCTTTGCCAAATAGCACTCCACAAATCAGCCGTAGTTGCTACCAAGTCCGGGTACAAGTTAGTTTTGCTATACTTTTTCATCTCATAAATAGAGGCAAGTATTACATCCACGGATTGCCCTTTATAGCCGTGGTAGTTCACCACATACTTTTCGTTTTTCCACCTTTTAAGTACGTCTTTCAAATTCCTTTCAAGACCTTCATTCATCATATCATCGTCATTTGGACGCATGGCAATTTCAAAGATATTTTCAACACTTCTACCGAGTTGGCTGGCGAGTTCGCTCCTGTCCTTAATAGAAATCGATTCCAGTTGCCCCTTGAATTCATTCATACCGATAACCTTCCGACGCCAATAACCTCCACTGACATTGAAGCGAGCTTCCCTTAACAGTGCTTCACGATGGGGTTCCAACGACTGGTACATATCCGGCGGCAGGAGGGATAAGACATCCTCGACAAAATTATCGATTAACGTTGGGTTGCTGTTCTCGTGTACAATTATTCCATCAATCACCTTCTCTTCGAGGGCAATAGCATTCGGAGTCAAAGTCAGTAAATACAACACGACGAATATAAGCTTTTTCATATGTGCCTCCCTCCTGATAATGAGCATTTTAATGTCATACTCAGGACTGAAAGAAGAGGTAATTCTCCCAATTCTCTCTTACATGGACTTGCCGTTCAGAACGACCCAGAACCCTTTGATACCTTTCTCAAAGCTGGTTGCCCCGATGAAACCAGGCCGCTGCATTCCTGGAGTTGCACCGTATACCGGCTCAAGGACCAGACTATTGTTGCTCCCTTCCGGTAAGTAAATTTCCCGCTCAACAGCAAGGTCATCGGCAGGAAAGGCAATGACAACCTTATGAGTCCCGGCGTTTAAGCGCAGTTTCTTATTGAACTGATATCTGATCCCCTCCCCGGCCTCGGAATCCCGAAGCCCCCGCGGCTCACTATTTTCCTTTTGCAAACTCCCATGCAACAGTACTGCCTGACCATCGACATTGATCAGCAGCCTGTATTCAGGCGTTCCGTGAATGTCTCGTGCGGAATAGATTCCAGGCTTATGGGTCTTAAGGGACAAGGTGATGCGCACATCAGCATAACCGGCAGGAACCGGCCCTCCGTTTGACAGCTCCTGAAAGATATCATTGCGAATGCTTGTGCTGCTTGTTCTTATCAACGCGGAATTATTCACGCAACCGTTTACGAGTGTCACTGCCATTATCAATAACAATAAGTTCATTATCTTCATGATCGGCTCCTTTCCAATTAGACCGCTGCCTCACCCCGTTCGTTGGTCCGTCCGCACTGCCTCATTCACCTTCATGATTGCAGCAACCGACCCTGAGTCCGCTGCTAAATCGCATCTCTTCCTCTTTCATTTGTTCGTATCTTCACGATGTCATCAACCGTAGACACGAAAATCTTCCCATCGCCGGTGTTGCCGGTATGTGCATATTTCTGAATCACGTTGACGACGTCATCAACCATCTCGTCATTGACAACAACTTCCAGTTGAATGCGCGGAATTAACTCCACCATTTCATAAACGATCTTGTCTGGTGCATTCCTGGCCCTGCCTTTGCCGAATCCTTTTATTTCAGAGACGGTCACTCCCGGCAACCCGTCAATTTCATGAAGTTCTACGGTTACTTCCAATAACTTCGACGGTCTGATTATTGCTTTTATCTCTTTCATAAACTCCTCCGACTCAGATAGTTTTGTGTTCTATAGAGTGTTCTCGACTACAGATCGATTACATCTCTGCATCAGCTTTTCTCTTTTCGAACCAACTGTAAACCGATGGAATAATCAACAACGTAAGCAACGTTGACGTCACCAATCCCCCAACAACAACAGTTGCCAAAGGTTTCTGGATTTCAGAACCAGTTCCGCTGGCAATCAGCATCGGAACCAGGCTGAAAATGGATATTGATGCGGTCATCAAGACCGGGCGCAACCTGTCGAGAGCTCCCTTTCTGATTGCTTCCGGTAATTCAAGCCCTTCGTCGCGGAGTTGCGAGATGCGCGATACCAGCACGAGTCCGTTCAGCACGGCGACACCGAACAGGACGATAAAGCCTACTGATGCAGGAACGGAGAGATATTGTCCCGATATGTAGAGAGAGAATACCCCGCCAATCAATGCAAACGGCAGATTGGAAATGACCAGCAACGCCAGGCGGATTGACCGGAATGAAACGTATAAGAGGAGCATTATCATTCCGATAGCTACAGGGCCGATGATCATCAGCTTGTTCATCGCCCGCTGCTGGTTCTCGAACTGGCCGCCCCAGGTCAGATAATAACCGGGGGGAAGCTTGACCTTCTCCTGTATCTTTTGTTTTGCTTCCGCAACAAAGCTGCCGATGTCCCTGCCGCTTACGTTCATCTCGATCCCGATTCTTCTGATGCCGTCCTGACGACTTATCTGAACCGGCCCTTCAATCATTTTTACTTCGGCCAACTGTTCGAGCGGGATATTCATTCCCGACTTTGTGGTGATAAGAATATTTTTGATCGTTTCCAGGGAATTTCTCTTTTCCTCCGGCAGCCGCACCGTTATGTCAAAGTTCCGGTTCTGTTCATAAAATTGAGAGGCAGATTTCCCGGCAACGGCAATTTCGATGACACTCTGGACATCCCTGATATTCAGGCCGTAGCGGGCAATTTTTGCCCGGTCGATGTTGACCGTCAGGTATGGCTGCCCGGAAACCTTTTCGGTATTTAAATCGGTTCCCCCCTTGACGGTAGAAAGAGCCTTGGCAATTTCAGCCGACTTG
>JBGQLM010000159.1:0-9183 GCA_041500085.1 Geobacteraceae bacterium
ACAAGATGGCGCTGCAGAGGCTGAAAGAGGCGGCAGAAAAGGCGAAGTGCGAACTTTCGACTTCGATTGAGACCGACATCAACCTGCCGTTTATCACTGCTGATGCAACAGGGCCGAAGCACCTCAACCTGAAGCTTTCCCGTGCCAAGCTTGAATCTCTCTGTGCCGAGCTTATCTCGAAGCTTGAAGGCCCCTGCCGTGCAGCTCTCAAGGATTCAGGCCTCTCGTTATCGGAGATAAATGAAGTCATCCTGGTCGGCGGCATGACCCGCATGCCGGCAGTACAGCAGAAGGTTCAGGACATCTTCGGTAAAGTCCCCAACCGCGGCGTGAATCCGGACGAAGTGGTCGCAATCGGGGCGGCAATCCAGGGCGGCGTTCTCAGGGGGGATGTGAAGGATGTCCTGCTTCTGGACGTGACACCGCTCTCTCTCGGCATCGAGACGCTCGGCAGTGTCATGACCAAGCTGATCGAGAAGAACAGTACGATCCCCTGCAGGAAATCGCAGGTGTTTTCGACAGCTGCTGACAATCAGCCTGCCGTCAGCATCCATGTTCTCCAGGGGGAGCGCGAGATGGCGGGCGACAACAAGACCCTCGGCAATTTCGAGCTTACCGGGATACCTTCTGCTCCAAGGGGACTTCCCCAGATAGAGGTTACTTTCGACATCGATGCCAACGGTATCGTTCATGTCTCGGCAAAGGATCTCGGAACGGGTAAAGAGCAGTCGATCCGGATTACGGCCTCTTCCGGACTTTCCAAAGAAGAGATCGACAAGATGGTGAGAGATGCGGAAGCACACTCTTCCGAGGACAAGAAAAAGCGCGAACTGATCGAGGCCCGCAATCATGCTGACAGCCTGGTCTACCAGACTGAAAAATCTCTCAAGGAGTTCGGCGAAAAGATAGATGCTGCAGAAAAGCAGAAGATAGAAGAGAAGCTTGCCGAGCTGAAAAAGGCGATGGAGGGGAGCGATCCCGAAGAGATGAAGAAAGTCGGAGACGAGCTGGCGCAGGCTTCCCACAAGCTGGCAGAAGCAGTCTATGCCCAGGCACAGCAGACAGGTGCAGGTGCCGAGACCGAAGGAGCTGCCGGTCACTCGGAGAAGAGCGCCAAACCTGACAATGTCGTCGATGCCGACTTCGAAGAAGTGAAGGACGAGAAGAAGTAATGTTCAAGGGGGGCAGTCCATGATTGCCCCTTTTTTTTCAATATCAACTGCAGAGCAGCCTGGCCAGATTATGCCATGCTGCTTTTTGCATTACAAAGGATCTGATTTTGGCTGAGAAACGTGATTATTACGAGGTGCTCGGGATACACCGCAATGCTGCTGAAACCGAGATCAAGAAAGCATTCCGGAAGCTGGCCGTCGAGCATCATCCTGACAAGAACCAGGGGGACAAGGCTGCTGAAGAGAAGTTCAAAGAGCTCTCCGAGGCCTACGAAGTTCTTTCTGACCCGCAGAAACGGGCCCAGTATGATCAGTACGGCCATGCGGGTCTCAGCGGCGGCTTCTCCGGCGGAGGATTCGGAGGAGCTTCACCGTTCGGGGATATCTTCGGGGATATCTTCGGGGATATCTTCGGTGGCGGCGGTGGTCGGCAGAGGAGTCGGGGCAGGAGGGGGGATGATCTCCAGTATACTCTTGACATAAGCTTTGAAGAGTCTGCTGCAGGAACCGAGAAGCAGATAGACGTCCCCTATGCAAAGCGCTGTACTACATGCAGCGGCAGCGGGGCAAAGCCCGGTACCGAAGCCAAGACATGCCCGACTTGCAAAGGAGCCGGTCAGGTCCGGTTCCAGCAGGGTTTTTTCAGTGTCAGCAAGACCTGCAGTCAGTGCAACGGCGAAGGACGCATCATCGACACCCCCTGTTCCGAATGCCGTGGTACCGGCTCAATCAGGGACAAGAAGACCATGACTGTAAAAGTGCCTCCAGGTGTCGAGACCGGGGTGAGACTCAAGCTCTCCGGTGAAGGGGGACAGGGGACGAAAGGGGGCGGAAACGGTGATCTCTACGTCTACATCGAGGTCCGGGAACACCCGATCTTCAGGCGCGAAGGCAACGACGTGATCTGCGAAATTCCCATCAGTTTTACACAGGCAGCTCTGGGGTGTGAATTGGCAATACCTACTCTTGAGGGTAAAGTTACGATGAAGATCCCTGAGGGGACGCAGACCGGCAAGATTTTCAGGCTTCGCGCCAAAGGGATACCCTCTCTTCAGGGTTATGGCAAGGGAGATCAGCTTGTCGTGTTGAGGGTCGAGACACCTGCAAACCTCAGCAGCAGGCAGAGGGAGTTGCTTCAGGAGTTTGCCCAGATCAGCGGCGAAGATGTAAATCCACAGCACAAGAATTTTTTTGACAAAGTAAAAGATATGCTCAGCTAAAAGGAGTTATATGGCATTTTATAACCGGGCAGCCTGCTTTGTACTTATCCTTGCCGTTCTTTCTGTCCAACCGTTCCCTCCGTTTGTTTGTGCGGCTGACAAGGGGCATAAGGGAAAGGCAACCATGCTTGCTGATCATAAGTACTACGACGCCCTGATCAGCGGTATTCGCAAGGCTAATAAAGAGATCACCGGCTGTTTCTTTCTGTTCAAGGCATCGGAAAGCAGAGGCAATCTGCCGATGGCAATCGTCAACGAGCTCATTGCTGCGCGAAAGCGAGGGGTAAACATCTCCATCGAACTTGAACAGGCCGCTACAGGAATGGGCACTGTGTATGAGCAGAACCGCAAGGCTGCAACCATGATGACTGATGCAGGAATCAAGGTCCGCTTTGATGCCCCGAAAAAAATCACCCACGTAAAAGCTATGGTCATAGACGGCCGCTATGTCTATATCGGCAGTCACAATCTCACGCAGAGCGCTCTCAAATACAATAATGAACTATCAGTGATGATCGATTCGCCGGAGTTGGCCACTGAGGTCACCAGCTATCTGGACAACCTCTAGACCTCACCCCCGGAGCTCCCCATGTCCGTAACTCAGCTCATCTCAACCACAGACGGATCAGGCTTTACAGTCCCACCAAGACTTTCAACCGTTTCCTATTTTATGGATTTTGTAGCGATTATTGCCATTTTTTTGCTGGTCTATTTCATCCGCAGCAGGTCGAAGATCTCTGTACGGGAAAAAAAGGCCAAAGATGATGCGCTTAGCCTGCAGAACATAGTCGATGCGATTCCGGTTCCCCTTTTTTACAAGGATCTCCAGGGTCGCTATCTGGGCTGCAATCGGGCATTTGAAGAAATTCTCGGGAAGAGCAGAGAGGAGATTGTCGGCAGAACGGTCTACGAAGTTGCCCCTTCCGACCTGGCATCGGTCTATCACAAGGCCGATCTCGATCTGATGGCAAGTCAGGAAAAGCAGATTTACGAGGCGAAAGTCCTTTTCGGCGATGGCTTACGACATGACATCATCTTTCATAAGGCGGTATTCCGGGACCTCTCCGGGGATGTCAGCGGCATGGTGGGGTCGATGCTCGATATCAGCGAGCAGAAGCTATCCGAGAACAGTCTGGTGCAGAGCGAAGATCGATACCGTGCGTTCATCGCCATCAGTACAGAGGGGATATGGCGGGGAGAAGTCGCTCCGCCGGTCCTGGTAACAATGACGATCGAAGAACAGGTTGCCGTTTTCATCGACAAGCTGACAATTGCCGAGTGCAATGATGCTCTGGCACGGATTTATGGGTTTAATGCGGCGTCAGACATTATCGGCAGACGTACCAGGGAGTTTTACGACATTGAACAGGTGCAGGATGTTTTGGAGAAGTTTGTCGAAAGCGGCTACTCGCTGCATGACTATGAAACCCGCCAGTATGACCGCTATGGGCACGAGATCTGGATATCCTCGACACTGGTCGGGGTTGTCGAAAGCGGCCAGATCGGTCGTCTCTGGGGAACCCGGCGTGATATTACCGAGAAGAAACGACAGCATGCTGCGCTTGAATATCAAGCCAATCATGATCCGCTCACAGGCCTTCCCAACCGCTTTTATCTCAAAGAGAAACTGGAGATGCATCTCGGAATGCTGGATGATCATGGGCAGGTTGCACTGTTCATGCTTGACCTGGATCGTTTCAAAGAGGTCAATGATACTCTGAGCCATCATGCCGGCGATCTGCTTCTGATCGAGTTTGCCAAGAGGCTGCAACATGTCCTCACCGGGGTCGGCGGCGAGATAGCACGGCTTGGCGGGGACGAATTCGCAATCATCTATACGAGGGTGCGCAATGAGCGCGATCTTTTCTGGCTTGCCGAGCTGATGCTTCGAACCATGCAGTCTCCCTTTGATATCGAGAACATAAAGGTCGAAATCGAGGCAAGCCTTGGGATAGCTGTGGCACCCGACCATGGTTCGACCACTTCAAGTCTGCTGCGATGTGCAGATGTGGCGATGTACCGGGCGAAAAAGGAGATGAAGCGGTACTGTCTCTACGATCCCGAACTTGACCCTTATACCGCTGAACGTCTGTCACTTATGAACGATCTGGGAAGTGCGATAAGAACCGGTGAGCTCGACCTTCATTTCCAGCCGAAGATCAATCTGGCAGGAGGTGATCTGGCAGGATTTGAAGCGCTTGTGCGCTGGAATCATCCTGTGAGAGGTCTGCTCTTGCCGGCTGAGTTCATCCCGTTTGCCGAGATAGGCGAGCTGATAGTCCCCCTGACTTATCAGGTAATAGAGAAAGCGATACGCCAGCTGAAAAGCTGGAATGATGAGGGGATACATACATCGATAGCCTGCAACCTTTCAACCCGCCTTCTTATGGATGAAGACCTTTCCTATCACATAGAGGCTTTTCTTTCCAGCTACAAGGTGGATCCTTCCTCCCTTGAACTGGAGATTACCGAGACGGCCCTTATTTCCGAACCCGAGCGGGCCAAGGAGATCCTGAACCGGATAAGCGGAATGGGGATAAGGTTGTCTATTGACGATTTCGGGACCGGCTACTCATCTCTGGCACTGCTGAAAAGTCTTCCCCTGAACGCGCTGAAGATAGACCTTCTTTTTGTCAGCCAGATGCTTGTGAGCGAGCAGGATGCCATTATCGTCTCATCCACGATTAATCTGGCGCATAACCTGGGATTGAAAGTCGTTGCAGAAGGGGTCGAATGCCGTGAAACGCTGGAAAAGCTCAGGGAGATCGGCTGTGATGAGGCACAGGGGTATTTTATAGGTCTGCCCATGTGCAGTGCGGTTGCAGGGGAGTGGATGGCGCGGCAGGATTTCAACAGGCAGATCGGCAACAACGGTGAAAACGTGTAGTAAAAGGCATTACTCCCTTCGCTTGATGAAATCGGCGATCATCGGGATTGCTTCTTCTTTAACATCCTCCAGAATGTAGTGTCCCCCATCTTTCCAGGAGTGGACCTCTGCTCCCGGGAAACGCTCTTTCCATTCATCCAGAAAGTGCCGGTCGAAGACAAAATCCTGCTCACCCCA
The DNA here is from genome assembly GCA_041500085.1 of Geobacteraceae bacterium. GTDB lineage: Bacteria > Desulfobacterota > Desulfuromonadia > Geobacterales > DSM-12255 > VEOV01. Next base: position 5,457 of record JBGQLM010000159.1, read on the forward strand.
GAGAATCAGCATCGGCAGATGTCTGAACTGCTCCAGTCCTGCGGCGGTACTGCTGATGATATCGTAACCCCGGTCCCGCGGATTCAGCGGAATATCCTGCACGAAGCGAAGAGTGGCAATCCTGTTCTGCCATGAATCGTAGGGAAGGCAGTAAAGGCGGCGAAGTTCCGGCCGCATGGGGTTGATCTTGCAGCCGACAGAGGCCGCACCCTGTGCAAAGGCATTGAACCCTCTTACCAGCAGCGTGCCGATGAAGGTGTCGCGGCAGATCCGCAGGCCCGGCGGGAAAGGCTTTGCTTTCGGCAGCGGAAAGGCTGCAGTGTTGAGTATGACGAGACGTGCAATGCGTTCCGGATGCCGGACTGCCCAGGTCATGCCGATCATGCCGCCCCAGTCGTGGACGACGAGGGTGATCTTCTCCTGCAGGTCGAGGGAGGCCAGCAGTCGCTCCAGATCGGCGACGCGGCGGGAGAGGGTGTAGTCGTAGCGATCGTCACCCGGCTTGTCGGAAAAACCGCAGCCGATATGATCCGGGACAATGCAGCGATGATCCTTGCTGAGTGTTTTTACGAGATTGCGGTAGTAGAATGACCATGACGGATTGCCGTGGACCATGACCACCGGCGGCCCGCTCCCTTCGTCAAGGTAGTGGTATTTCAGTCCGTCCAGGTCGAGATATTTGCCGCTGAACGGGTATTCGGCTTTCAGTTCGTCGGTTGTCTTCAGACTATTCTCCTGTCATCAGTTCTGCAGTTGGAATTGTCCGGAGAGAGCTCCTCAGGGCTGTTTCGTAATGGTACCCGGCGAAATGGAGCGACAACAGCAGATATTGTCTGAGCCCGCAGGGCGAGTTTATCTGCTGTAGCGGAATAAGCCGTGGAACCATAGAAACAGCACGTCAGAGCGAACGCAGGACAGTTTCAGCTGCAGGCAGTGCTGCCGTACATGTTTACCACTCAACCCCTAGCATCAGGCAGTTCAGGCCACTGCCAATACCTAGCAGTCCGACCTTTTCCCCTGGGAGTATCTCCTCCCGCTCTTCGGCGATCGCCAGGGTCAGCGGCAGGGAGACAGTACCCATGTTCCCGAGATACTCGAACGTAGTGAAATCCTTATCCGCGGGAATTCCGAGGGTCTTCAGGATCGCGCTCTGATGGGCTGAGCCGACCTGATGGCAGACAACCCGGTCAACATTGGATGCCTGCCATCCCATCTCGGGAAGGAATGCTGCCCAGGTCCGCCGACCCAGCTCCACACCGAAATTCATGACATTCACCGCGTCGGTTACCATCTTCTGGACATATTTGCCGCTGCCGTCCGGAGTCACCCCCCAGAGGCAGAGGCCGTGATGCTCGGGGGCGGCTTTCGTGATCCCGCCGACCAGCCGGTGCCGGCTGCTGCCCGGAAAAGAACCGTCGGTCAGAAGCACGGCGACGGCACCTGAGCCGCCGGTCAGGGTGGCGACCGACGAGGCGAACTGCTCCATGCTCCGCTCTGCCAGCATCCGCTCGATCATGATGTCGTTGATCTCCCGGGCGCTTTCGCACGAGACCACCAGTCCTGCCCGTATCTGGCCGAGCTCGATCCGGTTGGCAACCTCCAGAATGCCGTTCAGCACGCCGAGACAGGCATTGGATATGTCGAAGATGGCGGCATTGCCGCCGATGCCGAGGGTCGCAGCCACCCGGCAGGCAGTGGCCGGTTCGAACTGCTCCCGGCAGACGCCGGTGTAGATCAGTGCGCCGATATCTTCCACCCCTACCCCGGCGCTCTCCAGCGCTTTGCGGCCGGCTGCCGCCGCGCCACGGGAGAGAGGGTAACCCGGTTCCCACCAGCGCCTCTCACGGATCCCGGTCAGGGCCTGCAGCTGGCCGGGTGCGAAGCGGAGCGCCTTGTATAGCGGCTCCAGACGCCGCTCCAGCTCGGAGGAGGTGACGACGACCGGGGCCAGTTCGTAGCCGAGGGCGGTTATGTGAACTTTGGAGTACTTCATGGGGCTCCTGCAAAAAGTAGTATCGAAAAAAAGTTAAGAAGAAATATATATTTTACTAGCGGGTTTTCTGCAACCAATCAATTATTTAATCGGCACCAAGATAGAAGCTAGCGCGAGCTAAATATGGCTGCTCATTCAGTTAACATGCGTCCAATAATCCGCCAACAACCCTGCTTGATCCAATACTTTAGTGACAGAAGTCGTATATTCACCTGTAGTAGGATCATCCGGTGGATATTTATACTTCCGCAAAATCCGTTTGACCAGCACGCGCAATTTGGCTTGCACGCTCTCCTTCAATTGCCAATCGATAGAGGCGTTTTGCCGTACACTTTCTACCAGCTCATGAGCGATCTGCTTGAGCGTCTGGTCACCCAGCACTGCCTCAGCATTGGGATTATCGGCCAGCGCGTCGTAAAAAGCCAGTTCGTCGGGGCGCAGGTTTAATGCTTCGCCGCGCTTGTCTGCCTCTCGAATGTCTTTTGCCAGTTGGATCAGTTCCTCAATCAGCCGGGCAGAATCGATCAATCCGCTCTGATAGCGCTTCACAGCGTCAGCAAGCATGTCGGAGAATTTTTTCCCCTGCACCAGATTGGTTCTTTTGCGGGTGGTGATTTCGTCGTTGAGCAGGCGTTTAAGTAGCTCCAACGCCAGGTTCCGGCGTGTCATACCCTGGATTTCTGACAAGAATTCGTCGGAGAGAATCGAGATGTCCGGTTTTTTGATCCCGGCGGCATCGAAGACATCTATCACCTCTTTGGAGATGATGGCGTCATTGATGATCTGCCGGATGGCAGTTTCGATCTCTTCATTGCTGCGCGTCTTGCTCTGCTCGTCGAACTTGGCGAAGCGGGCCTTGATGGCCTGAAAGAGCGCCAAGTCGTCCCGGATTTCCAAAGCCTTTGAGTGCGGCACCGCCAGCCCGAAGGCCTTTTGCAGGCGGATGACGTTTTCCTTGAAGCGTTCCTTGCCGTTGCGGATCGTTTGAGCGGCTTTTTCCTCGGTCAGCTCCTCGATGTAGTTCGCGGTATCCAGAATAAAATCCAGCTTGGCTTTCGGCTCAAGCGTGAAGTACCGGCGGTAATCGAAGCGGGCGAACATATCCACCACGACTTCGTACAATTCAAGCATCTTCGCCACGGCTTCTTCCTGGTCGTGGGCAATTGCGCCTCTCCCTTTGCTTGCCGTGTAGTCAGCCAGCGCATTTTTCAGGTCCTGGATGATTCCTATGTAATCAACAACCAGACCGCCTTCCTTGTCGCCAAAGACACGGTTTACGCGGGCTATGGCCTGCATCAGATTGTGGCCATTCATCGGCTTGTCCACGTAGAGCGTGTGCAGGCAGGGAGCATCGAAGCCGGTCAGCAACATGTCGCGCACGATGACGATTTTGAGCGGGTCTTTGGGGTCTTTCAGACGGTCGCCGATGGCCTTGCGGCGGGGTTTGTTGCGAATGTGTTCCTGCCAGTCAAGCGGATCGCTGGCCGAGCCGGTCATGATCACCTTGATCGCGCCCTTGTCGTCGTCGGAGTGATACCAGTACGGGCGAAGTTGGATAATTTCCCGATGCAGGGCAACGCAGATGCGGCGGCTCATGCAGACTGCCATCGCCTTTCCCTCTGCCGCCGAAAGGCGTTGCTCGAAATGGCTGACCATGTCGGCGGCCACTTGTTTGAGCCGGGCTGCGCTCCCCACTACCGCTTCCTTACTGGCCCAGCGGGCAAAACGCTTCTG
>JBGQLM010000160.1:0-9148 GCA_041500085.1 Geobacteraceae bacterium
AAAAACTCCAGAAGGAATTCCGCGATTACATCATTCTCGGCGCTTGCAACCCGCCCCTCGCCTATGAAGCACTGAGTCGGGAAATAAACCTCGGGACGCTGCTTCCATGCAATGTCGTAATCTATACCAGGGATGATGGCAAGACTGCGGTCATGGTCATGGACCCGGTTGCTGCGCTTTCCATGATCGGTAACCAGGAGATGGTTGAGTTTGCGAAAACAGTAGCCGAAAAGATGGAGCGGGTACTTGCCGCGATTTAATTGATATTGAAAGAGTCTCAATATGAAGATGAAAATGCTGGAGAATTGAAGGGTATAATATGAATAAGCAATCTGAAATCGTTGAGCTTTCCATCAAAGGCATGGATTGTGCCGATTGCGCACGGCATGTCAAAAGCGCCATCGAAGCGGTCCCAGGCGTTACTGAGGTGGAGATTCTGCTCACCGCTCAGAAGGCTGTTGTACGCCTTGACCCCACCAAAACCGGTCCGGGAGAGATACGGAAAGCTGTGGAAGGTGCGGGTTATTCGGTTGTCACGCCCGAAGCGGAACTGCCCGCTTCTCCACCTTTCCTCGGTCAATTCACCCGCCATGTTCTGGTACTGTTCGGCGTCGTCTTCGGCGCGGTCCTCTTCATTGTCGTTATCGGGGAATGGCTCGGGCTTTTCGAAGCTGTTACACGGCGGCTGCCCTGGCCGGTCTGGCTCGTCGTTATTCTCGTCGGTGGGTATCCGGTCTTTAAAAACGTCCTAAGGGCAACTTTCAGGAGGAGGATCACATCCCATACTCTCATGACCATAGGGGTGCTTGCGGCGGTGGCTGTCGGGGAATGGGCTGCCGCCGTCATCGTCGTCTTTTTCATGCGCATTGGCGATTACGTGGAAACATTCACCGCCGAGCGGGCCCGCCGTGCGCTTAAAGACCTGACCGCCATGGCTCCGCAGATGGCGCGGGTTGAGCGGGACGATGAAGAGGCGGAAGTGCCGGTCGCCGCGGTACGGGTCGGCGAAACGGTTATCGTACGGCCGGGGGAGAATATCCCGGTAGACAGCGAGGTGATCGGCGGGCAGGCGACTGTGGACCAGGCGACAATCACCGGCGAGTCTATGCCAGTCGAGGTGGGGCCTGGCGCCAAAGTCTTTGCGGCGACGATCGCCCGACTGGGGAGTCTGCGCATCCGCGCTCTAAAAGTTGGTGCGGATACCACCTTCGGGAAAGTTATCAAGCTTGTGGAGCAAGCGGAAGCAAACCGGGGGGAGGTGCAGCGGTTTGCCGACAGGTTTTCCGGCTACTACCTCCCGGTGGTAATGACAGTCGCTCTCCTCACCTACATTCTCAGTCGTAATCCACTTGCTACCGCAGCGGTACTGGTGGTGGTCTGCTCCTGCTCCTTCGCGCTTGCCACCCCTCTTGCCATGATCGCCTCCATCGGCGCGGGGGCACGGCGGGGCATACTCATCAAAGGGGGAAAATATCTGGAAACGCTCAACCGCGCTGACGTGCTCCTTCTCGACAAGACCGGCACACTTACTCTTGGTCAACCGCACATTACCGATATTTCACCTGCGCCAGGTTTTTCCGCTGATGATGTGCTGGTTCTTGCCGCTTCTGCTGAGCGTTATTCCGAGCATCCTCTGGCCGAAGCGGTGCGTGAAGAGGCAAAATTGCGTAACCTCAATCTTTATGAACCGCAAGGGTTCGAGGCCATGCCCGGTATCGGTGTTCGGGCTTGGGTGAATGATCGACATGTAGCGGTCGGCAGCCGCAGGGTAATTTCAGGAAACGATTCTATTTCCGCACCAGATGGTTTTGAAGCCCAAGGTAAAACAACATTGCATGTGGTCTGTGACGGGAAACTTGCCGGTGTCCTTGCTGCCGGCGATACGTTGCGCCCGGAAGTCCCGGAGGCCTTGGCAACACTGAAGCGACTGGGGATACAACAGATCGAACTGCTCACAGGCGACAATGAACTGACTGCATCTTCCCTTGCAGAGAGCCTCGGGCTACAATGCCGCGCTAATCTCCTGCCAGAGGATAAGATTGCCATCGTAAAGGAATACCAGCTGAAAGGACACATCGTTGTCATGGTGGGAGACGGGGTGAATGACGCCCCGGCACTGGCCCAGGCCGACGTGGGGATCGCAATGGGGGCAGCCGGGAGCGACATTGCCATCGAGGCTGCCCATGTCGCGCTGCTGAGGGAGGATTGGACTCTCGTCCCAGAACTTTTCCAGATCGCCCGCCGGACCATGGGGGTAGTACGGCTGAACCTCGCATTTACCGCTTGCTACAACCTGGCCGGCATGTCGCTTGCTGCCTTCGGTTTTTTGCCGCTATCGTTGGCTGCCGCGCTCCAGTCGCTACCCGACCTCGGCATACTCGCAAATTCATCCCGGCTGCTCCACCAACGTGAAAAGAAACAACCGTATTTTCAAGATAACTGCCGATAGTCATAGCGTGCCAGCACAACGTGCATGAATTGCACCCAGAATAATGGTCATGAATAATGGCCATTGCTAAAGACATATAAAAATTGATATTGTTGAACGTTGTAAAATAAGCATTATAACTCCATTCTCAATTTAAGATTGGCCGAACCAGCTTGCCATCGGGCACACTTATGCGCCGTTCCCTGATCCTCCTCTCAGGAGGACTCATATCTCTTGCACTCCTCTGGTTTTCCCTCGCCGCCTACCGGAGTACCTTGCCGCTAGCAGAGGAAAACCTCCACGGTTTAGCATTATCGCTCGTTTCCGCTGTCGAGGCCATCGGCGTTCGAGACCCATCCCTTGCCTCCCTAAACACTTTTCATCCCGTCGATCTCTCTTATTTCACGCTGGTTGACCAAAAGGGAAACTACCGATTCCATTCCAATGGCGACCTGATCAACACTCAAGCCGATGACCCTGTATTTAAAGATATCTTCCGAAGCGGCGTCCCTCTAGACCGCCGGGTGCGGCTTGGCACGGGTGAGCAGGTTTTCGAGTTCACCACCCCCCTCTACCTACCGCAAAAGGAACTGATCCTGCGCCTGGCGCTCCATACCTACCGCGCCGATGCCGTGGTAAGAAGAGCACGCCTCACCATGGGGACGTTTCTGGCGCTCCTTGCCGCAGGCTGGATTCTGGCGGCGATCACTTACGGCTATTCCCGACGGGAGGAGATTCACCGGGACGATATGGCTCGAAGGGAGGGATTGGCTCAACTGGGGGAAATGGGGGCCATACTTGCCCACGAAATCAGAAACCCTTTGGCGGGAATCAAGGGATATGCCCAAGTGATCGGCAAGAAGCCCAAAGAAGCCAGAAACACCGGCTTTGCTGACCGTATCGTGGCAGAGGTGCTTCGCTTGGAAAACCTGGTGAATGAACTTCTTGCCTATGCCGGGAGCGGGTCCTTCCCCATGGCTTCAGTTAGTCCGGCTGAGTTGATTGCCCATACTGTCGCTCTCATTCGCGATGAAGCAGAGCAGCAGCATGTGCAGGTTTTCAGCGAATGTCGCGATAATCTGCGCCTGTTTGGCAATCGGGACAGGCTAGGACAGGTGCTCCTCAATCTTGCGAAAAATGCCCTTCAGTCAATGCCGGAGGGGGGAAGCCTCCGGATATTGGCATCTGCGGACGGCAATGGCGTTATTATAACTGTGAGCGATTCCGGGCACGGGATCGATCCGGAGAATTTGGCCAGGATATTCGAGCCATTTTTCACCACTAAGGCGCGGGGCACTGGCCTGGGGCTTGCGCTCTGCAAGAAATTAGTTGAGGAGCATTCCGGAAAAATTAACGTAGCAAGTGCAGTTGGGGAAGGAACGGCAGTTTCCATTTCCATCCCCGTCAAGTAGCAGAGGAGGTAGCCAGCCATGAAGGGACGTATTCTCATTGTAGAGGACGATGATACTTACCGGGGTTTCCTGCAAACGATCCTGGAAGATGATGGGCATGAAGTGCAGACTGCTGAAAATGGCATGAAAGGCCAACACCTTCTGAACCGGGAGAACTTCGATCTCGTCATATCAGACCTGAAAATGCCTTGTAAAAGCGGCTTGGAACTGTTCCGGGAAACGAGGAGTGATGCCAGCCCTCCACAGTTCATCTTCTTGACCGCCTTCGGCAGGGTTGAAGAGGCGGTGGCAGCTATGAAAGAGGGGGCGGTAGATTTTCTAACCAAGCCGCTCGATGATCCTGATACCCTCATTGCCATGGTTCGCAGGGCCATCGAGAGCCAGAGCCGGACGAGGGAGTATCTATCCCTCAAGGAGACCGAAGCGGCGGGGATTCCACCGGAGGACCTGATTTTTGTCGGTCATGCCATGGAAGAGGTGCGTAAGCTCGTCCATAACGTGGCAAAGACTACAGCTAACGTCCTCATCTATGGGGAAAGTGGCACCGGCAAGGAGCTGGTAGCGAGGACCATCCACCTGCTGAGCCCAAGGAGCGCGTCGGGCTTCGTCCCCCTCAACTGCGCCGCCATTCCCGAGAACCTCATTGAGAGCGAGCTCTTCGGCCATGAAAAGGGGGCCTTCACCGGGGCGGTCCAGGCGCGGCAGGGTAAATTCGAGTTGGCCAGGGGAGGAACGATATTCCTTGATGAGATCGGGGAGATGCCGCTCCCGCTCCAGGCCAAACTGCTTCGCGTCTTACAGGAACGCGTCTTCGAGAGGGTAGGAGGAGGGAAGGAGATCAAAGCAAACGTGCGGGTGATTGCCGCCACCAACCGCAACCTCCAGGAAGAGGTGACGGCGAGGAGGTTTCGCGAAGACCTCTACTATCGCCTCAACGTCTTTCCCCTCCAACTCCCACCGCTCCGGGAGCGTGTGGATGCCATACCTCAGCTGGCGGAATATTTTTTCCGCCGCTTCAGCCTGCAGACTGGGAAAGAGTTGAAAGGGATTGAGACGAAGGCGGTGGAAAACATGGAATCCTACCTATGGCCGGGGAATGTCCGGGAGTTGCAGAATGTCATGGAGCGGGCGGTTATCCTGGCGCAGGATATGATAAGGATCGGCAATCTTCCCGACGAAATAGTGCAAAAGATTGTCCCAATTGGTCAAGAGAGCAAGGAGATACTGAAATCAACTGAGCGGGAACTCGTCATAAAGTCCTTGCGCAAGCATGCGGGCAATCGCCGACTGGCTGCTGAAGAGCTGGGAATTTCCCGGCGCACGCTCCAGTATAGGCTCAAAGAGTATGGTCTGCTTGACGAACATTGATGTGGTGCAAAAGTGGTGCAAGCGTTGCACGTCAAGTGCAAAGGCCTGCACCGATTTGGGTTGGTAAGAATCTTGCCGTCGGAGAAATTGTAATAAATACAGTTTGTTGTAAATATTCAAATATTGGCATGAAGTGTGGAATACCTCTTATCAGAAATAACATTTTCCAAGGGAGGTATCTACAAATGTTGAAAAAGATGAGAACAGTTTCCATGATGGCGGCAATCGCCGCCCTCGCGCTTGCCTCACAGGCATTCGCTTTTGGCGGCGGGATGGGGGGCGGCCAAATGGGTGGTGGTTACACGGGGGGAAGCATGGGCGGAAGCCATCAGATGTCTTCCGGCATGAATGGGACCAGTGGTGCTGGCATGCATCAAGGTCAGATGAATGGCACCGGGGCACAGTATACGGCCATGAACGGAACTGGGGCGCAGAGCACGATGCAGGGCGGCGCAGGGAATACCGCCAACATGCAGAACCGGCAGACGGGCGGCAGTGGCGTGACCACCATGCAAGCACCCGCTACCACAACCACCAAGTAGCACGAATCGGGAGTAGTGCAGTATGACCAAAGACCGCTTTTTCCCAATCATAATACTGACAGTCGTCTTGAATTGGCTGTTGATTAGTACCGCTTTCGCTGGTTTCGGCTTCGGCGGCGATGATCTGGGGAAAAGCGGTCTTGACTTCAACAAGGGCTACGATGTCAACACGGTGACTACCGTCTCGGGTCGAGTGTCATCACCCCCTCGGACCGATGGGAAAGAGCATGTTTTCGTGGATGTCAAGGCCGGTGGGGAAACCATCAGTCTCAGTCTTGGCCCGAAATCTTTCTGGGAGGGAAAAGAAATCCCGCTCCATCCCAACGACGACATTACCGCCAAGGGTTCCAAGGCTCAGGGAAAAGACGGGAAAACCTATCTGATGGTCCAGAAACTCACAAACAAGACAACCGGTTCTCAAATGGCATTGCGGAATGATAGAGGGGGACCTGCCTGGTCAGGGCGGAATACGGACGGCATGATGTCGAATGGCCCAGGCGGAGGGATGATGCGCGACGGCGGGATGATGCAGGGTGGTGGCATGATGCGTGGTGGCGGCGGGATGATGAGACACTAAAGCTTGCTGCTCGTCGTGCAGAAAGCCTATTAACTTCAAGAAGGAGCTAACAATGCAACAATTTATTGGGTCGAGTAGGTTTACCCTCCTATTTACACTCATGGCCGTTCTTATCCTTCCTGCATGGGGCTATGCCGACGGACCTACATATTCCGTCGGCCTCGGCTTTGAGTTCGCCTCAGGGGAATACGGGACCGGCATCAGGACAGACTCCGTGTATATGCCGTTCACAGCGGCGGTGTACCCAACCGAGCGGCTTGATTTTTCGCTGGAGGTCCCATTTGTTTACCAGAGCAGCAGCGCAGTGGTGGCAGGCCAGTACATGGGGATGCAGGGCATGCAGGGTTCTTCTTCAGTCATGTTGGCACAGTCCGGAATGGGTGGAATTGGCACTAATGCATCTGCGGGGCAGGTCAACAATTCCCAGTCCGGTCTTGGCGATATGAAACTCAAGGCGGGGTATGTTCTGTATACCGAAGAAAAGTACGTACCGGCCATCCGTCCAAATTTCTACGTGAAAATTCCCACTGCAGACAAGAATAAATTCCTTGGGACCGGTGCGTTCGATGGAGGCTTTGCCGTGGAACTCACCAAGTGGTTCGGCAAGTGGTTTGCTGACGGCGAAATGGGGTATGTCATCCAGGGTAAATCGTCGGTTCTTGCTGTCAAGAATTATCTGAACTACTACGCCGGGGCCGGCTATCAACTCTCCGAGCGGTTGCGCCCGATGGTACTGCTCAAAGGGAGTACCCCTACCGTCGAGGGAGCAACGTCCCTGCTGGAGGCGCGGCTGAGGGTCAAATACCAGTTTACGAAGCATACCGGTGTCGATGGCTATCTGGCCAAGGGTATCACGACGGCGAGCCCCGATTATGGCATGGGACTCGCCGTCTATTACAACTTTTAGACTTCGCTTGCAGAAGCGATTAAAGGAGAAAAAATCATGTTAAAAAAATCTATTGCAGTAGCAGCGATTTTAGCAGTCGGCATTATAGCCGGGTGCGGCAGCGGTGGCGGCACGTCGGCAACCACCTCAGCCACCACCGTATCAGGGGTGGCAGCGACCGGTGCTCCGATGAGCGGCACCGCCTACCTGAAGGATTCTGCCGGTAACCAAATGAGCACTCCGATCAACCCCCAGACAGGCACGTTTACGTTCGATGTCAGCGGCAAAACACCGCCTTTCATGGTCACGACTGGTTCGCTCTATTCAATGACCGGCGGTTCGGGCACGGCCAATATAAATCCACTGTCGAACCTCGTGGTGGCCAACATGGGGGGGTTCAGCAACATGTCCACAATGTACTCTTTCTATAAAAATCCGAATGGCTCCGCGATGCGGACCATGTTCGGCAACATGAGCACCGCAAGGCTGCAGATGTGGCAAAAGATGGGGCCGTTGATGACTGCCTATGGCGTTCCCAATGTTGATCCGATTTCATCTCCTTACACTATTGGCAATGGGCTGGACCGGATGTTCGATAATGTGCATATGTCGATCGACCAGTCCGGCAACGTGACGATGGTGAACACGAGTGGCACAACCATATATACCGGGCCGATGGGGAACATGATGGGTGGTACGATGATGCCCAGTTATAACTGGCAGCCAGGTACAGGACAGACCGTTAGCGGCATAACCATTACTCCTGCTAACGTTACGTCACAGGTAAACGGGACTCTTCAGTTCAGTGCCAACATCCCGGTTACCTGGAGCGTGGGTTTGAATAGTGGAACCATAACGTCTGGCGGGCTCTATACGGCTCCGCCTTCTATGGGAATGTTCCTTGTCAAGGCCACCAGTATTGCTGACCCGACTAAATTCGCGACCGCCACCGTATACGTCGGAGGCATGGGTATGGGCATGATGTGGTAGGCATCTTACTCACGGTCGCTTAAACCACGGGGGCCTTCGGGCCCCCGAAAAATGATTTTACCCAGCGCATGATGAATACCGCTCCGAAGACAGGCGCGGCTATTACTACGCGGAGCCTTTGGAATATAACTCACAGACCCACTGCCGCAGCGTCAGGGAAAGAATTTATGAAGACGGGCAACTGGTGCGGGAACGTGTGAAGATCGTCAGTGTGGAGTCGTACTGACGGATGTCCCGCACAATTAGAAAATTGACGATTGCTTTCGCCAACAACTATCACTCGTCACTATCTTTCAACTTGACAAGGTCTTGGATACATCCCGTCACAAGTGACCATTCCCATGAAAGAACAGGGGACGACAGGCCAACGGCCGTCCCCTGTTCCCATTCGACATCTCCTCATCCTGCCGTAACGGCTGTATCTTGTAATATGTCTAACGCGGGAGCCTTGGCTGCGGTCCCCTTTTTTACCTTTTCCTTTTCTTCCATTCTACCAAGCGGATTAGTGAACCCCCGTGGTGGCCGGTAATCCCAGCCCATCATCTCACACATTTCTGCATTCAGAAGGTTGATCTCATCCTTGATCTTTTGGCTCCGCACAAGGAATTCCTGGGCCTTGTCGAGTTGGATATTGCTGCTCCTCCCCATGTTCATCCGCAACTGGTAGAGCAAATTGTCGAGGGTGTTGAGCATGCCGATGAAGTCGCTCTGGTCCCTGGTCTTCCGGGAAATAACATCAAAGTCGTCTCGAGTTACCTTCTCCATTTTTCGTTCCTGCCAGGTCTTACTCCCATTTTTGCCACCCTGGCCATCATTCCCATTCTTGCTCCTGTCTGCCATATGCTCTCCTTTCAAAGTTAACTTCTTCCGGTAGCCCTGCGGGCCACTCCTGTCCCAAACCGGCCTGCCAGTTCCGAGAAGACGGTATCGTCGAATCTCTTCATG
>JBGQLM010000161.1:0-9046 GCA_041500085.1 Geobacteraceae bacterium
AGACGACGATCGACTCCTCCAGAAGGTTATGTTTAAGGGTATCGATGGCCCGTTCGATAAGGTCGGAGCGGTCATAGGAAACCATGATCTTGACACCAGGCGGCAGACCCTTTTCCAGCTCTTTTATCTTTACCTTGACCCGATCGATGACGTCCTTGGCATTCTCGCCGTAGCGCATGACCACGATGCCGCCGACCGCTTCCCCTTCGCCGTTCATGTCGAGCATGCCGCGCCGGATGGCACCCCCCATCTGCACCGTCCCCAGGTTCCTGAGGTAGATCGGCGTGCCGCGCATGTCGGCCGCCACGACGATATTCTCCAGGTCGGCCTTGGATTTCACGTAGCCGCTGCCGCGGATCAGATACTCGGCATCGGCCTGTTCGATCAGTTTGCCGCCCACATCCTTGTTGGAGACCTTGACCGCGTCCATGACCTTGGCAACCTTGATATTGTAGGCAAAGAGCTTGGCAGGGTCGAGATCGATCTGGTACTCCCGCACCAATCCACCGATGGAGGCCACCTCGGCCACCCCCTGGACTGTGTTGAGCTGATAGCGGACAAACCAGTCCTGCAGGGTGCGCAGCTGCTCCAGGTCGTACCCCTTGCCTTCGATGGTGTACCAGAAGACATGACCGACACCGGTGCCGTCAGGACCGAGCGTCGGGACTACCCCCGGCGGGAGCAGCGATGCTGCGTAGTTGAGTCGCTCCAGAACACGGGTTCGTGCCCAGTAGATGTCGGCCTTGTCCTCGAAAATGACGTAGATCATGGAGAAGCCGAAGGCCGAAGAGGCCCGCACGGCACGTACCTGCGGCAACCCCTGAAGATTGACCGCCAGAGGATAGGTAACCTGGTCCTCCACCACCTGGGGCGAGCGGCCCGGATAGTCGGTGAAGACGATTACCTGATTGTCGGAGAGATCCGGGATGGCATCCACCGGGGTCCTGTAGACCGACCAGATTCCCCAGGCGATGATCAGCCCAAATATCATCAGGATGATGACCCGGTTACGTGCGCTATATTCGATAATTTTTTCGATCATGACAACCTTTTGGTGATAGGTGATAGGTGATAGGTGATAGGGAATCGGACAAGACAATAAGTTGTCCTCGGTCCTATTACCTATTACCTCGTGCCTGACTTTCTACATCTTCATATCATCCATCTTCAGGGTATCTTTCTTCGCAGGTGGTGCTGCAGGTGCTTTCGTCCCACCCGTATGCTGGCTGTGATCCTGGCTTCCGCCACCCTTCAGCTGCGATTCGGAGTCGATCAGATAGCCTCCGGAAACAGCCACCTTGTCGCCTGATTTTAGCCCTGAAATTACCTGGACCTTGTCATCCACTCGCTCTCCTACCTGCACATCACGAGGCTCGAACATCCCCGGCGAGGTCTCGATCCAGACCACCTGGCGCTTGCCGGTATCGATGACCGCAGTCACCGGGATAACAATTCCCCTGGCAAGCGGAACCCGAATGATCGCATTGACGAACATGTCCGGTCTCAGCTTCTGGCCGTGGTTTGCCATTTCGACCCGGGCCTTGACGGTATGTGTCTTGGGATCGTGAAAAGGATAAATAAAGCTGATGGTGCCGTTAGAAGAGACGCCATGTTCCGCCGTAGAACGGATTTCGACCTGCTGGCCGACCCGCACTGAGGGGACTTCGTTTTCAAAGACGTCGATTTCGATCCAGACCCTCGACAGATCGGCAATATTGAACAGCACCTCTCCGGCGTTGACGTACTGTCCCTGCTGCACCAGCTTTTCTATGACTATGCCGGAGAGCGGCGTGTAGATGGGTAGGCGGATATTCGGTTTGCCAGCCTTCTCCAGCTCGGTGATCTGGCTCTCCTTGACCCCGAAAAGCATCAACCGCTGCTTCGCCGACGCCACCAGACCTTCGCCGTTCTGGGCGATAGAGGCGATGGTGGAACTTTTCAACTGCTCCCGGCTCCTGACTGCCAGGAGGTACTCCTGCTGCGTTGCCAGCAGGTCGGGTGAGTAAATTTCGGCAACCGGCTTGTCCTTGCTGACAAACGATCCGACCGTGTTGACATGCAGCTGGTCGATCCGGCCGGCAATCCAGGCGGTGACCTTGGCCTGGCGCGACTGATCGTACTGGACGATGCCGACGGCGTTGATCTCCTTGTTCAGGGTAGACTGTTTCGCAGTCACGGTGGCGACGTTTGCCATGACGCGCTGGGTGGGAGAGAGCGAGACATGACCGAGCATGTCGGCCTGCTGTTTCTGTTCCGGAGTCTGGGCAGTGCCGGCTGCGGTGCCATCGATCTTCTTGATCAGCTCCATGCCGCAAATCGGGCAGGTTCCCGGCTTGTCCTTGATGATGAACGGATGCATGGAGCAGGTATAGAGTTGTTTTGCCTCATGTTCGAGCCTGGAATGACCGTGGCCGTCCTTATTGAACCAGCCGTTTTTATAAAGCCAGCCCCCTGCGACGGCAGCGGCGACAGCCAGGATGATCAGGGGAATTGCGATTTTCTTGTTCAGAGCCATATAATTACCTCGAAATTGAAGCTGATTTTGCATTTTGCTTTAAACTCATAATTCATAACTCAAAATTCATAATTGTCTTCAGCGCAGTTCCATCCCGACAGCCGCTTCGAGCTGGGCCAGTTTCATCATATACTCTGCCTGCGACTCGTACAGCTCCCGTTCGTAATTGAACAGGTTCATCCTGCCGTCGAGCAGTGTCAGAAAATCCACCTTGTTCACCCGGTAGCTGATCACTGCCGACTCCAGTGACTGCTCGGCCTGGGGGATAATCCCTCCCTTGTAAAGTTCCACCAGCTTCCTGCGCCGGTCCATCTGGGCAAGGGTGTCATTTATGGTGTAAGCGATGGTGTTTTTAAGGGCATTCAGCTCTTCGGTCGCCATGCCCGTCTCAGCTGTCGATTCGGCCAGCATTGCCCGGCGCTTCTCCTGCTGGAACGGGAGATTGAAGGTCACTCCGACGGAAAACATATCGAACCCGGGATCGTTCATAGAGGCTTCCCGAAACATGTATTCAAAGGAGAGGTTGAAATCGGGATAGAACTCTTTCTCTGCCAGGCGGTGGGATGCCTTGGCCTTGTTTGTCAGACTGAGCAGACTCTTTATCTGCGGCCTCTTCTCAACGGCAGCCAGGTTTAACTGTTCAACCGTCTGCGAAACCTCCGGCAGTGTGAAGTCGGCAATCATTCCGATCGGGGTGGTTCCGGGCCGGTAAAGAAGGTAGTTGAGGTTGGCTTCCAGGCTTTTGCGCTGCTGACGGAGAGTGATCTGCATGTCGAGCATCTTCGATTTTTCCAGCCCGGCCTTGTAGATATCCTGCTGCACCCCCTGCCCTACCGAATATTTCGATTCGGCAATGGTTACGAAGTCGGTCAGGATCTTAAGGTTCTTGTCGACGATCTCCATCTCCTTGTCAACAGCCCAGAGCTGGTAGTAAGTCTCCTTGATCATCCGGGACAGCTCCAGCTTTCGCTCCTCGACTGCCCATTTGTACGATTCCGCTTCGTATTTAGCGACCTCCTGCCGGATTGCCCGTTTGCCCCAGAAAGGAATCTGCTGGGTGATGCCGATGACCTTAGCGGTCTGGGGGTCCTTGTCGAAGGAGGTCGGCTGCCGAACGACAAGGTTCTGCAGCTTCAGCATCAGCATCGGATCTTCAAGAGCCGAAGCCTGTCTTGCCTTGCTGGCAAACATCTGCCAGCGGGCATCGGATGCTTTCAGCTCGGGATTCTTTTTCAGAGCAGTTTCGACAAGGTCGGGCAGAGATTCACGTTTGGCAGAATCGTCGGCAAAAGAAAGACCGGAAACAGAAAGAAGAATTGAAACTATTATTAACAGGATATCGGGTTTCATCAGTTTTCCTCTTCACATGAAGAACATCAGAGCTGGAACAAGTATAATTATATATATCACCGTGATTTCAGATAGCTAGGCGCCAGAATATAATCTGCATGTTTAAACTGTCATCCCGTCCTTTAAATGAATTATCCGGTCCGAGTAGGCCCCGTTCTCAGGATTGTGCGTCACCATAACAACAGTCTGACCCGCGTCGTTCAGCTCCCTGAACAAAGCCATGACTTCTTCGCTGGTCCTGGAATCCAGGTTGCCGGTCGGTTCATCCGCCAGGAGTATATGCGGTTTGTTGACGATGGCCCTGGCAATGGCAACCCGCTCCTGCTCGCCGCCGGAGAGCTGATTCGGGAGTCGGTCGGTTTTTTTGCCGAGCCCTACTCTCTCCAGCGACTTCAGTGCGACTGCTTTCTTCTGCAAACTGTTCATCCTGACGATAGCAAGCGGCAGCATGACGTTTTCAAGAGCGGTGAGATAAGGGATGAGATGGAACGACTGGAAAACGAACCCCAGATTCTGCGCCCGGAAGTCGGCCAGTTTTTCACCGGGAAGCTGGTACAGCTTAACGCCGGACATCTCAACTTCTCCCGTAGTAGGATGATTCATCCCTCCCAGTACGGAAAGCAGGGTACTCTTGCCGGATCCGGACTGTCCCATAATGGTGACGAATTCACCAGCCTCAATACTAATATCAACACCACGCAGTGCTTCGACAACTTCGTCGCCGCTGGTGTACTGTTTCTTCACATTCTTTATCTCGATAAGTGCCATGGATTCCTCGTTTTGCCCTGCTAAACAGGATAAGTGCGTTAACGAAGTCATTTTCTACCAGAAAAGCGCTGAAAATAACTTCTAACTTACTAAAGTGCTCTTAACGCTTCGGTCGGATCCATCTTCGCCGCATGCAGCGCCGGATAAAGGCTAGCCAGCAGTCCAAGCACAACAGCCAGACCGATTGATTCAAAGGCCACCGCCACATCCCATATCAGGTGTGCACTCTTGCTCTCAGCCATGAACGGCAGGGCAAGTGTGGCGCCACTCATGCCGGCGGCGTAGCCGATAAAACCGGCCAGCAGACTGACCAGAGCAGCTTCCAGCAGGATGATCCGCATGATGTGACTCTTCCTGAAGCCGATGGCGCGGAAAACGCCGATCTCCGTGGTTCGCTCGTTGACGCTCCCCATCATGGTAACAAAGACGATCAGAGAACCGATGAACACGACTACAGCGGCAATGGCCCAGGAAAAGCGCTTGAACTGGTCCAGCGCCTTGAGACGCCCTTCAACCACCTGCTGAATGGCAGAGACCCTGGCATCGGGCAGCTTCTCTGCTATCTGGATCACCATGTCGCCGATAGGACAGCCGGAACAGAGGGCAGCAACTTCTGCAAGAGTAATCTTCCCCTGCTTGCCGAGGATCTGCTGAGCTTTGGGGAGGCTGACAAAGACAAGGGAGTCGTCCTGCGAACCGGTCTGATCAAGCACACCGGCAACTTTGAAGCTTTCTCCCTTGATGGTGAGATTTTCCCCCGGATTCAGATTCAGGATTTTAGAAGATTCACTCCCCAGTAGAAGTTCGCTTTGTTTTTTAGGTGGTTCACCAAAAACCTTCCACCACTGCTTCAACTTCAGCTCGCTCTCGAAGTTGACACCCACCAGGAGAACATCGTGGGTTCCGATCCTGATTCCGCCCAACACCTTTGGCGATATGGTAGAGATATTCTTGTGATTTGCTATGGTCCTGATGCGATCCAGATCCTTTTCCAGTATCTCCCTCTGGTCGAAAGTCACCCCGCCAAGGCTGATCCCGCCGTAGTTCATCGCCAGCCCGTTGCTCCGGGGGGAAATGAGGATGTTGGCACCGAATTCGTCCATCTTCTTTTCGATGTCACCGGACATGGAGCGGGTCAGAGTCACCAGGGTAACGATGGTAGCTATCCCGACGCTCAGGCCGATCGTCAGAAAGGCCATCTTGGCCTTGCGGCGCTTGAGATTGTTTATGGAAATGTTATGCAGTTTCATCAGAAGTATCTCGCACCGGCCTTGAGGTCATCCGCTCTGACAGAAATGGAGTTGCCGCTCTGCTGATTGGGCAGATAGCCGGGATTGCAGCCGCCGGTGGCATTGGGGCCGAGACGGTTGATAGCGAACTTCTGGTTGCAGTTCTTGCAGTTCAGCTTTTCACCCTGCGGCTCATATCCTTTTTTTGCGCGATAACAGGAATCGCAGGCATCGAAGGCGGTCTTGTAGCTGCCGTCGGAAGCCTTGACAGCGAAGAAAGCGATCTCCTTGCCACTATCCTCGAACTTGTAAAAATGGACCTTGCCATCGGACAGTTTCGCAACCGGTATTGTTACCGCGCCGTTACTTACCTTGACCTTCTCATACTTCCCCAGCGAGAACGCCCCGACCGTGAGCACACCGGATAAAATAACCGCTGCAACTGCAACTAAAACAATCGTAAGTTTTCCGCTTTTCATTTCATTCTCCTTTAGCCTGATCCTGTTTGATTGAAGCACATCCGCCTCCGGCACCGCAGCACCCTCTTGAAGCTGTCTGACCTTTGCCGGCAAACTCTGCTATCGCACAGGGCCTGACCTTGAGAGCAAGCGTAGTGAGCAGAACCGTAGCAGCAATTATCAGTAAAACTGTAGAAACATTCTTGAATGACATGGCATTTCCTCCCTGACTGATACGGAGGTATATATCAACAGTCGTGCCAAGTAGGCAGCGTAGTCATAACATACCGATATCATGCACTTTACCGAATTATGATACATGGATAGAAGCAAGATCCGGAACAGAATGAGGGGAATATTCAACGCTGGGTGGGGAATATTCTACAGTTGCAGAGAGTTTTTTTTGAATGGAAACCGTTAAAAGTCTGTTAATATGCGCCGAACATTTCCGTCACGCCGGGAGGATCAACCATGAAAGCCAGACTCATCTCTATAGCCACCCTTGTCATCTTTGTGATCCCGGCCGTCTGCCTGGCAGAACCCCTCAGGACCGGCGGTTACATGTCCGGCTTCATCGGTGCCAATGCCCCCAACGACACAACTGTGACGACCGATGACTTCATTACGAACAAAACCTCCAGGGACCGGATCGAACTTGATCCCGGGATCAATATCGGCATGACCGGCGGCTACGATTTCGGCTATATCCGCATGGAAGGCGAACTGTCTTACAAACACAGTGAAATAAAGGAAATTATCGATCAGTCGGATAATTTCCATTTCCGCAATGTGGACGGTAATACTGCAGCTTTGGCTGTAATGTTCAACAGCTTTGTCGACCTGCACAACGACTCGATTGTAACCCCCTACTTCGGCGGCGGTGCCGGCTTTGCCACCCTTTATATCAGCGATACTTTCGGTACAGATACAAGGGGCGGCACAGTGAATCGAAAAAAGCTGTATGAGTTCGACTTCGATTCGGTCTTTGCCTACCAGGTCGGCGGCGGAGTGGAAATCGCCGTGAACCGGGTACTTTCCCTGGATCTGGGTTATCGCTACTTTGGCACCACCACCGCAAAATTCAACAAAGACCTTGACCTGACTAACAAGCTCAGACTTGAGAGCCACAACGCGGCTCTCGGGTTCAGGTTCAAATTCTGACCAGCCTCGTCAATATTTGAAATTTATTCAATAGTGATTGATAATCGGGACTGAAGGCAACTACGTCCCCCCAGGGCACCCCAGCTAAAATAAGGGCTCTTCATGCGGGGTCCCTCTTTTCGTTTTCGCTTCAGGATGGAAACTGTTCAAAGTCTGGTAATATATACAGAGAGTCAAGCCCGAGCATGCCTGGAGGATCAACCATGAAAGCAAAACTTATCACTGTCGCCACTCTAGTAACCTTCATGATGCCTGTTGTCTGCGCGGCAGCCCCAGTCAGGCCCGGCGCTTACATGTCCGGCTTCATTGGTGTCACAGTCCCCAACGATACAATGGCAACGACCGACGACTTCATAGCGAACAGCACCTTCAATGACAAGGTAGAATTTGATCCCGGGATCAATATCGGCATGACCGGCGGCTATGATTTCGGCTATCTCCGCCTGGAAGGCGAACTGTCTTACAAGCATAGTGAAATGAAGGACATTACCGACCAGTCCGACAATTTCCGTTTCCGGAATGTAGATGGCAATCTTGCTGCTTTGGCCTTGATGTTCAACAGCTTTGTCGACCTGCACACCAACTCGATTGTAACCCCCTACGTCGGCGGCGGCATCGGCTTCGCTACCCTTTATCTCAGTGATACGTTCGGTACAGATACGAGGGGCGGCACCCTGAGTAGAGCTCAGCTGTATGTGAACGACTCGGATTCGGTCTTTGCCTACCAGGTCGGCGGCGGAGTGGAAATTGCCCTGAATCGGGATCTTTCCCTCGACCTTGGTTATCGCTACTTCGGCACCAGCACGGCCAGATTCGACAGCAGCTTTGACCAGAATACCAAGCTCAAGTACGAAAGCCACAACGCAAATGTCGGGTTCAGGTTGAAATTCTGACCAGCTTCGCCTGTGTATAAAATTCTTTGCAATAGTGCTGGTAACCGGGATGGAAACGGTCTGAAATATTCAGCACAACTCAAGCTGGCTGATAACTGACGGCAGGTGTTTGGGGGCTTTGATCCGGAGCTGCTTGTTGATGTTCATTCTGCCGAAAACGACCTGAATATCGCCGACAGGCACGCCGAACTCTTCTGCCAGAAAACGGACCATATGGTCGGTCGCCCTCCCGGCGCGCGGTACTGCAGTGACGCTGACGCAGAGCTGATGGCCCTTCACCTTGCCGATGGCGTCCTTTTTGGCATTGGGAGTGCCGAGAATGTTAAGCACCAGGATGTCACCCTCCCAGGTAAAAAAAGGCCTTTTCATCATTTCTCCACTGGTTTGTTTCTCAGCTAACGCAGGCAGTTTCAGGGCAGAAGAAGCCGCTACGATTATTCCTAAAATGTTATTGGTATCTGCTTCCCATTGGAGTCGAGCGTGCTGGCAGAAACTATGGATACAGTTCCTGATCCCGTGGCAGTTGCGAAAGAAATTTTAGCAAGCTGACCGGTTCCGGAGATATCCTTGGCACTGACAATGGCAATTTTGATGGAGCTGGAAGTGAAGTTGGGATTAGCCGCAAACAGTGCGTCGGAAAACAGTCCTCCATTGGTTACAGTGGGCGAAGAG
>JBGQLM010000162.1:0-9014 GCA_041500085.1 Geobacteraceae bacterium
CACTTCTTCTTGCTCTCTGCCGGCAGCTTCTCTACAGATTGCTTTTCAGCCGCTTGCTTCTCTTTCGCTTCAACAACCGCCCCCGGTGTCAGCCGCAGCTGGCCATCGACCACCACGGTCTCACCAACTGCCAGCCCTTTTTCGATGACCGCCTCCTCCCCGGCCGCAGCGGATGTTACCGGCCGCATCTCCACCGTTTTATCCTGCTTCACGACAAATACGAACTCGCCCTGCTGGCCGGTCTGGATAGCCTGGGTCGGGATGACCACGGCATTCTGCCGGGAGGCGAGCGTTATCACGACGTCGGTATACTGGCCCGGCCAGAGTTTGCGTGACTTGTTGGCAAAAACCCCTTTAAGCTTGATCGTTCCGGTCGCCGGATTCACGGCATTATCCAGAAAACTGATCGTCCCGACCTCGGTGCCGCCCGGTTCGTTGGGGACAACAGCTTCAATTTTCAGCTGACCGGCTGCCATGGCCCGCTTTATTTCTGTCAGGCGTTTTTCGGGAAGGGAAAGAGTGACGTAGATCGGACTCACCTGATTAACCGTCACGATAGCCAGATCGTTCGACTTTACCAGATTGCCCGTATGCAGGGCGATTGTACCGGTCCGGCCGGAGATCGGCGAGCGGATGGAACAGTATCCGAGCTGAATCCTGGCGTTCTTGATGGCTGCACGATCGGCAACTACGGTGGCGGCCAATGATTCCGCATTAGTTTTCAGCATGTCGTACTGATCCCGGGTCACGATGCCGTCCTTGAGCAGCCCTTCGTACCTCTTCGCCTGTTCGATGGCGAATCTGGCCTGGGCCTGATCCTTGGCCAGAGTGGCCTCGTATTGGCTCAAGGTCGCCTGGAACGGCTCAGGGTCGATGCTGATCAGCAAGGCGCCCTTCTCGACATCGCTCCCTTCGGTGAAATGGATCCTGGCAATCTGGCCGTTTACCTGCGATTTGATGGCCACGTTTGTGAAGGCCTCGATATTGCCGATTGCCTTGACCTGGACCGGCAGATCTTTTTGCAGAACCTGAGCTACTTTCACCGGTACCGGCGACTTTGCTTTGGCCTTCTCTTTTTTGGCCGAGCAGGCAGCAGAGGAAAGCAATACAACAACCATAAGCAGAACTGTCTTTTTCATCAGGACTCTCTTCTTTTCAGGTCAGCAATTCCAACAGGGGAAGGTGTCAGGATTGATTTGGCAATTTATCTTCCTCAGCACGCCTTACGGTCCAGACTACGGTACTGGATCGCCTCTGACAGGTGCTGCTCTCCGATGCTGTCGCTCTTTTCGAGGTCTGCGATCGTGCGGGCAACCTTGAGGATGCGGTTGTAGGAGCGGGCGGAGAGCCCGAGCCGGTCGGTGACGAGTTCGAGAAGACGGTTGCAGGGTGCATCGAGTTCGCAATGCTTGCGGATCAGGCGCGGCGTCATCTGGGAGTTTGAGTGGATTTTCATCCCTTTGAACCGTTCCGTCTGCAGTTTGCGGGAGCTTTCGACTCTCGCTGCTATGGAGGCGGAGCTTTCGCTGTCGGTCCGGTCGGCAAGGTCGCGGTATTTGACCGCCGGGACTTCGATATGGATATCTATCCTGTCCATGAGCGGACCGGAGATCCGGGAGCGGTAGCGGTGGATGTCGCGCGGGGAGCAGGAGCAGGAATGGGTCGGATCGCCCAGATAACCGCAGGGACAGGGGTTGAGCGCGGAGACCAGCATGACCCGCGCCGGATAGGTGATGGATGCCAGGGCACGGGAGATCGTGACCCTGCCGTCTTCGAGCGGCTGGCGGAGCACTTCGAGGACATGCTTCTTGAACTCGGGGAGCTCGTCCAGAAAAAGTACTCCGTTATGGGCGAGAGAGACCTCGCCCGGCTTCGGTGTGTTGCCGCCGCCGATCAGTCCGACGTCGGATATCGTATGGTGCGGCGAACGGAACGGTCTCTGCGCGACAAGGGCCCTCTCCCGGTCGAGCAGCCCCATGATGCTGTAGATCTTGGTGGTCTCGATAGCCTCGGGAAAGGACATCTGCGGCAGGATGGTCGGCAGCCTCCTGGCAAGCATGGTCTTTCCCGATCCCGGAGGTCCCAGCATCAGCAGATTATGAGCCCCGGCCGCAGCTACTTCGAGTGCCCGTTTTGCATTCTCCTGTCCCCGTACCTCGGAAAAATCCTCGTGGTACTCGGCTTCCAGCCTGAACAGCTGATGGATATCAACCTGATGTGGAACGACAGCTACCTCTCCGTTCAGGAACCCGACGACCTGTGCCAGATCGGAAACCCCGATAATGTCGACCCCTTCGACGACTCCTGCTTCGTTAACATTCTCGATCGGGACTATGATACCTTTCCGTTTTTCCGCTTTTGCCGTGACTGCAACAGGGAGTGAACCGCGCACCCCCTTTATCGAACCGTCAAGCGAAAGTTCGCCGATGACCAGATAGTCGGAAAGCCTGTCCTTCCTGACAACGCCTGTGGCAGCCAGGATGCCGACTGCGATCGGCAGATCGAAAGATGTTCCCTCTTTCTTGAGATCGGCCGGCGCCAGATTCACCGTTATCCTGCGGGCCGGGAATTCGTATCCCGAATTCTTCAGCGCTGCCTTTACCCGGTCCTTGCTCTCCTTGACAGCCCCGTCCGGCAATCCGACCGTAGAGAACTGCGGGAGCCCCTGGGCAATATCGACCTCAACCTGCACGGTAACGGCATCGATTCCTATCAGGGCGGCACTGAGGACTTTCGAGAGCATGGGAAACCTCTTGGTTAAGCAGTTGTCTTTACCTTCAGTCTTCAGGTTGGTTTATTCAATCGTATCCAGATACATTTCCGCATCAAGAGCCGCCATGCACCCGGTTCCTGCAGATGTTATCGCCTGCTTGTAGATCTGATCCTGCACATCTCCGGCAGCAAACACTCCGGGGACTGAAGTTGCGGTAGCATCGCCCTTGCACCCTCCGCGGGTGATGATATAGCCGTTATCCATCTTTATCTGCCCTTCGAAGATCTGCGTATTCGGCTGGTGCCCTATGGCGATGAAGCAACCGTGAACCGGGATGTCCAGGCTTTCACCGGACTTTTTCCTGATCCGGATGCCGGTTACTCCCGACTGATCGCCAAGCACCTCTTCGAGATGACTGTTCCACTCGATGGTTACGTTGCCATTCCGGCTCTTCGCAACCAGTTTATCGGCAAGGATCTTCTCCGATCTGAACCGGTCGCGCCTGTGGACGACGGTCACGTGTGAGGCTAATTGAGCGAGATAGAGCGCCTCCTCGACCGCAGTACTCCCCCCGCCTATGACCGCGACCGGTTTTCCGCGGTAGAAGAAGCCGTCACAGGTAGCACAGGCCGAAACACCCTTCCCCTTGAAAGTCTCCTCGGACGGCAGCCCGAGGTACTTTGCCACGGCTCCGGTAGCTATGATGAGGGCGTCGCAGCTGTAACTGCCGTTGTCACCGGTCAGAGTAAAAGGGCGATTTTTCAGGTCGGCAGTATGAATATGGTCGAAGATGAAATTGGTGTTGAACCGCTCGGCGTGGCGATACATCCGGTCCATCAGTTCCGGACCCTGGACACCGTCGTCATCACCGGGCCAGTTGTCGACATCCGTGGTCGTCATCAACTGCCCGCCCTGCTGAAGACCGGTGATAAGGGTCGGAGAGAGATTCGCCCTGGCAGCATAGACAGCCGCCGTATAACCTGCAGGGCCGGAGCCCAGAATGATGAGTTTATGGTGTGAAGCAGACATTCATTACCCCTTCAAGTAAGATTAATTTCATAAAAATAGCAGTAACCCCCTGAAAATGCAAGAGTCCGGCTTGGGAAGGCGCAAAGAGAGTCGCTAGATGTTCTCGCTTCCGGGCCGGTTGCCTCTCCGGTTCCTCCTTCGGCGCTTTTTCCCGGGCTCCTGGTGCGCCTTCTGCGGCTCACCCTGGGGTAGTCCTTCACCGACATAACGCTCCCACCAGCTGAGCACTTTCTCAATATGAGCGTCGCGGCCGGCCTTGAAGCGGAGATACTCGATGGCATCGGAAAATCCGGGTCTCGATACGACATTCTGGGGTTTTCTCCCGGGAATTTTTATGAGGCGCTCTTCGAGAAGGAGGATCTCCCGAAGCCTCATGACAGTCCGCTGCGGAATCTGCAGAGTTCCGGAAGTCTCTTTCATGAAGCCGGAGAGAGCATGATCCACGCTGTCCTGAAATGAACCAAAGTGTGCCGGGAGCGCTTCCGCCCTCTTCCCCAGATGCTCTCCGAAAATAACCGCAAGGAACAGGTGGGAAGAGACGGTTCCACCGGATGCCAAACGACTGTCGATCCACCTTAAGGAAAAATCCAGGGTTTCGTCACCATTCTCGTCAAGCCACTCATCAAAAACGGGCAGGAGGGCATTAAACAGCCGGCCGCTTCTCAGCAGCCGGTAGCACTCCGTTGCCGAGCCTGAAAGGAGTGTTTTCAGGAGTTCATCAAAAAGGCGTGCCGGAGATGAGTTGGTAATTCCGACCGACATCTCGACAAGCGCTTTCCAGCTGATCTTGTCGATGTCGAAGCCGAGCTGGGCTGACAGTCGGACCGCTCTGATCATTCGGACCGGGTCCTCGGTGAACCGGTCCCACGGATCGCCGATGGTCCGGATGACCCTTCTCTCAAGGTCTTCAAGCCCTCCGACATAGTCTATGACCGAAAAGTCGGCTATACTGTACGAAAGGGCATTTATCGTAAAATCGCGGCGCCAGGCGTCCTCTTCAGGGCTGCCGAACAGATTGTCCCGAAGGAGCATCCCCCCCTCGCTTTTCAGCAGTCGACCATGATGCCGGTCTCTGTTATCTTCAGAAGGGCTCTCTTCTTCATTATCGTCAGGCAGGAATTCGTCTGGCTCGGGCTCTTCGCCGCTGGCCCGGAACGTCGCAACCTCGATGATCTCATCCCGGAAATGGATGTGCGCAAGCCTGAAGCGTCTGCCGATCAGCCTGCAGTTCCTGAAGAGCCTCCGTATCTGCTCGGGGGTCGCATCAGTGACAATATCGAAATCCTTCGGGGCCCTGTCGATAAGCAGGTCCCTGACAGAGCCGCCTACCAGACAGGCCTTGAAGCCGTTGTCACGCAACCGGTACAAGATCCGGAGGGCGTTCGGGCTGATCATGGTCCTGGAGATGTTATGGGATGAACGCTTCAGTATTTTCGGCAGGAGAGGTTGCATAATGGTATTTCATAGCACACTCGAACAAACATGGCAAAGCGAGTATCGCAGAGTTGCAGAATTTGCTATTTTTGACTTGGGTCATCCATAATCCGCTTTCAAACCGGTAGGGTTGTCACATGAACGAACTCAACAAAGGACAGATAGCCGACCTCAGGATTCTCGCCCGCTTCATTCAGCTCTTCTGTCATGCAAAACATGACCGCAAGGCTGTTGGCGAAAAATCGCTGCCTGAGTTCCTGAGCTCGTCGAATCCGGACATGAACAAGCTCTGCCCGGGCTGCGCCGGACTGCTTGCACACGGCATCAAGAAAAGGGCACTCTGCCCCCTCGACCCCAAACCTTCGTGCAAAAGCTGTCATATTCACTGCTACACCCCTGAATACCGGGGGAAGATCAGGGAGATCATGGCATACTCGGGAAAAAGGATGATTCTGAGGGGACGGCTCGATTATCTTTTTCACTACTGGCTAAAATAAAAAATCTGCATTACCAATAAAGGAGAAAAAAGATGCTCAGAAAAATTGTACAGATCGATCAGGATAAATGTAACGGCTGCGGACTCTGTGTCCCGTCATGTGCCGAAGGCGCCATAAAGATGATCAACGGCAAGGCGGTTCTTTCGGCGGATAATCTCTGCGACGGGCTGGGTGCATGCCTCGGAGAGTGCCCGCAGGATGCCATCAAAATCATCGAACGTGAGGCTGATGAATTTGACGAAGCGGCGGTTGAACAGCACCTGCACGAACACGCCAGGCCCGCGGTACATGGACACGGCCATGGTCAAGGTCATGGACATCACGGACATGGTCACGGTCAAGGCGGCGGATGCCCGGGCTCCAGAGCGATGAGTTTTGAAACAAAGCCGGCAGCTGCACCGGAATCCGGTTCAAGGCAGAGCCAGCTTGCCCAGTGGCCTGTCCAGCTCCACCTTGTATCGACCTCAGCCTCGTACTTTCAGGATGCGGACCTTCTTATCGCGGCCGACTGCGTACCGTTTGCCTATGCGGATTTTCACAAGGACTTTCTTGCAGGAAAGGCAGTTGTGATCGGCTGTCCGAAACTCGATGACAACCAGTTCTATCTGCAGAAGCTGACCGAACTGTTCCGCAACTCGTCACTAAAGAGCATCACGGTTCTGAGAATGGAGGTGCCGTGCTGCGGAGGCATCGTTATGGCCGCCAGACAGGCGCTTGCAGCATGCGGGAAGGACATTCCCTTTAAAGAGGTTTCCGTTGGCATCAGGGGCGAAATCAGCTAAAAGGACCAAAGGGACTATATTTATCTTTTTTACTTGACAAGGCCCTGACTGGTTGGTATTTTTTTATCACGTATTCCAACAATACCAAGCCAAGGAGATTTGTTACTATGAGCGTATGCACACTCGTTACCCAGGAAGCCCCTGATTTTACAGCCGATGCAATCATGCCGGACAACAGCTTTGGGCAGATAACCCTTTCGTCGTTCAAGGGGAAGTATGTTGTTCTCTTCTTCTATCCGCTCGACTTCACTTTTGTCTGCCCATCCGAAATTCTTGCATTCAACAAGAAGCTGGAAGAGTTCAAAAGCAGAAACTGTGAAGTAATCGGCGTTTCCGTAGATTCAAAATTCACCCATCTTGCCTGGAAAAACACCAAACTGGAAGATGGCGGCATCGGCAACATTCAGTATCCGCTGGTTGCCGACCTGAACAAGAACATTGCACAGAGCTACGGCATCCTTTTCAACAATTCTGTTGCCCTGCGTGGACTTTTCCTCATTGATACCAAGGGATTTGTAAGGCATTCGGTGATAAATGATCTCCCCCTTGGCCGCAATGTTGCTGAAGCACTGCGGATGGTTGATGCCCTTCAGTTTGTCGAGACTCACGGAGACCAGGTATGTCCTGCCAACTGGAACGAAGGTGACGAGGCAATGAAACCCACTGCGGACGGGGTTGCCTCTTATCTTTCCAAGCTCGCTTGACGAAACTTCACATGTTTGGAGGAAAAGGCGCGGTTGGCGAACTGCGCCTTTTTTATTGCCGAATATTAGCGACATTCGTCCAGAGCTGCTTGCCACCCCGGTTTTATTATGTTACAAGGAGATAATGTACAATTTGGCAAGAGAACTCCACTCTCACTGCATCAAAGGAGAATCATTGCAATGAAGACTCTTTTTTTAACCATCATCATCGCCGCATCAATACTTGTTTCCCTGCCGGCATTTGCCACCGAGATCCCCAAACCCGAGTCGATCGCTGAAAAGATGTCCTTCAAACTGGTCAGAGGAGTGACAAATATCGCTACATCAATTGTCGAACTCCCTAAACAGACATATCTCACCGGGAAAACTCATGGTGCAGTCGGATATGTTGTAGGCCCTATTAAAGGCGCAGGCATGACTCTTTACCGCTGCTTCATCGGCATTACCGAAACCTTGTTCTTTCTGGTCCCTCAACCTGGCTATTACGATCCCATGATCGATCCGGAGTTCGTCTGGAAGGGGTGGGAAAATCCCAAGGCAGAATCAGTCAAGACTGATGGAGAAACACAAAAGTCTCCCAACACAAAGAGTAGTAACCTGGAGAAGTAATGCGCAAAAGCTTCATCGTTCTCTCGTTTTTTCTGCTGTCTTTGTCGCTTGGCAACAGCAATGCGTCTGCCTCACGATACCAGACCGTGGAGAACTCTTCTCCACAGGATGTCATTGACAGTATGGCTGCAAAAGGTGTGCGTGGTGCGGCCAACCTGGTAACCGGGTGGGGTGAGTTCCCCAAGCAGATCTATCTTACGGGAGTTAGGGACGGGTGGCTACGCGGTACAATTATAGGTCCATTGAAAGGGATCGGGATGACGGTTGTCAGGACAGTAAGCGGCGCTGGTGAACTTCTTACATTCTTCGTCCCGTATCCGGGCTTTTACGATCCATGGTTTGAGCCGAGGTTTGTCTGGCAGGACGAGTAGAATTCATCTTATAGCCGGACGGTTTAACGGAAAGATCATCAGAAACAAAAAAAAGCCGCATCCGAAGATGCGGCTTTTTTTATTCTCAGTGAGAAGTTGACTACTTTGCAGCAGGAGCAGCAGGAGCAGCTTCTTTCTTCTCTTCAGCTTTCTTCTCTGCTTTCTTTGCTTTCTTTGCTTTCTTTGCTTTCTTTGCAGGCTTAGCTTCTTCTTTCTTCTCAGCAGGAGCAGCAGCAGCAGGAGCAGCAGGAGCAGCAGCAGGCTTAGCAGCCTCAGCAGCGAAACATACACCAGCAAAAGCAACTGCTACGATAGCGGCAACGATGGAAGACATAACTTTTTTCATTTTCTTTCTCCTTTGATTTGTGTTGCATTAATTAACGATTCAATGTTTTTCATATAGCAGATGTCGTGCCAACGATACGCCAGCCACACAACATGCTGTATTTATAGCACGTTATTATAAAAGGTAGCGCTTTATGGAATACTATCCCCCCTGATCTTCGACTCATTTAGGATAGAAGCTACCTTATTTGAGGTATCTTTTTTTGACAATGCTTGCCTCATCCTTGTCCAGCTGTTAGTATTGCCCGCCATGCCTCTTTGCAAAGTTAATACTCTTGGAGAACCAATGAAAGATAGAGCCCTGCTCAAAACTGAAAAACCCGCCCGCTATATGGGGGGTGAAATCGGGATTGTACGGAAAACATCTCCTGAAATACGTTTTGCTCTCGCATTCCCTGACGTATATGAGATCGGCATGAGCCACCTCGGCTTCCAGATACTCTACGCTATACTCAACAGCCTGGATTGGCTTGCCGCCGAACGGGTCTATGCACCATGGCCGGATCGTGAAACCCAGTTAACCGAGAGCG
>JBGQLM010000163.1:0-9008 GCA_041500085.1 Geobacteraceae bacterium
CGATCTTGTCCGTCACAAGGAGGGGGCCGATCCGTCAGCGGTGGTCTTTGATGCCTGCAAGGCCGCTGTGGCACGGGGTGTAGATGTGGTGATAGTAGATACTGCGGGCCGTCTCCATACAAAAGTGAACCTCATGGAGGAGCTGAAGAAGATCTGCCGGATCATAGCAAGAGAGCTGCCCGGAGCGCCCCATGAGTCGCTGCTGGTCCTAGATGCTTCAACAGGGCAGAATGCGATATCCCAGGCGAAGCTGTTCAAGGAGGTCTCGGCAGTAAGCGGTATTGCCCTGACGAAACTGGACGGTACGGCAAAAGGCGGGGTAGTCGTGGCAATATGCAGCGAACTTAAAGTCCCCTTGAGATTTATCGGGATAGGCGAGTCGATCGAGGATCTGAGGGAGTTCGATCCGAGACAGTTCGTCGATGCCCTGTTTCAATAGGTCCTGCCCCGCCATCTCCAATCTCCATCTCCCATCATAGTCCGGCTTAAAGCCGGTAGTCGCAGCCGTAACACTGAAGGCCTCCCTGGTGGCTGCGTTTTAATAAAATATTCGTAGCTGACAAGCACTGTTTCAGGAACCTGTTAAACTGACAGAAATTCTTGCATGTCAATAGATGGGGAATAGCGGAAAATGACGGAAAATGTATGGATCTTCGATGAGGCCTCTACTCCTGAAGAGGTAAGCAAGTCAGAGGTTACTCTCGCCTCGGATATCATGCTGGCGCTGGTGAAAACCTCCAAGGGCGCCAAGATGTACCAGGCCAACAATCCGATTCTCGGGAAGTTTTTTGAGGATCTTGTTGATAAAATGTCGATGATGCTCAACCAGTTGAGAGAATACAAGCTCGATGTTGACAGGTTCGAACTCAGGTACAAGGGACATCTGGTTTATGAAAATTCCGATACCAACGAGAGTCTGGCCTTCAGAATGTATTCGGACGGAATAAGGTCGATAATCTTCAACGAAGGGATCGAAGAACGGGAGCTGAAGGAGTTCCTGGAAATAGTCAGTGTGAGCGTGTCAGGCATTGACGACGATATCGTAACCCGCCTGTGGGACAAGGGGCTACCCCACTGTTCCTATATACTGGAGGATGATTTCCAGGAGAGTTACGGGCAGGTTGATGCTCAACTGACCGGATCGTCAGCAATCGGAAGGATACCTTCTGCCTGTCTGGCAGATCCCTTATCCTTTGCAGCACAACTTCAGCCCGTCCCGATTCAGCTGCATACCTTGTCAGAAGAGGATGTGACTTATCTGCAGACGCTGCTGGAGTCGGAAGAGAATCTTCGGCCGATAGCAGAAACTGCCAGCATACTAACCGCCATTCTTTCCGGAGTTCCGGAACCTGAGCTTTATACGTCATTCCTGGAGATTTATCTTAAATTCACCAGAAACCTCTTCCTTTCAGGTGATGGTAAATATGCACTCAAGATGTTCGCTTTCCTCTACCGTCGGACAACTTCAGCTGAGCCTTCTGAAGTCAGAAGAGGGCAGGTTCTGAAGGTACTCGACAGATTCTGGACGGAAGAAATCCTGAAAGGGCTCTGCAGTATTATTGACACAGCCAATGTGGTCACTCCCGATGAACTGAAAACCCTGTCGATCATGATTGGTCGAACTTCTCCTTCGGCACTTTGTGAGCTTCTCGGTATGGTTGAGCTGATGAAGACCAGAAAGGTGCTGCTGGATACGGCAACTGATTTTGCCAGGGAGAGGCCGCAACTACTGCTCCCTTATCTCAGCGATTCCAGGTGGTATCTCGTAAGGAACATGGTGTTCATTCTGGGCCAACTTAAAAACACAGCTTTGCTTGACAAGGTCGTGACGCTCATCACTCACCGCGAACAAAGGGTGAGAAAAGAGGTGCTGAAATATCTGATAGCGGTTCCCGAGCCAAAGGCCAAACCATATATCCTCAAATTCCTTCGGGATGAATCCCCGGCTATAAGGATAATGGCGTTGCAGATGATGGGGCGGGCCAGGTTGCAGTTCGCCCTGAAATCGATCGCTGCCTTTGCTGACACCGTTGAATTTGAGCAGATGAACATTTCTGAAAAAAAAGCGGTATACGAGGCTATCGGAGAGCTTGGCGGTGAGAAGATGCTGCCGTTCTTCAAGAGCATGCTTACGAAGAGATATCTCTTCAACAAGGCTAAAGAGAAGGATGCCGTCATCTGTGCTGTTGCCGGTCTGCAGAAGGTTCCCGGAGAGGAGACACGTAAAATTCTTGAAGAAGCGCTCCGGTCAAAAAGTCTTGAATTCAGTTCCATCATAAAAAATGCCATCCATATGGCTGTTTTCCCGAAACCATGATCTGTATTCCTGCCAGGAGAACTGAATGGATGCTCTGACAAATCAGGAACAGCTTGACAAGGCGATGCTGAATTCCGGTAGACGTCTTGTCACCCGTTTTTTCGTGCTGATAAAGACCGCGCAGAATTATGCAGAGGGGCATGCGGCAGTCAGTCCCGCTGCCGAGCAGCTGCTTGCCGTGATAAGGAATCTGCACCGGATGAACGCTGAGGCATCGCTTCGGTTAAAGGGGGGATACCTTTTTCTGGGGGATATGCGGCTTAAGCCGGATGCATCCGGGTTCGAAGCCTTTAGGTTCCTGATGGGCGAGATGAAAAGGTGCTTTATCGGGAGTATAACCTTTGTTCCGGAAATCCCGGCTGCTGATATAGCCGGTTTTGTCAACATCCTGCTCAAGATTCAAACGCCTCCGTCTCATCAGGCATTTGCCGAATTGCAGAGCCTCATGCATGCTGCCGGGATTACCCGCATCGAACTTGAAACAATGACGAATACCGCCGATTACGCCATTACTGATGATGATGCCAGGATGGACAGTAAATCGAGAGCAAGGCGTATATATTTTCAGGCAATGAGTGAGGTCGATGAGATAATGAGCAGCGCGGTGAAGGGCAAGCCCCTGAGGTTGGCCAAGTCCAAAAGGATTGTTCAGGGGATGGTTGACCAGATGCTTAACGACCCGACTGACCTTATAGGTTTCACTACGCTCAAATGCCGTGAAGAATACACGAGTAACCACCCGGTTAACGTCTGTATTATTTCCGTGCTTGTGGGGTTAAAGGCAGGACTTTCAAAGAACAGATGCTGCGAACTCGGCCTGGCGGCTCTCTGTCACGACATCGGCAAGGCAGCGCTCCCTCGGGAGCTGTTGGATAAAGAAACTGATCTGGACCAGCAAGAGTGGCAGGAGATGCACAAGCACCCACTTGTCGGTGTCAAGCTGTTGATGGAACTCAAGCAGTTCGACAATCTAAGCGCAAGGATGATGGCTGCGGCGTTCGAGCATCATCTGCAGCATGACTTCTCTGGTTACCCCGCGCTCAGCTATCAAAAGATGGGACTTTTCGCCAGGATTATCTGTATTGCCGACAACTATGACTCACTGACATCATCCAGGGTGTACCACCGGGTTGCCAAAACGCCCGAAAAGGTCATACGGTTCATGCTTTCAAAAGCCGGCAAGAGTTACGATCCGGTAATTCTCAAGCTGTTTGTGTCAGTGGTCGGGATTTATCCGGTTGGCACCGTCCTGCTTCTAAAGACAAGAGAGATGGCAGTTGTCGTGAACAACAGCTCCTCAGCGGCAAGTCACTATACGCCTTTGGTAAAAGTGATTGTTTCCGCTGCGGGAGAGCAGGTCGATGGAGAGGTTGTAGATACTGCCGACCCATCTTCCTCGGCCAGATCTATCCAGGGGGTTATCGATACAGAAGCCATGGGAGTGGATATTTCAGGGTTCTTCTCATGATCTGCCTGGTCAGCTTTTGCCGAACAGATTGAAATTGAAGGGTATTAGTGGTACGACATACTTACGGATTACGTATTTATCACCCTGACTCCGGGTTCAATAAATAATTGACTTTTGAGGGGTTATTTACTAATCTTGCCCAAATAATGGAAGACAGATCGCTTGAAAAACTTGAAGCAGGAGTAGAGCGCCTTTTGGGCGCCTACAACACCCTGAAGAGTGAAAACAGGGAACTTCGCGAAAAGCTGGCTTCTCTGGATTCCCGGCAGTCTGTGTTCAAGGAGCGGCTGGACTCCCTGATTTCGAGGATCGAAGGGTCGGTTTCGCAGTGAAGTCATCTCACCGGATAAGGGTCCTAGGCCGCGAGATCCAGGTGAAAAGCAGCGCTTCAGCCAGAGATGTCCAGGAAGTCGAAGCTTATGTGAACAAGAGGATCTCCGAGGTTGCTGTGTCGCTTCCTAATGCAGACCAGCAGCTTGTATCTCTCCTGACACTGCTTAACATCACGGAATCATACCTTGCTCTCCAGCGTGGTGAGCCTTCCGGAGCAGATAACGTCCGGGAGACGGCAGACAGAATTCTATCAAAGATTGACATGACTCTGGGTGAGGAGACTCCCCGGAGAGTTGATATATAGCGCTGAATTTGTTGAAAGTTTATTCTGGACTCTTCCGGAAGCCTTTTCCCGGATACGGTCCGGTTGTTGATAATTACCAGGAGGACAGGCCCTTGAGTTTCTTATCGTCCTGTTTTTAAAAGAGAAAACAATCTCCCTTTAATTATCGACATTTCCGATATAAAAACATTTCGGACTATTCACTCTTTCTCCCCAGCGCTACACTCTCCGGTTGCACATCTGTTGTCTCCAACTCCTCAGAAATAACAATGAAAAGGTCTGCGTGCCAGCAGTATGCCCAAACCTGCGATCAGAGAAATCATTCTGGCCCGTCGTCGTTCAATTTCAGCTATTGATCATGCTGAATGGGGATGTCTTGTCCAGGATGCTTTCATGGCTCTCACCGAATACGCTTCGGCAGACGTGATTGCGCTTTATTGCGCTGTGCGTGGTGAAGTTCCGACTGACAGGGTTATGGCGCATGCTTTTGCATCAGGGAAAAAAGTCTGTTTCCCTGCGGTTGAGAAAGAGGGGCTGGTGTTCAGGCAGATTCAGGGGCACCAGGACCTCATCCCGGGCGGGTTCGGTATTCCGGAGCCTCATTCCGGGTGCATTCCGGTAAACCCGGCTGATATCGACCTGTTTGTTGTCCCCGGGGTCGGATTCGACCTTGCAGGGCAGAGGATAGGCTACGGCAGGGGGTATTACGACAGGGCGCTGCACAGGCTTGAATCCAGCGGCAGGCTGATCGCCTTCTGCTTCGAATTCCAGCTTCTGGATGCAATCAAGGCTGATCATCATGATGTAATAATGGACAGGATAATAACAGAGCGGCGGGTTGTAACCCCTGTTCTGCCAAAATAAAGAGGGGGAACTTGATATGAAAACTGAACAGATTATTTTGCTGTTTGCTGTTGCTGTAATAGCCCTGGGTGTGGGGTTTGCGATCTCATTCTTTCTGAAAAGGCGCACGGAGAGCCAGACCGCCAATGCCGGCGAAACTGCAGTAAAGCTGCTTGAGGATGCAAAGAGGGAGTCTGAGACCATCATCAGAGAGGCTGCAATCCAGGCGAAGGATGTAGTCTATCAGGCGAAGGCGGAGTTTGAGAAAGAGACTGTTGAAAAGAAGCGCGATCTTCAGTCCCTGGAAAAACGGGTGCAGCAGAAAGAAGAGAATCTCGACAAGAAAATAAACCTTTTCGACCAGCGCGAAATAGAATTTTCCAAGCGCGAGCAGGGATTCGCCTCCAAGGAGCAGTTGCTGGCCCAGAAAGCTGAAAAGATCGAGCAGCTCGTCGATGAGCAGAAAAAACAGTTAGAGAAGATCTCGGGGATGACGGCTACCGAGGCAAAGGCGCTTCTGATCGAGAGCCTGGAGAACGAAGCGAAGCAGGACGCGGCCAAGAAGATCAAGATGATCGAGGAGGAGGCGAAGGAGACTGCAGACAAGAAGTCCAAGGAGATCATTTCCCTGGCAATTCAGCGCTATGCAGGGGAGTACGTTGCCGAGAGGACAGTGTCGGTCGTGCCGCTTCCTTCTGATGAAATGAAAGGGCGCATTATCGGCCGCGAGGGGAGAAACATCCGTGCGCTGGAGGCGGCAACAGGGATCGACCTGATCATCGATGATACTCCCGAGGCCGTCATCCTTTCAGGGTTCAACCCGGTGCGGCGTGAGGTTGCACGGATCGCACTGGAAAAACTGATCACCGATGGCCGCATTCATCCCGGGCGCATCGAGGATGTTGTCCACAAGGCGGAAGAAGAGGTCGAACAGGCGATCAAGGATGCCGGAGAGCAGGCTGCCTTTGATCTGGGTGTTCACGGAATCCATCCGGAGATTCTCAGGCTGATAGGGCGTCTTCGCTACAGAACTTCATACAGCCAGAATGTCTATCAGCACTCTCTGGAGGTGGCTTTTCTCTGTGGTATCATGGCGGCCGAGCTTGGAATAAACGTCAAGCAGGCAAAGCGTGCCGGTCTTCTGCATGACCTTGGCAAGGCGGTTGACCACGAGGTGGAAGGCTCTCATGCGGTCATTGGTGCCGAGCTGGCTCGAAAATATGGTGAAACCCCTAAAATTGTCCATGCCATCTTGGCTCACCATGAGGATGAAAAGCCGAACTCGGTGCTGGACGTTCTGGTGCAGGCTGCTGATGCCCTCTCCGGCGCGAGGCCTGGTGCCCGGCGTGAGATGATGGAGACGTACGTGAAACGCCTCGAAGATCTTGAGAAGATCTCGACTTCCTTTGCCGGCGTTACCAATGCGTTTGCCATTCAGGCCGGACGTGAAATACGGGTTATGGTTTCAAGCGAAGAAGTTACTGACGAAACTGCTGTTATCCTTGCAAAGGATATTGCCAAGAAGATCGAAGCTGACATGACCTATCCCGGTCAGATTAAGGTCAACGTAATTCGCGAAACCAGGGCGATCGAGTATGCCCGTTAATATTCTCTTTATCGGAGATATTGTAGGAAAGCCCGGCAGACAGGCAGTTTCGCGTGAACTGCACCGGCTTGTAGACCGCTATAATGTGGATGTCGTGATTGCCAACGGCGAGAATGCTTCCGGCGGTTTCGGAATTACTGCAGAGTCTGCAAAGGAGCTGTTTGCCTGCGGTATACATCTCTTTACCTCGGGAAATCACATTTGGGACAAGAAGGAGGCTCTTGAGTACCTCAAGAAAGAGGAGCGGATAATCCGCCCTGCCAACTATCCAGATGGGACCCCGGGCAAGGGGAGCACTGTCGTGACGACACCGGGCGGCATTCGGGTCGGGGTGATCAACCTTGAGGGGCGCGTTTTCATGAACAGTCTCGAATGCCCTTTCAGGACAGCTGATCGCGAGATCGCCGCCCTGTCCGAGTCGACAAAGGTCATCCTTGTCGATTTCCATGCCGAGGCCACTTCGGAGAAGACCTCTCTGGGGTGGTATCTTGACGGCAGGGTCAGTGCGGTAGTCGGCACGCATACCCATGTTCAGACAGCGGACGAGAGGATCCTGACCGAGGGGACCGCATATATCACCGATGCCGGGATGACCGGTGCTTTCGATTCGGTTATCGGGGTCCGGAAGGATGAACCGATTTACAAGTTTTTGACCCAACTGCCGGCAAAGTTCGAGGTGGCGAAAAAGGATCTCCGGCTGAACGGGGTCGTATTGACAATTGACGATGCCAGCGGCAAGGCTCTCGGCATAGAGCGCGTGAACATTGCCTGCGGATAGAAAGGGACGAGTATGACAGTTGCAGAGCAGATGGCAGTCATAAAGCGCGGGACAGTCGAAATCCTTGTCGAGAAGGAGCTCGAGGCGAAGCTTGAAAAGTCGCTCAAAACCGGGGTCCCGTTGAGGATCAAGGCCGGTTTCGATCCGACCGCTCCTGACCTCCATCTTGGCCATACGGTTCTTCTTCAGAAGATGCGCCAGTTTCAGCAGCTCGGTCATGAAGTCTGCTTCCTTATAGGAGATTTCACCGGGATGATCGGCGACCCGACCGGGAAGTCGGAAACCCGTAAGGCGCTGACATCCGAAGACGTTCTCAGGAATGCCGAGACCTACAAGGAGCAGGTCTTCAAGATTCTTGATCCGGCAAAAACAAAGGTCATGTTCAATTCGGAATGGTTGTCAGGAATGAATGCGACCGATATGATAGCTCTGGCCGCCAAGTATACGGTGGCGAGGATGCTGGAACGGGATGATTTCGGCAAAAGGTACGCAAACCAGCTGCCGATAAGCATTCATGAATTCCTGTATCCGCTTATTCAGGGTTATGATTCCGTTGCAATGAAGGCCGACGTGGAGCTGGGCGGGACCGATCAGAAATTCAACCTTCTTGTCGGCCGCGAGCTTCAGCGCGAATACGGCCAGGCTCCCCAGGCGGTCATTACCATGCCGCTTCTCGAGGGACTCGATGGTGTCAACAAGATGTCAAAGTCGCTGGGGAATTATATCGGCATCAATGACTCTCCTGACGAGATATTCGGAAAGATCATGTCGATCTCTGACGACCTCATGCTCAGGTATTACGAGCTGCTTTCCGACCTCTCGCTTACCGATATAGAGAAGATCAAGCTGGGGCTGAAGGCGCATGACATTCATCCTATGGATGCCAAGAAGCAACTCGGGAGAGAAATAGCCGGTCGCTACCATGGGCTGGATGCCGCGGTGCAGGCAGAAGAAAATTTTGTAAAGAGGTTTCGTGACAACCAGACTCCTGACGACATGCCCGAAATAACCGTCCCTTCTGAAGGGAGCAAACTGCTTCTCTGCAAGCTTCTTGCTGCTGCGGGGCTTGTCCCTTCTAACAGCGAGGGGAGGCGTGCCATTAAAGGCGGCGGAGTCAAGGTGGATGGAGAGAAGATAAGTGACGAAAATCTCGAAATCGAGTCCCTTGGAGAATATGTTGTTCAGGTCGGGAAAAGACGGTTTGCAAAGATAAGGTTTACCTGAGAGGAAATTAACAGCAAACCTGTTGACTCATCAGAGAGGCTCTGTTATAAAGATATT
This sequence comes from Geobacteraceae bacterium, assembly GCA_041500085.1. Classification (GTDB taxonomy): domain Bacteria; phylum Desulfobacterota; class Desulfuromonadia; order Geobacterales; family DSM-12255; genus VEOV01. Next base: position 8,910 of record JBGQLM010000163.1, read on the forward strand.
CCCTTGCAGCTGAGGGATTTTTATTGGGCCGAAACAGACAGGAAAGAGCAGGAGCGGCCCGGGAAAAAAAGTTGAAAAAAGATGTTGACAGCGGAAGGC
>JBGQLM010000164.1:0-8894 GCA_041500085.1 Geobacteraceae bacterium
CTGACGAAAGCGCGTTCTCCCACGAAGTCGGGGACTGGTTGATCAAAGGGGCCTTGAGACGCAGATCGGAGTTCAGGTACGCATAGCCGAACCGGCCGTTGATGCAGAGATTTCCTTCGTTGAAAGTGCTGTCATCACTGGTGACCCGCTCGACACGGCCATTTTTAGAGTGGTATTCGATCTGGCATCCGGTGCTGCAGAAGGCGCAGACGCTCTTTGTAACTTCGAACGTCCACGGACGGCCCTTGAACTTGAACGGCTTCGAAATAAGGGTGCCGGTCGGACAGGCGGCAATACAGTTCCCGCAGAAATCGCAGTCGAGCGGCTTGCCGTCGACAGTATCGATAATGGTCGCCTCTCCCTTATCCACGACGGCGATCGCATCACAACCGACGATTTCGTGATCAACCTTCACGCACTTTTCACAGAGGATGCACCGGTTGGGATCGCTTTCGAGCAGTCTCCAGTCGTAGCGGATGGGACGGCGCTCTAGAACGGCCGAATACTCCTGCTTGGCGACTTCAAGCCCGTAGCAGCTGTCCTGAAGGTCGCACTCTCCACCGGCGTCGCATACCGGGCAATCAAGCGGATGGTTCACGAGCATCAGCTCCATGATCTTCTTGCGTGCCGCGGTAAGGTTCTCCGACTGGGTGGTGACAACGATCCCCTCTTTGACCGGCGTGTTGCATGCGGTCATATTACGGTCAACCCCTGCCACTTCCACCGCACAGATCCGGCAGGCGCCGGTCGGAGAGATCTTCTGCAGCCAGCAGAGAGTCGGTATCGTGATGCCGAGCTGCCGGGCAGCTTCAAGAATGGTTGTCCCGGCAGGAACACCGATATTTTTACCGTCAATTGTCAAACTGACCATATTCTATTACTCCTCAAAATTTCAGAGCGTGATGTTTTTTGTAAAATGTTGCGGAAGCGGCGATTTTTCGTCCGGGCAAGGCTGTCGAGCCTACTCGCGGAGGCGTAGCAGCGCTACGCCGCACAAGAGGTAGGCGAAGACTTACGCCGCCCGGGCGGAAAAGCGCCCTTCCCCTCTATACGGCGGCCATGGCCATGCGGTAGCATCGGAGACAGCGTTCCGCCTCCTTCACCGCCTGCTTGTTGGTGAAGCCGAGCTCGACCTCCTGATAGTTGCCCCTGCTCGCCCTCTCCTTGCCATGAACTTCAGCCTGATGGGCACGGGCAGCAGAATCAAGCCAGGGTACCTGCTCGTTCTTGTCATAGACAGGGAGGTAGGTGAGGATATCCTCCAGGAGCTCTTCATCGGTTATGTACGCTTTACCCTCTTCGAGCCAGCGCTCTATGACACGGGCCGCACGATGTGCATTACCCACGCAGGCAACGACTGTCAGAGGTCCGATCTCGGCGTCGCCGCTGGCAAAAACCCCGTCGAGGTCCGTGATCAGGGTGCGGGCAAGCTCGTTCCCCATGCCGTCCTTCAGATTCTTGCCATCTGCACCTTTGAGCGGGACATACTTGGTGACTACGGTATTCCACTTGGTGACGTCGATACCGCAGTCCGGCGGAATGAAGCCGAGGTCCGGGTCCTGACCGATAGCGGGGATAACCGTATCGCACTCGATTACGAATTCGCTCCCGGCCATCGGTTCGGGTCTGCGACGTCCTGATGCATCCGGCTCGCCCAGCGCCATCCTCACGCATTCGACCCCGGTGATCTGACCGCTGACGTCTGCAATTACCTTGGTCGGAAGCACCTGGAACTCGAAATGGACACCTTCGTCATCAGCGCCGTCGACTTCCCACACATCAGCCGGCATCTCCTTGCGGGAGCGGCGATAGACCAGGCAGGAGAGCTCGGCCCCTTCACGCAGTGCAACCCGAACGCAGTCGATAGCGGTATTGCCGCCGCCGACAACGACAACTTTTTCCCCCATGCCGGTAGGTTTGCCCATGTAAGCTTCGCGGAGGAAGTCGATCCCTCCCTTCAGGAAGCCCTTGTAACCTGCGTCCTCACCTTCTACGCCCATGGGCTTGGAGCGGTGAGCACCCGGAGCAAGGAGCACGGCATTGTGCTTCTCTTTAAGCTCGGCAAGGGAGATGTCTTTGCCGATCCTCGTATCGTAGATGATCTCGACACCCATGGATGCGATGATGTCGATGTCGCGCTGCAGGGTATGACGCGGCATCCGGTAAGGAGGTATGCCTACTGCAATCATCCCGCCGCCGAATCCTTCGGGAAGCGCTTCGTAGATCGTTACCGGATAACCTTCGAGAGCCAGGTAGTATGCTGCGGCAAGACCGGCAGGGCCTGCACCGACTACCGCTACGCTCTTGCTCTTTTTCGGTTTCGGCTGCATCGGCGGGGTCAGGCTGTGCTGCCACTCGTAATCCGACGCTGAACGCTTCAGGATCATGATGCTGATCGGCTCGTCAACATTCTTTCGCCTGCAGGCGGTCTCGCAGGGATGAGGGCAGACCCTGCCGCACACGGAGGGAAGGGGCATGTTCTCCCGGATCACCTCAAGCGACTCCTCGAAGCGGTAATCCTTGATCGCCTCGATATAAGCCGGAATATCGATATGCGCCGGGCATTTATCCTGGCAGGGTGCCGTATATTTGTGGATATAGCGGTACTCTTTCAAGCTTTTTCCGAAGCCGTTTATCCGCGCAACGAAAGCATCTCTGTAGTGCTCGACCGCATCCATGACAGGAATCGTTGAACTCTGACAGAGAGTGCATTTACAGTTTTTGAGGAGTTCGCGCAGATCAGCGAATTTGTCGAGATCGCCTTCAGTGGCTGTGCCTTCGAGAATTGCCGCCAGAAGGTCGGACAGGACTTTGGTCCCTTTTTTGCCGGGGGTGCACTTGCCGCAGCAGTACAGGGTCTGGACACGCTTCATATACTCTGCGGTCATGGCAGGGACATCCAGTGCCGGATCGAAAACGATCAGCCCGTCCCAACCCATGAATCCGGCCATCGGATGTTCGCCGTCATGCGCTACCGGAAGCCTGAAACTGGCATCTTTCGGTTCTTCGCCCTTGCGATTGTCAATAATATCTCTTCCCCAGCTGGAAAAAACCACCTGTGCCACTTATGCCTCCGGAGAACTGTAAATAATGATATGATTCTGAAATACGTAACTGTCTGTAATTACTGGGCAAATGTGTGCCATAGGATTGTATACAGTATGCAGGTTTTTATCACAGGTGATACCGGCAAATCAAGGAAAAATTCATTGTTTCTCGCAGAGTGATTGATTCAACGACGCTCGTTTGTTATATGATTTGAATCGGTTTGCTCGAAATGCTCACTCATCCGACCGGAGGATTCAATGGCAGCGGCTTTCCCGGCCAAAGGAACAGTATGCGGGTAATAGGACTGACCGGCGGCATCGCCTCCGGCAAAAGCACGGTCGCTGATCTGATTGCAGCACACGGTATTCCGGTAATCGATGCTGATCAGCTTTCGAGGGACGCGGTCCTGCCGGGCACAGAGGCACTCAGCCGGATAGCCGAAGTTTTCGGCAGGAAGGTATTGAACCATGACGGGACCCTCGACAGGAAGGCTCTGTCCGACATAATCTTTGCCGAACCCGAAGCGAGGATAACGCTCGAAGGGATTCTGCACCCCGCGATCAAGAAACTTGCGGAGAATCGCCTCGCGGAACTGAGGGAAAAGGGCGAACCTGCTGCGCTCTATGTAGCCCCCCTGCTGATCGAAGCAGGTGCTGTCGATCGTGTTGATGAGATCTGGGTAGTCCATGTTGACAGCAGCACCCAGCTTGACAGGTTGCAGAGAAGAGACGGCATCTGCCTGGAGGATGCCATGAAACGGCTTTCCTCACAGATGCCCATGGAAGAGAAACGAAGACACGGCAGGGTTGTAATTGAAAACTGCGGGACCCTGGAGGAACTTCAGGAAAAGGTTAACGAGTTGTGCAAAGTGGAATTTGAAGACAAAGGATCCGCGAGCAGTGAAAAGTAACAAATTGAAGGGAAAAAAAGGCGGCATCATTTCTGATCCCGCCCTCAAAAATCACTATCTGTTGGCTTGCTACTTGTGAAAACCGAGCTTGGTCGAGATATCTTCTCCCGCTCTTACAACCAGCGGAATCAGCTCGTTTTCAATCCTCTCCTTTGAGAACCTCATCGAAGGGCCTGAAATGCTGACCGCGCCGATGATCCTGCGGGTGTAGTCGCGGATAGGGGCACCAACACAGCAGACCCCTATATCCATCTCCTCGTTGTCTATGGCATACCCCTGATCGGCAATCTTCTTAAGGTGGGCCTTGAATTCATCACGATCGGTTATGGTAGAAGGCGTATAACCCTTAAGCTCCTTGGTCGGGAGGTAATTGTCGAGCTCCTCTTCCGTCATGTATGCAAGCTGGACCTTTCCTGCAGCGGTGCAGTAAGCAGGCAGCCTCGATCCGACACGAGGGACGACCCTCACGGTGAGATCGGTCTCCACAACATCGAGGTATACGATGTGCGACTCCTTGAGTATGGCGACATAGGTGGTTTCGTTACACTCCCTCACCAGTGATTCAAGAACCGGCCTCGACTGCCTCAGCAGACCCATCTGCTTGATGAAGGTCTGACCGAGCTCGAGGGTTTTCAAGCCGAGACGGTAATTCTCGGTAACCCGGTTCTGCTCGATGTAACTGCGCGACTCGAGTGTCGCAAGAAGACGGAAGACGTTGTTCTTGTGGAGCTTCAAACGCTTGCTGAGCTCGGTAACCCCCAACTCGTCAACATCCCCCTGAAACTGCTCCAGAAGGTCAAGAGCATGGTCAACCGCCTGGATAATGTATTCGGATTTGTCTTTTTTAGCCATTATAAGATCCTCTATTATTTATTCAATCTATATAGATAGCTCATTTTTTCCATATTAGTCAAGCAGTTTTAAAGAGTAGAACGATTTATCAATCAGACTAAAGCTGCCGGGAGGAAGAAAAGAGTCTCGCTCCGATAACTACTGTTTTACTAAAATGGCTATTCATTAAAAATCAAGTTATTCAGTATAACTTAAAAACAATAACACCCTTAAATATCCGAGTGATATGCCTGTATTAAATATAGAATAATGTTTTATAGTTGTCAATAGGTAAAAATAAGGATATTTTTATTTTCGCATCACACTGTTTTTTTGTGAGGAGGTAAAAATGCTCTCTTTAAGGAAAAAGATCCTGGTCGCGATCGATGGCTCTCCGATGTCGGACAAAGCGGCAGAAGAGGCCGTAAGGCTGGCGGCAGGCAACCCGGGACAGTTCAAGAGCAAGGTGTATGCGATGCTGGTGCTGCCCAATGCACCCAGAACGACTTTCACAGACTTTGTCCCGCCAAAACCGGTGACGGAAACCGAGCAGTGGGAAGAGATCCGGACGAAGATTTTTTATGTCGTTGAGAAGAATGCCGAAGAGGCAGGGATACCCCTGGAGATCAAGGTCTCTCACGGCGACCCTGCTATCGAGCTGCTTGCTTTTTCCGAGCGGGAAAATATCGACGTAATTGTAATAGGAAGCACGGGCAAGGGGTTCATCAGGAGAAAAGTGCTCGGAAGCGTCTCCGACAAGGTGGTAAGGAACGCAAAATGCTCAGTGTATGTAGTAAGGGGGTAGATCCTTCCGCTCACCTGCCGGAGTGGACAATTTCGAAGGTCTCCCCGCCGCGACTGAATCTGACGCGGTTCTCGCGGATCTCGATGACCTTTGCACCCAGTATCTCCGCACCCTCCCCGACCAGAGCGCCGTTTATCACGGCACGCCGCAAGTAACGCTCATCCTGCCAGGCAATACCCGAGACGGTAATCTCCTCCCCGCTCTTTTGCAAACTCTTCAAAGTCCTGGCGGCTGACTCCTGAGCCTCCTTGACAGCCCTGTTCTCCGGAGGCAAAGATTTCTCGGGCAGAGGCCGCGCCGGCGGCAGTTGCGCAGGCTGCGCCTGAATGACAGGAGGCTGCTCCTGTTTGAGAGGCTCTGCTGCCGTTACCGGAGCAGTTTTTCGGGGTTCCGGTCTGGCAAGATAAAAGATCCCGGCTGCCGCTGCAGAGACAACGAGTAAAGCAGCGGCAACCCGGAAGATGCCGGGCCTTTCGGACACGGCGGCGGCCCCCTGGTAGTTGAGCACTTCAGACCGTAATTCATGCAAGCTCTGGCGTCTTGCCTTTCGCTCTTGCTCCATCTTTCTGAGAGCATCAAGTATCAGGCTCATCTGGCAACTCCTGAAGGGTTACTTCCTTTTGCCGCAGTATAGCGCATAAACGTCCCCCCGCTCTTTTGATAAAGCCGCGCCAGAGTTTTCGCACCGGGCCTGCCATCGGCCTTCAGCCCTTCGCTGTTCTGGAAACGTTTCACCGCCTCTTCGGTCTTCGCGTCAAACTGATTGCTCGAAGGACCGGAATAGTGCCCGGCGCTCCTGAGCATCTCCTGAAGCAGCTTCACGCCGCCAAGTCTGGCCTCTCCTGTTGCCGGTACAGCCGGTATCTCTTGGGCAGGCAACTGCGCCGGGGCCTGAAAATTCAGATAGAGAAGAACTGCCGAAACGAGTACTGCAAGAATCAGGATACCCGACAACACCAGCGGCCACGATCTCTTCCCGACTTTTGTCAGATCCAGGGTCGCAGCATCGATCATGTCACCGGAGATCTCCCTTGTATCCTTTGTGTATGCAAGCAGGAGCGACCTGTCGCAGACGCTGTTGATAAGCCTCGGAAGTCCTTTCGAATATCTGCTGATTCTCTTTACCGCCGCTTTCGAGAAAGAGACCGGCTCCCTTCCCTCTGCCGCGATCCTTATCCTGTGGCGGATATAGGAGTGAATATCCCCCTCATCGATCCTTTTCAGGTGATATCTGACCGTTATCCTCTGACTCAGCTGCCTGAGGTCTTCTCTGGCCAGAAGAGCCTTCAGTTCCGGCTGCCCCACCAGGACGATCTGGATCAGCTTGTCTCTCTCCGTTTCAAGGTTCGATATCAGCCGAACCTCTTCCAGCGCATCCCTTGAGAGGTTCTGCGCCTCGTCGATGACCAGCACGACCGTCCGGCCCTCGCCGTTTTCCTTCAGCAGAAACTCGCTCAAGGCCTGATGAAGCTCGCGGATCTCGCTGCCTGACGCATCGAGTCCGAATTCCCGGTTGATCACCTGAAGCAGACCGAGCGGCGAAAGAGTCGGGTTGAAGACCAGGGCGGTACGATACTTTTCCGGCGACAGTTGCCGCAACAGCGTCCGCGTCAGCGTCGTCTTGCCGGTTCCGACCTCTCCCGAGAGCTCAATGAAGCCGGCCCTGGTCTCTATCGCGTACAGCAGATGCGCATAGGCCTCCTGGTGGCATCTGCTCAGGAAGAGAAATTCGGGATTTGGCGTCAGAGTGAACGGAGGCTCCCTGAAGCCGAAATAGTTCTGGTACATATCTCAGTTGTCCATGATTAGTTCAAATCTGCAGGTTCGGCCCATGCGAGGATTCGGGCCTTTCGTTGCTTCAGGTTAACAGGAGAGATACAACTGAGTCAACAAGCGCCTTGCCAAGCCCCGGATTTCATTTCTTGAATTTTTTACCGATATGTACTATGTTATGTACATATTTAGCAAGGAGGTGATATTAATGAATGCACTAACCTATACTTATACGCGCCAGCATTTGGCAGACGTCATGCGATCAGTTAATGAAGACCACATTCCTGTGGTAGTGACCAGCCAGCGTGGTAAACCCGTTGTCATCCTCTCCCTTGACGATTTCCATGCATTTGAAGAAACCGCATATCTGCTCCGTAGTCCCCAAGGGGCTAAGCGACTGCTTGAATCAGTAGAGGAACTACGTGCGGGCGGTGGGCAGATCAGAGAGTTGACGGAATGATGATCAAATTCTCAACCGCAGCATGGGAAGACTATCTCTACTGGCAGACGACCGACAAGGCGACGCTCAAACGCATCAATCAGCTTATCCGGGACATTCAGCGAGAACCTTTTACCGGTATCGGCAAGCCAGAACCGCTCAAGCATCAGCTAGCTGGTTTCTGGTCTCGTAGAATAGACAGCTGCCACCGTTTGGTGTATGCAGTCGAAGGCGATACCCTCTTGATTGCACAGTGTCGCGATCATTATTGAAAAATACCGGAATTTCTTATTCTTCCGTGTTACCGCCCGGAGTAGTTAAGTGCTACTTGTTCCCGCCACGTCCTACAATAAGTAGATTTCCAGGGCCGTAAATATGCGAAGGGCGTCCCAAAAAAAATGATGATGGTGTCAAGTCTCCACCTGTGACAATGTCATGGGTGGAGACCTGACACCTATGTCTTCTCCATGATTAGTTCAAATCTGCGGGTTCGGCCCATGCGAGGATTCGGGCCTTTCGATGCCTCAGGTTAACAGGAGAGATACAAATGAGTCAACAAGCGCCTTGCCAAGCCCCGGATTTGCCGTGCCACCAGGAGATCTGATCGCCCATGGACCGGCATTATCTTATTTCAAACCGGCCAGGTCTTCCATCGAGCAGAGGAGATTGAGCCGCTGCAGCTCCTGTAAATCATTCTGTTCAGTGATCACGAGAAGTGATTGCTTGATGGCCTGGATGGTGGCGAAGACTGCGATTGTCGGAAGGCTGATCCGGGCCAGGCCGCACTCCTTAAGATCGTCTATCGATAACGTTCCGATATTGTTGGGAAGCCCGGCGGCAATGCTTAAAGGGCCGGGGATTTCTTTCGCCAGTGTTTTTGCTTCATCCAGGGTGACTACTGAAGTGACAAAAACCAGGTCTGCTCCAGCCTCCAGATACCTTGTGGCACGGTCAATCGCTTCTTTCAGGCCGTTCCTTCGATCACTGGCCACGGCCAGCGCATCGGTCCTGCCGTTGATGACGAGATCCGGCACGTTGCATTCCAGAGCAGCCCAGCGGGCGGCAACGATCTTTTCGACCATGAAGCC
>JBGQLM010000165.1:0-8880 GCA_041500085.1 Geobacteraceae bacterium
CAATGCTGCAACGTATTAACGTGCCGGCAATTCTGGAACTGCAGGTGCCAGGTACGGGTACTCGATATCTGGCTTTAACCGGGATTCGCAGTGATCGGCTCGTCACGGCCCCATCCCTGCCGGACGGCCATCGCCTGAGCCGCTCAGAACTGAACAGGCTCTGGAAGGGACGGACCTACCTCCTCTGGCATAACCACCAAAAGATCCCTAATACCTTCGCAGAGGAAACAGGGGGAGCGGAAGTCATCCGGCTGCAGATTCTCCTTACCGGAGCCGGTTTTCTGAGTAGTGAACTTTCCGGAATCTACGACAACGCCACGAAGAGCGGCCTGCTTGCATTCCAGAAGTCACGCAGCCTGAAGGCCGACGGTCAGCCTAACGACCTGACTCTGCTGCTCCTCTACCGGGATGGCGGCAAATTTGCTACCCCTCGCCTTCAGCATGACGCTTCGAACAGGAGCAGCTCATGAGCTCCATACTGAAGGCGCTTAAAAAGCTTGAGGAAGAGAAATCTCTCCTGAAAAACGAGAAGGCAGTCAATATCTCTCGTGACATACTTACGCCCCGGGCCGAACGCAAGAGCAGTGTTAAATTATTGTGGCTGCTCGGCATTTCTGGCACGACAGTAATAATCATTCTGTCACTGGCACTTTTCCGCAAATCAACAACTGTTGATGAGGTAAAATCTCCACTGCTGCCTGCCACATCGCGGTCATCAACTTCACTCTCACCGCCGCCCGCTGCTTTTACGCCCCCACTGGCGGTCGACAGCAAGAAAGCCGCTATTACTCCTCCTTCACCCGTAGCGGCTCCGAATCTGGATTCTTCCCGACCTGCTTTAAGCCCGGCGAAGAAAAGTCCCCGGACGTTAACAGAGCTGCCGAACACTTCTGCTCAAACCATGGAATTGCCGAAAACAGACCTTGTTGTCAAAAGTGCGCCTCCCCTCCGGACGCCTTTGCCGGACGACGCAACCCTGACCCTTTCAGGTATTGCCTGGAATAAGGACAGTTCGGACAGACTGGCAATTATTAACGGTCAACCAACAGTTACAGGTGCGAATGTAAACGGAGCAGTTGTGGAAGAGATTCTCCAGGACAAGGTAAGGATGAATCTTTCAGGCAGGACATTCGAACTCTTTCTGGGCAGACAGACAAAAACAAACTAACTACTGGATTTTTACATGCGAATCACTGAAAACGACACAACGACCATTACCCTGATTGCGGGCGGACGAATAACCCCAGCAGAATTTGCGAAGCTCCCGATCAATGAGAAAATCGACTGCCTTCTTCACCTGAACGGCTCGAATAAAGCAAGTATGATTCTTGACGACCCGAATCCGGAACTGCTCATTCAGGCCCTTCCCATGTGGGATATCTTCCAGATAATCCATGAATTGGGTGCCGAGAATGCAATTGATATATTCCAGCTCGCAACTCCTGATCAGGTAAGATTCATCCTGGACCTTGAACTGTGGGAAGACTGGACCGTATCTGTCGAGGAGACGGTCAAATGGATTGAAATCATACTTTCAACCGGTGAGGAGAATGCTTTACGGCTGCTATCAGTTCTGGACCAGTAACTGCTTATCCTCTTCCTCAAAAAAACACTCTCGGTCGGCGGAGGCCTGGATGACATTATCAACAGCGAAGATCATCTGGGGGCTTGGGATCACTCATTTGACGAAATATTCTTTCTGAATATTCATGATGAAGAACATAGCGAATTGACCCTCAAATTTCTGGAGTTTCTTTATAATGAGGATCACAAGCTGTACCGGTCACTGATGCTTGGCGCAGAGAGTGAGCTCATATCGGAACTTGAAGAAGTTGCAGGACAGTTCAGAACGGGGCGACTTGCGGATGAAGGGCTCCCGGCTTCGATTGACGGTGCGGAATACTATGCGAGGAGAACGAATTGAGCGGCGGCTGGGATTCCCTGTGCAAAAAGTGCGGTTTCTGCTGCTTTGAGAAGTACGAGAAAGACGACGGTTCCATCTACTACACCCAGACCCCTTGCCGTTATCTGGATGTAGTGACCCGAAAGTGCAAGGTCTATAACCGGCGCTTTGAAATCAATCCTGAATGCGTACAACTTACTCCGGAATATGTAAGATCTATCAGATGGCTGCACCCGGAGTGCGGATACAGGTGCGATTCTGCTGAGTCTAAGGAGTGACTGCCAGGCTCCCGATGCAGCTCCCGTCGGGCCTGCTCTCGCTTATCAAAACCGGCATTTCAACACCTGCGCCCTGGCGTGCCCCGACCAGGCTGACAGTCAGATAGTTCCTGGTAATCCCGCTCCGTCCATCCCCCTGTATCAGGGTAGGCAGCACTCTCCCGACAAATCGACCGGCAAACTCCAGACTCTTTCTTTCACCAATCCTGCGGAGTTCCTCTGCACGGCGCTTTATGACCGAAGGATGCAGATGCCCGGACATTGCAGCTGCTTTTGTCCCCGGCCTGGATGAGTAGGGGAATACATGAAGATAAGCTATTGGCAGATCCCCTATCAGAGCACAGGTCGCAGCGTGGTCCTCATCGCCCTCCCCCGGAAATCCGGCAATAAGATCAAGTCCGATCGAAATATCCGGGACATCTGAAACGAGTCTGGTTACCAGTTCACCGATGAATGCCGGAGTGTAGTTGCGGCCCATTGCTGATAAAACCTGAGCTGAGCCGCTCTGTAGAGGCAGGTGAATATGCGGGCAGATCGTTCCGGATGCTGCCATGAATCTGATAAAACCTTCAGTCAGCTCGTTAGGCTCTATTGACCCGAGACGAAGCCTTGGCACAATCCCCTCGGCATCTATCCTCTGAACCAGCTCCAGAAGACCCCCATTTTGCTCCAGGTCGAGCCCGTAAGCCCCGAGGTGTATGCCGGTGAGAACCACCTCCACAAAGCCCGCCTCAGCCGATTTCCTCACACCGTCAAGAGCCTCTTCGAACGGGACACTCCGGCTTCGCCCCCGGGCGTACGGCACAATGCAGTAACTACAGAAAGCATCGCAGCCGTTCTGTATCTGAAGGAAAGACCTCGTATGCTCGGAAAATGTCTCCAGATGAAGACTCTTCGTATTGCCAGCATTCCCGATATCAGAGACAAGAATCTGAGGATCTTTTACAAGATCCCGAATGAGAGATGAAATCCCCCATTTCTCGTTGTTCCCTGCTACCAGGGCAACATTAGGGAGATCTGCCAGTTCCGGAGCAGCGAGCTGTGCATAGCAGCCGGTGACGACAATTCTGGAATCCGGATTCAGCCTGCCGGCTCGTCTGATAAGCTTGCGCGATTCAGCATCTGTCCTTGCTGTCACGGTACAGGTGTTTATGATATAAACGTCAGCAGAGTGGCTGAAGGGGACGATCTCGAATCCCTCTTTTTCCAGCGACTCCCGCATCGCAGCGGACTCAAACTGGTTGGTCTTGCAACCCAGTGTTGTAATGGCAACTTTCTTCATCTAATCTATCCAGCCTCCACCCAGCACTTCATCACCCCTGTAGAACACTGCAACCTGACCCGGAGTGACCCCTTTCTCTGGAGTCAATAAGCCGACCATTGCGCGCCCTTCCTGAAGAGCCGTTACAACACAGGACACCGGCTTGTGCCGATATCTGATCTTGCACTGGGCTTCTTCACCAATCTGCTCCGGCGGCTGTATCCAGTTGCAGTCGCTGATGGTGAAAGAATCTCTGTAGAGCTGCGTCTCCGGCCCCACAATTACGTTGCCGGACTCAGCCTCTATCCTGATAACGTAAAGTGGCTCGCTCCAGGCTATTCCCATCCCGCGACGCTGACCGACAGTATAGCAATGAATACCTTTATGATGTCCGACTACCGTGCCGTCAGCAAGTTGAAAATCACCCTGCCGGGGTGATATCCCGTGGCTTTCGAGAAAAGCGACGTAATCACCGTCAGGGATGAAGCAGATATCCTGGCTGTCATCCTTCTCCGCGACAGCTATCCCCAGATCAGCGGCAATCCTTCGGACTTCGCTCTTATCCTTGACCAATCCGAGCGGGAATAAGATTTTCCTGAGCTGCTCCGGTTTCAATGAAAAGAGAAAATATGACTGATCCTTGGAAATGTTGACAGCCTTCATCAGATGAGGAATTCCGTCGGCTCCTGTGCGAATCCTTGCATAATGTCCGGTGGCGAGATACCCGGCACCGAGCCGGCCAGCCATTTCCATGAGCGCACCGAACTTTATCAGCTGGTTGCACCTTGCACAGGGGTTAGGCGTCCTCCCTGACTGGTATTCTCCGGTGAAATACCTCATGATCCGCTCCTCGAAGCAGCCCTCGAAAGAAGCGACATGGTGAGGTATACCCAGATGTCCGGCAACCCTCATAGCATCATCAACGGCAGCCGAAGGTCCGTCCCACAGGCGCATTGTGATTCCGATAACTTCATGCCCCTCGGCTTTCAGGAGTGCTGCGGTGACCGAAGAGTCGACCCCTCCGCTCATTGCTACGGCTATTTTCATCTTTTCGGACATAGCAGACCCTCAAACAAAAAAGGGAAGCCGCGAGGCCTCCCGTAAATCGGTGAACGCGAAACAGTTTATTCCGCGAGCTTCTTCCTGATCAGCTCCTGTTCGGCAGCAAGAGCCTGATACTTTTTGTCAAGTTCTTGTATCTGGTCGAACAGGCATGAGATGGCTTTTGCTTCCGGGTCAGGCATATTGCCGTGCTGCAGGTCCGGTTTTTCGGGCTGCTGCCCTTCTGTCATAACCACCCGGCCCGGTATGCCTACTACCGACGAGTTGGGAGGAACCTCCTTGACCACGACTGAATTGGAACCGATCTTGCTGTTGGCGCCAACCGTAAAAGGCCCAAGAACCTTGGCCCCTGATCCGATCACCACATTGTCGCCGATTGTCGGATGCCTCTTGACCTTGTCCCAGGTAACGCCTCCCAGTGTCACGCCATGATACATGGTAACATTGTCGCCAATCTCCGCCGTCTCACCTATAACTACCCCCATCCCGTGATCGATGAAGAATTTACGGCCGATCTTCGCTCCGGGGTGGATCTCTACGCTTGTGATGAATCTGGAGAAATGAGAGGTAAGCCTGCCGAGAAAATAAAACTCATGAGTCCATAACCAGTGAGCTATCCTGTGGAACCATATGGCGTGAAGACCGGGATAACAGAACAGAACCTCAAGCACATTGCGTGCAGCTGGATCACGGTTGAAAACCGAATTAATATCCTCTCTCATGCGGGCAAACATCTGGCACCTCCTGAATTGCATCCCATACTATTGGGTAGCATACCCCACCATTTTCGTCAAGTTGGATGAAGTGCATAAAAAAAGGCGACCCTTGCGGGTCGCCCTTCTTGTGTCATCAATCAGACTTTCCTAGCTTGCCAGGGCCTTGAGATACTCCCTGTTAAGCTTTGCGATAAATTTGACATTAATCCCCTTCGGGCATGATGACTGGCACTCATAGTGGTTTGTGCAGTTACCGAAACCGCAATCTTTAAGAGCCTCGGTCATGGCATTTACACGTACTGCAGCCTCTGCCCTGCCTTGGGGAAGAGCTGCAAGCTGGGCAACCTTGGCGCTGGTAAAGAGCATTGCAGAGCCGTTCGGACAGCCTGCCACGCAGGCGCCGCAGCCGATGCACTCGGCAGCGTCCATGGCGTATTCTGCTTCCGGCTTTGGAATCATTACGGCATTGCCGTCCGGAACCCCGCCGGTGTGACAGGAGGTGTAACCACCGGCCTGGATGATGGTATCAAGGGCGCTACGGTCAACGACCAGGTCCTTGATAACAGGGAATGCGGTGGCTCTCCAAGGCTCAATGAAGATATTGTCTCCATTCTTGAAAGAGCGCATGTGGAGCTGACAGACAGTGGTACGGTCCTGCCCGCCGTGGGGGACACCGTTGACGACCTGTGAACACATGCCGCAGATACCTTCGCGGCAGTCATGGTCGAATGCGATCGGATCGACACCTTTCTTGATAAGGGTCTCATTGACTTCATCGACCATTTCGAGAAATGACATGTCAGGGCTGACATGCTTAGCTTCATATGTCTCCAGCTTTCCTGGCGCATTCGGACCCTTCTGGCGCCAGACATGGAGGGTGAGATTCATGGTATTGGAATTGTGCTCGCTCATTATTTATAACTCCTTACCGCCAGATGGACGTTATCGAATTTCAACGGCTCTTTGTGAAGTTCCGGCTCGTTGCCTACACCCTTGAACTCCCATGCTGCCACATAACAGAAGTCGGCATCATTACGCTTGGCCTCGCCATCCGGCATCTGATGTTCAACGCGGAAGTGACCACCGCAGGATTCTTCACGGGCAAGAGCGTCCTTGCAAAGAAGCTCTGAAAACTCAAGGAAGTCGGCAACACGGCCGGCATTTTCCAGCTGCTGGTTCATCTCGCCACCATCACCGCTGATGTTGACGTTGGTCCAGAACTCTTCACGCAGCTTCGGAATTTCCTTAAGAGCATTTTTGAGGCTTTCGTCGCTTCTTGCCATGCCGACGTTTTCCCACATGACCTTGCCCAGAGCCCGGTAGAGCTCGCTGACGGTCTTTTTGCCTTTGAGAGCGAACATTTTGCTGATGGTTCCTTTGACTTCCTCAATCGACTTTTTGACCTCGGCATGATCAAGCGAGAAGTCGCCCGCCTTGATACCGGCAAGGTAGCCGCCGATAGTGTAGGGGATGACGAAATAGCCATCGGCCAGACCCTGCATCAGGGCGGATGCCCCGAGACGGTTGGCGCCGTGAACCGAGAAGTTGGCCTCGCCGAGAACAAAGAGTCCCGGCACGTTGCTCATCAGGTTGTAGTCTACCCAGAGACCGCCCATTGAGTAGTGCGGCGCCGGGTACATACGCATCGGTCGCTTGTAGCCATCCTCATCGGTGATTTTCTCGTACATCTCGAAGAGATTACCGTAACGCGCCTTGATGGTATCTGCGCCAAGCCGTTTGATGGATGCTGAAAAGTCGAGATAAACTCCGCGGCCGCCTGGGCCGACACCACGACCATCGTCACACTGCTCTTTGGCAGCGCGGGAGGCGATGTCACGGGGGGCAAGGTTACCGTAGCTCGGATACTTGCGCTCCAGGTAGTAGTCACGGTCCTCTTCAGGCACGTCGTTCGGATGCTTGCCGCAGTCTTCCTTTTTCTTCGGAACCCAGCAACGGCCGTCATTACGGAGCGACTCAGACATGAGGGTCAACTTGGACTGGTGGTCGCCTGACTGCGGGATACAGGTCGGGTGGATCTGGGTGTAACAGGGATTGGCGAAGAAAGCCCCTTTCTTGTGGGCTTTCCAGTTTGCCGTAACCGAGCAGCCCATGGCATTGGTAGAAAGGTAGAAGACGTTTACATAGCCGCCGGTTGCCAGGCAAACCGCATCGCCCATATGAGCGCGAATTTCACCGGTCACCATGTCGCGGACGGTAATGCCCTTGGCCACGCCGTCGATCACGATCAGGTCGAGCATTTCGGTGCGGTTATACATCTTGACAGTCCCTGCCTTGATCTGGCGGGAGAGGGCGGAATAGGCGCCGAGAAGGAGCTGCTGACCGGTCTGGCCGCGGGAAAAGAAGGTACGGGAGACCTGGGCACCGCCGAAGGAGCGGTTGTCGAGGTAGCCGGCGTAGTCACGGCCAAAGGGAACACCCTGGGCTACGCACTGGTCGATGATGTTGTTGGAAACCTGTGCCAGACGCCAAACGTCTGCTTCACGGGCACGGAAGTCGCCACCCTTGATGGTATCGTAGAAAAGACGGTAGATGGAGTCGCCGTCATTCGGATAGTTCTTGGCAGCGTTGATACCGCCCTGTGCTGCGATGGAGTGAGCGCGGCGCGGAGAGTCCTGATAACAGAAGGCCTCCACATTGTAGCCGAGCTCGCCGAGAGACGCTGCGGCGGCGCCGCCGGCCAGGCCGGTACCTACCATGATGACTTTGTATTTACGCTTGTTGGCCGGATTCACCAGCTTCAGATCGAAGCGGTGCTTATCCCAGGTTGTTTCAATCGGTCCGGTTGGACATTTTCCGTCGAGTATCACTCTAAACCCCCTATTTAATCAAAGCGCTGGCTAGTATGGAAATCGGAATAACCGCATAACCGGCAAGCAGGATGAAGGCAACTGCTTTGCCGATCGCCGAAATGGTACACTGCGTTCTGTCAGTGTTCCAACCCATTGTCTGGAAAAAGCTCTGTATGCCGTGTGAAAGATGGAAGAACAGGGCACACATTGCCGCGACATACACCATGGCAATGCCACCGTTCTTGAATGCCGACACGACCATGGTAAAGACGTCGTAGCGGCCGAGAGCATCAACACCCTGGACAACACCCGGAATGGTCCGGGCAGTAAAGTGGAGGATGTGAAAAACAACGAAGAGACCGATGAGAATACCGGTCCAGATCATGGTGGAGCTTGAGAAGGTGGCCTTGATCTGCCTCTTGACCGCATAACCGGCTGGATTGGCGGCGCTGTTCTCCAGGGTCAGCTGGGATCCGAAGAAGATGTGGATCGCTACGAACGCGAACAGCCCGGCACGGAACAGCCAGACGAGCGGACCAAGATCATGGAGATGTTTTGCGTAGGCGTTGATCCCGTCCGGCCCTACGAAAATGGATGAGTTGCCCATCATGTGGACAACGGCGAACAGGACCATACACTGGCCGGTGATCGCCATGAAAACCTTTCTTCCAACGACACTTTTTAGTATTTGCATGTTTCTTTCCCTTTTTGCGAGAGATTTACTGCTGATGTGAAATTGATGCCGCTTATTGCTGATATTCGCATTTAAGCGGTTCGGAATGGCTGGATGCTCTGAATCCTACGGAGGAGCTCGTAAGTTGCTGAATGTTTGCATTATCTCCTTCCTTTC
>JBGQLM010000166.1:0-8861 GCA_041500085.1 Geobacteraceae bacterium
CGAGCCTTCTTTATGCCCTGTTGGCGAAACTGCCCGGCGTTATCTCCCTCACCGGCGAAGCCTCACCATTCTACAAGCTGAACATCTCCCTTGACTGCTTCAATCCTCACGAATCGGAAAAGATCCCCTCTGCACAGCTTGAAAAAGTAATCGACTTTGAAGGACTTTCAGAGGATTTTCTCTCCGACATCTACCTCCCGGAAAAAGCTTCCAGAATTGAAGAGATAGATAAAGAAAACTACGTAGACGACCTTATGCTCCGTTTTCTGCTTCAGTGGACAGACATTGATGTTCACGAGGATGAACTGAGAAAGATCATCACAGCTTCCTTCGAAACCTACGCCGATGTTAATCCCGTCTTCAACACGGAAGATTTTTATCTCGAACTGCTGGAAAGATTGAGCAACAGATGGCCGCAGATAAACCCGTTCTACTACGATATCGGGACCGACCGGACAGCTCTCAGATTTCCTTCAGTCGATATTCCTTCAGCACCTCCTGTAAGCCGTTTTACCATCGAAGAACCTCCATTCGTTCTGCTCCACCCGGCAAAACGTGCCGAGACAGGAGACCTTCACCGTTCGACCCTGCTCCTGAAATCAACCGTTGACTGCTACCGGATGAATCTTCTGGAAAAACTCTTCCCGAATGCCGGGATCAAGGTCATCCATCTCGTGAGGAATCCTGCCGCGACGATCAACGGCATCTTTGACGGTTGGCACCATCGCGGGTTCTTCTCCCATAATCTGGGAAGATGTTTCGGCAAGCACCCCCATACCAGGGAGCTGAAAATAAAGGGTTACAGCGATCTCTATCCCCACGGGAAAAACTGGTGGAACTTCGATCTCCCGGCCGGATGGCAGGAGTATGCCGAGCGGGAGCTTCTTGAAGTATGCGCCTTCCAGTGGCGCTCGGCAAATACCGAAATACTGGAGAATCTTGACTCAAGCCGCCAATGCTCTTGCACGGTCCATTTTGAAGATGTAATCCGTTCGGTTGAGTCCAGAAGAGTGGAGTTCGCCCGGATACTGGAATTCATGGGCATCTCCCCCCAGGAGACAGGAAGACTCAGACTTGAGTATCTGCCCGTGGTCCAGTCCACCCTGCCCCCCCAGCTTTATCGCTGGAAGAGACGAAAAGAGCTCATTGAACGAATTCTTGACGACCCCGGGATTCTGGAGATGAGCGAAAGACTCGGATACTTCAAAGCCGGAATTGACGGATGGCTCTGATGCATTTCGGTCTCGACTCTGAATATGAGGAACTGACCTCCGTACTCCTTTATAAACCCGGGTCAGCAATATCCGATCATCCCGACCCTCCAGCCGTCCAGCACCTTGCTCCAATTAGCCATGAAGAGCTGTTGGAGCAGCTAGACCGGGTTATCAGCACGTTCATCTCTTTCGGAGTAGCTGTAACCCTGATCGATCCGCTGAAAGATCTTTCCGACAGCAGCAACTACAACATGATGTTCTGCCGTGATCTGCTCTTTATGACCCCCGAAGGCGCGATTCTGGCAAACATGTCACATGACACGCGAAAAGGTGAAGTCTGCCACGCGGCCCGCAGGCTTGAAAGCGCAGGGATCCCTCTGCTGCATACCATATCCGGAAAGGGGCTTTTCGAAGGGGCTGATGCACTCTGGATCGATAAGGGACTCGTTGCCGTCGGTGTCGGCAACCGTACCAACATGCAGGGGTTCGCGCAGATAAAAGCCGTTCTCCGCAAGCAGGGCATCGACTCTGTTCCGCTACCCTCAACCCAGAGGAGAACCCAGCACCTGCTCGGCTCACTGCAAATAGTTGACAAGAATCTGGCCCTTGTGCGTGAGGAGATAATATCTCCGGAAACCATTGCCTTCCTCAAACAGCATGATTTCAGGGTTGTCGGAATTCCCGAGAACCTTGAGGTAAGAAGCAGACAGGCAATGAACATTGTGATTGTTGCTCCCCGAAAAGTCATCATGACTGCCGGTTGCCTCGAGACAAAGCGCATATATCTTGATGCAGGGCTCGAAGTCGTGGCCGAATTGATGATTTCCCAGCTTATTAACGGTTCAGGCGGCCTGGCCTGCACAACAGGAACCCTTGCAAGAAAGAGCTGATGAATGCTATTATTGTGCAATTATACTCTGGAGATTCTCCCATAAAATCTTTCGCCACCATAATCGTCCTGATACTGACGACCCTGACTCCCCTCCCTTGCGCTTTCGCTGAGAGTTCTGTCGGGACAAGATTGGTTCTGCTCGGGACCGGCACTCCGCAACCGGATCCGGACCGTTCGGGACCAGCCACGGCGGTGGTTGTAAACGGCACTGCATATCTGGTGGATTTCGGTCCCGGCGTAGTCAGACGTGCTGCCGCAGCAAAGCTTGACAAAGGGGTAACAGAACTTGACCCTGTCAATCTCCGGATTGTTTTTACAACCCACCTCCACTCCGACCATACGGCCGGATATCCTGACCTGATACTGACCCCGTGGACAATGGGAAGAAGCACTCCGCTCGAAGTTTACGGGCCGCCCGGCCTGAAAAAGATGACAGAGCACATCCTGGCCGCATACAGCGAGGATATCTCCATCCGCCGGGATGGCATGGAAAGGGAGTCTCCGGAGGGGTGGAAGGTAAATGTGCATGAAATCAAGGCTGGCGTAATCTACAAGGATGCCGATGTAACGGTAACGGCCTTTCCGACAAAACATGGTGAATGGGAAACGAGCTTTGGGTACCGTTTTGACACAAAGGACCGGAGCATTGTCATCTCGGGAGACACCACCCCGACAGAAGAGACAGTAAAAGCATGTAACGGCTGCGATATCCTGCTTCACGAAGCTACCACGGAAAAATATCTCAAGAGCCCGATGCGACCCAATCCCCAGGGATATGACATAAAAACATACGTCTCGAAATACCATACAACCACGACTCAACTGGCTGAACTTGCCGCCAAGGCAAAACCCAAACTGCTTGTCCTTTATCACAACACTATCACTCTCAGGCCGGACAAGCGTCCGATGGCCTCCACTCCGGAGGACCTGCTGCGTGAGATTACTACGCGTTACCCAGGGAAGGTCGTTGTCGGTCGTGATCTGGATATTTATTAAGACGTCACTACCATAAAAAACACTTTTTAAGGAGATAAGCCACATGTCACAACATGACGAGGAGAATGAAGCCGGGCAGGAAGAGATGAACCGCAGAGAGTTCATCAAGCGAACTGCTATCGGAACCGGTGCACTGGCATTAACCATGACGCTGCCGGGATTCATGGTCGGCACTGCCAGAGCTGCCAAGCCCGACCTGTCAAAACTCCCGCTGAAGTATAAGGATTACAACGTAGTCCTGGTCAGCTTTGACGCCCTTCAGGCGGCCCACGTCGGCTCCCTCGGCTATGAAAGGAATGTCACCCCGACCATCGATGCCATGGCGAAAGAAGGATTCAGTTTCACCAACACCTTTTCCACCGCTTCCTGGACGGTGCCGGCGTCGATGACCTGGTTCACCGGCGTTTACCCCTCGGAGCACAGACTGACGAACAAGTTCACCGTGTTCAACCCGCCCAGTAACAACGTGCTCTCCAATCTGAAAAAACTTTCCCCCGAGCTGGTCACCCTGGCCGAGGTGCTGAAACAGAACGGGTACGCTACCGGCGGTTTCACCGGCAATGCCGGTGTGAGCGGTTTTTTCGGCTATGACCAGGGTTTTGACCGCTATTTCTTTGAGAAAGGCAAGTTCGGCAGCATGGGAGTCAGCATTCCCAAGGCGTTGGACTGGCTGAAGGAGAGCAAGGGCAAGAAGTTCTTCATGTTTCTGCATGGCTATGATTGCCATGGACAGGGCATCCCTGAGGGGGGGTTCGATTACCGCTTCGTGGAGAAAGGATATGACAAGAAATATACCGGATCAAAGGAAGAACAAGAGGCGCTACGCGAGGAAGGGCTGGCAAACGGCACGGTGAAGTTGCGTGAGGAGGATGTCAAGTTCTGGCGCGCCATTTACGACGAAAAGATTCAGCGCACCGATGCACTCTTTAAGAAGTTTCTGGTTGAATACGAAAAGATGGGGCTGATGGATAAGACAATATTTGTGCTTACTTCCGACCATGGCACAGAGTTCTACGAACACAAACGCTTTGACCACGGATTTACCCTCTATGATGAGCTGATCCATGTACCGCTGGTTATCAAGCTCCCCAAGGTCAAAGCCGGCAAGATGATCAATGATCAGATCAGCAGCATCGACGTCATGCCGACCATTCTCGATCTGCTTGATGTGAAGATGCCGGAAAATGCCAAAAATCAGCTGCGTGGTGCCAGCCTTGTACCTGCCTTCAAAAGCAAAGCAGTTGCCAAGGATGTCTACTCCGAGACCGACTACCGCCAGTACACCTACAAGCGCTCCGTAATCACCAAAGACGGCTGGAAATTCATCTACACACTGGAAGACAAATCCCGCGAACTCTACAACATAAGGAAAGATCCCAAGGAGCTGAAAAATCTTGTAGAACTGGAGCCAAAGCTTGCCTACGAGCTTGAGCAGAAGCTATTTGCATATTTCAAATCTATCGGTCACGACCTGAATGCCAGACAGTGGATACCGGGTCTCAACCCCGTCTATGATTCACAGGCAAAAGGAGCTGCAAAGAAATGACAAGGCAGGTTAAAGCCTCTTCTCGCAACATGTTCAATGCTGCAAGGATGATGGGAGGCGTACTGCTTGCACTTTCCGTTGTCGGCTCGGGCCGAGCTGCGTCCAAGCCTGCAGCTCCGGCGCGTCATGAATACACGAATGTCATCATGATCTCTCTGGACATCCTCCGTCCGGATCATCTCGGAACTTACGGCTCCCGGCGCAATACCAGCCCGAATATCGACAGACTGGCAAAACAGTCCATACTATTTGAGAATGCCATTGCCCAGTCCTACCTGACCCCTGTGGCCCATATGAGCGTCTTTACCGGGCAGTATCCCCGTCTGCACGGCATGGTATCATTTGAAGTCAGCCGGGATCAGGTCGCCAAAAGAACCCTGCCGGAAATACTCAAATACTACGGCTATGAAACTGCAGCGGTAATCAGTTCCCCCGAATTTTTCATGCGCTACGACACCGAATCCGGGAAGATCGTGAACCCCAAGGATATTTTTTCCAGATCTTTTGACTATTTCGGCCGGACGGTTCCGGACAAGTCCGGCAGCGTCCGGGTTAATCCGACAGCATCGCTGGAGTGGCTCAAGGAAAACAAGGACAAGAAGTTTTTCCTCTGGATCGAAACGGGCATGCTGCACCCACCCTACTCACAGACCGTCCCCCTTCCCGACAGAACGCAATATGACCCGCCCGGCTACACCCCCTTCTACGAGCAGTTCCCGATCCGGCTCGGGCGGGAAAATGTCGATAATGGCGTACCTACCGAGGTACTGTTTCATATCTACAAGGGTGATTATTATCTCGATTTTCAGCCGATTCACCGGCTGACCGATAAGGACGTCGACTTCATCAGGGGGCGATATGACGCCGGCATTAATTATACGGACAAATTTATCGGAGAACTGCTGGAGACGCTGGACGCTCTCAAGCTATCCGGTAAGACCCTGGTAGTTTTCCATTCCATTCATGGCGAGAGTCTGGGGGAACACGGCTATTTTTTCCACCACGATGTCTTTGACACCGAGGTAAAAACCGCCCTGATGTTCCGGTTCCCCGGTAAAGATAAAGCAGGAGCACGCATCTCCCGCCAGGTTCAGGGAATCGATATCATGCCGACCATTCTTGATTACCTGCAGATCCCTCTCAACCATGAATCGCAAGGCGTCAGCATGATGCCTCTGGTCAAGGGGGATGAATCCGGATTCAAGGGTTCAGAGTATGCATTTATCGACCGGTTGCCATGGTGGGAATACGTCCTGGGCGGCTGGCATCTGGAACACCAGACGGAACGTGAAGCGCAGTATACTCCCCTGGAGATAGATAAAATCAAGGATTACAGCACCCTGTTGCGCACTACAATAGGAGGCGGGAAATACCCCCCCGAATGCATTGCCATCAGAACCAATGAATGGAAACTGATACTGCGGGATAAAAATGAGCTGTTGGAGAACATCTCCTGGTGGAATTTTATTTCCGGTAGGAAATTCCCTGTTGACGCTGTTGAGCTCTATGATCTCAAACGTGATCCGATGGAACAGAGAAATGTCGCAGGGGAACACCCGCAGGTCGTGGAAAAGCTGAAAGCGAAGCTGCTTGAGTGGGATGCTTTCAATAACAGGCAAAAAGCAAAAAGAGAGAGTGCAGTTCAGCCAATGATCATACCCTACCCCTGATTGGCATACTTATGGAATGAATACGAAATGGTTCATCAGAACGACAACACCGATATGCAGAAAAAGCTTCGTTCCATACCGATAGTATTGCTGATAATGATCATACTGGCATTGGCACTGCCTGTTGACAAATCCTTCGCAAACGGTGCCATGCCGTATACCGAAGACGCCCTGGACAAACTGAATGCCGCCATCGCAATCATGAGGGCTCCGAACGATATCCAGGGGGACGGCGATTACAGAGTCAAAACATACATTTACAAATACCGGGAGATATTTGCCTCAGCAGGCTACGACTACGAAAAATCAATAATGAAAATTATTAACGATATTCAGTTCGACCGCTACAAGGTTAATAAAGTGACCATCAAGATGAATTCCCTGGCCCGGGAACTTTTGAGAGTGCATGTAAAAAACAACGTCAATCCACGCAAGTATCTGCATAAAGACTGTGCCGAACTGCTGATAGAGTTCAGGACGTTGATAAGAAGCAACATGGATAAATATGGTGGCTGTTGAACCGCTGCCAAAATGAGCAGGCAATTGCCGGTACACGCCTGTACAATGCAGAAAAGTGACGTCAGAAAGGGTATCCCACAGATATGAGAGTTAACTGTATTACTGCAAAATTACTGCGAACCGTAGCATCTGCCTCAGTAGCCATGACGATATCCCTGTCGTTTCCAAATACCGAAAGAGCGCTGGCTGCTGCTGATATGCCCCAGGTAAAACGCCACGAAGACACCAATGTCATCCTGGTTTCGTTGCAGTGCCTGAGGCCCGATCATCTGGGCGTTTACGGATACAAACGGAATACGAGTCCAAACATCGACCGCCTGTCAAAGTCATCCATACTGTTTGACAATACCATCGCCCAGGCGAACCTGACACCAGTGTCGATGATGAGTGTTCTTACGTCCCAATACCCTCGCGTTAACGGGATGGTCGCTTTTGATGTCGCAAGGGATTCGGTCAAGAGCAGAACCCTGCCTGAAATCCTGAAATACTACGGCTACTCAACTGCGGCGGTCTCAGGGTCCCCGGAATTTTTCATGCGGTACGACACGGAATCAGGTACGGAAATCAAGCTGGGCGACGTTTTCTCACGATCATTCGATTATTTTGGCAGAACCCGCAAAGGCCTTGGGACTTCTTTGCGTGTGGCACCAACAGAGTCACTCGACTGGATACAGAAGAACAAGGACAAGAAGTTCTTTATGTGGATTGCAAGCGGTATCGTCCACGTACCCTATGCAGCAGGAGTTCCAAACGCTGACAAGAAGATCTTCGACCCTCCGGGATACAAACCTTTCTGGAACAGTTTCCCCTCAGTATCAGGAGAGGAAGGTGCTGCCGATGATCCTACTTACGACATTTTGATGCGGATATACCGGGACGATTATTTCCTTGGATTTAAGCCGGTCCACCATCTTACCGCTGCTGACAAGGAATATATTACCGCCAGATACGATGCTGCAATTCGCTATACTGATATTTTCATAGGACAACTGGTAGACCTGTTGGAAAAGACCGGCCTGTCGAAAAATACGGTATTGATCATTCACTCGATTCATGGGGAAGACTTCGGTGAAAGAGAGACATACGTTCATCATTACGATCTTTCGGAACCTGTCGTAAAAAGCGCTCTGATGGTCCGCCTTCCCGGCGGGGATAAGGGTGGGAAGAGGGTTTCGGAACAGGTTCAAGGAATAGATATCGTACCAACGGTCCTTGATTATCTGGGGATACCGGCTAATCATGACTTTCAGGGTAACAGCCTTCTGCCGCTGATCAAGGGAGAAGCAGGCGCGGTGGGAAGTGAATACGCCTATATCGACCGGATTCCATGGTGGGAACATACTTTGAGCCGGTGGTATCTCGAGTTCAAAAATTCTCAGGTGAATTACCCCCCGTCCGAGAAAACGGCCATCACTGAATACGGAAGCATGTTACGCAAGGCATTCCCGCCTGACTCGTATCCACC
This sequence comes from Geobacteraceae bacterium, assembly GCA_041500085.1. GTDB lineage: Bacteria > Desulfobacterota > Desulfuromonadia > Geobacterales > DSM-12255 > VEOV01. The sequence goes on from JBGQLM010000166.1 coordinate 8,303, forward strand.
AAACGATATTGCAATCCGTACGAACCGGTGGAAGCTGGTCCTCAGGAAAAATGCCCGTCTGCTGGAAAAAGTTTCGTGGTACGGGTTCATCACCGATCGCCCCCTGAAATTCGCCGATGTAGAATTGTTCGATCTTCCTGCAGATCCATTGGAGAAAAATAACGTTGCCTCAGAAAACCCGGCAATTGTGAAAACCTTGAAGGCAAAACTTCTGGAATGGGATGCTTCGGTCGAAAAGCAAAAAGCAAGTTACGGGACCGGGGAAAAGCGGTTCATCATTCCATACCCGTGACCGGAATAAATGCATTTGAAATCAAAGACGCAACCGGTTATAAAGAAACTTAATTGTTTTAAGTTGCACGGGTAACCATATGGACCCGTTCTGCAATTTTCGACTGAGGGAGATCTTATGAAGAAAAGTCTATACTGTTCATTCTTCTGCGTCATTTCTGCAATTCTGGTTGTGCTGGCTGGAGCGAATCCGGCTCTGGCCAAGGAATGTATCGACTGCCATGCAGAAGTGCTCATGCAGTTGAGAGGTAATTCCCATCACATTCAG
>JBGQLM010000167.1:0-8856 GCA_041500085.1 Geobacteraceae bacterium
CGAATTCAAAGAGTCGGCTCTCAAAGAGTGGAAGAAGCTTGATGGCGTAATCCGCGAACAGTTCAAGAAAAAGCTCGCCGAACGGCTGGAACGGCCCCGCGTCGCGTCAGCCAAGCTATCCGGCATGGCCGACTGCTACAAGATCAAGCTAAAAAACGCCGGTTACCGACTGGTCTACCAGGTTGACGACAAGCGCATCGTCGTCATTATAGTGGCTGTCGGCAAGCGGGAAAACCTTGCCGTCTACCGCTCGGCGGGGGACAGGCTGAAAGAATGATCCCGCCCGGAAATATCCCTTTTTTGGGTATATTGTCAACAGACTCCATCCTCTACACCATCATCGAGCTGGAAACGGTCCAATTTTTCGTCTGCTTTCGTGTCTTTCGTGGACCAAATGCAGTTCGGACGACAGCCACTTTACCCCACCCGGACCGCCAAAAGCGTTATAATGAATCATAAGGGAAACGTCCCGGTCAGGAGGCTGGTCATGATGAGGAAACGGCTTGACTTACATTCCGTGGAGATCGGCAAGAGTGAACTCGATTGCAGCGGCAGCAGACATCTCTGCCGGATCGACAGCATCTCTTCTTCCGGCGCAGCAGTAAACTGTCTCGGCTTTTTGCGCGACACCCGCCCGGGCGACAGGGTCGTGCTGCACACGGGTGCGGAGGCGGGCGACATAGCCTGCCGGGTGACGGCTATTGCCGCCGGGAAAATCCGGCTGCGGTTTGAAGAGTGATGAGCTGATGGACTTGCAGCGGCTTAACTTTTCGTGCGTTTTCGTGTCTTTCGTGGACAGGGGGTAGTATGGCAGCGGCTTCCGGAATCCGCATCGGCACCTGCTCTTGGGCGGAGAAATCGCTTCTCGCCAGCGGTGAGTTCTACCCCAAAGGCGTCACCTCGGCAGATGAGCGCCTCCGTTACTATGCCGCCAATTTTGACACCGTGGAGGTTGATTCCACCTACTACGCCATCCCTGCGCTCCAAATAACTACACTCTGGACCGAGCGGACTCCGCCGGATTTCACCTTCCATATCAAGGTCTATGGTGCCCTGACCGGCCACGGTATCGACCCGCGTACGCTCCCCAAGCCCCTGCGGGAGTTGGTCCCGCCGGCCGACCGCAGCCGACTCAGCATCCGGATAACGGATCCGGCATTTCTGCACGCCATTGCCGATGCCTTCACCGCCTCCCTGGCGCCGCTGCGGGATGCCGGCAAGCTGGGGCTACTGGTGTTTCAGTACCCTCCCTGGTTCTGGTATAAAACGGCCAGCCTGGAGCAGATTCTCATCGATCAGGAGCTCATGGGGAACCTCCCCCTGGCGATCGAGTTCCGACACGGCAGCTGGCTGAGCGAACAGCACCGCGGGCAGGTGCTCGCATTTTTGCAGCAGCACCGCATCTGCTACGTCACAGCCGACGAACCCCAGTACGGAACCCAGGCCACGATCCCGTTCCTGCCGGCGGTCACGACCGACACGGCCTATGTGCGGCTTCATGGCCGAAATGGTGAGAACTGGTTGAAAAAGTGGGTGGAGAGTTCAGCGCGGTATGATTACCTGTATAACAGGGAGGAGTTGAACTCCTTTGCCCGGGCGGCAAGGGAACTCAGCGCAACAGCCAGGCTGGTCTACCTGATGTTCAACAACTGCCGCGCCGGACACGCGATGCGTAACGCCAGGGAGATGGCGCGGCTGGTCTGAAGCCGGCGATATACACGTTAAGAATGAGAAAAGGCGGCCGCTTGGCCGCCCTCCGAATCAAGTATGATGTCCCCCGGAATTCCCCACCGGTCAGGTCCCTTCCCGAACCACGGTCCCTTTTATTTTGAATGAGTAGCCGTTCAGCACATAAGCCCAGAACCATTTCTCCTCGATAACGGGATCCATGAGACAGGTACCACCCAGCTTCTTTACGGCTTCACTGTAGGCGTCATTGAAACGCTCGTTCTGCCCTATGGGAATAAGCTGAAATAGCATGAACCCGGTTGCTTCCCCTTCGGATGCTCCAAGCACCTTGGCATTGGTCATATCACATTTGCGGAGCACCAGCGGGTCACTTGTGCATCCCGCCAGCAGGGCGGCAATTGCGGCAAACAACAAAAGTTTTTTCATGACGTTCTCCTTTCCAGATATTGGCTTTAATCCATTAAAGTCAACTATAGCTTTAATTCCCAAAGCGTCAAGCAGTACGCCAAAGGCAGGATTTCATGATGGCCGCCTTGCCTGACAGAAGCTGTCATAAATTAAGAGTAAAATAAAAAACCGCCCCTTTCCCCGGTTTTGAATCGGCCCAGATTTTTCCATCATGTCGCGTAACTATGCGGTGCACGGTTGCAAGTCCGACCCCTGTACCGGCAAACTCCTCCCCGTGCAGACGTTCAAACACCTTGAAAAGTTTTTCCTTATATTCCATATCAAAACCGACACCATTATCGCGGACATAAAAAGTATCGACGCCCTCGATAACCGTTCTGCCAAACTCGATGCTTGCCGGGTGGTTTTGGGTTGAGGTTTTTTTGGCAGAGTACTTCCAGGCATTGCCTATAAGGTTCTGCAGGACAATCTCCAGCAGATTGGGATCACCTTTTGCTATCGCCCCCTCCATGATCGAAATGGCGACCAATCTTTCGGGTTCGGATTCACGGAACATGGAAACTACACTTTCAGCAAGTCGGCTCAAATTCACGTTCACCGGACGAATGTCTGTCCGTCCGACCCTTGAAAAGCCGAGGAGGTCGTCGATAAGAGCATTCATATGGCCGACGGCCTTACCTATACGAGCCAGATAATCCCGCCCCATATCGTCGATGCGGTCGCGGTAATCCTGGAAAAGAATCTGGGAAAAACCGTGGATATGACGCAGCGGCGCACGCAGGTCATGGGAAACGGAATAGCTGAAGGATTCAAGCTCCTCATTCGCTGTTTTCAGCTCAATAGTCCGTTCTGCGACGCGACGTTCGAGTTCCGATGCCTTTTCTGCCAGAGATTCAGCTGTCTGCTGCCTTATTTTGGCCACGTACACCAGTAAGCCGATAATGATAAGAAGAGCTGCCATTATTCCGGTAGTGACCCACACAGTCAGCGTGTATTTCCGGTAAAATGACTCAGGCTGATTGATGATTACGGCATGTGCCGGAAGGCTGCCCAGGTTAATGCCGAAACGTACCAATTGCTTGTAGTCAAACATTGGCCGTGCTTCAGAAGTGCCTGCTATTACCGGGATCGAACCTGCAGGAGTACCTTCCAGAATTTTCAGGGCAAGCTTTGCCGCTTCAGCAGCGTGCAGCCTGCCTCCAAGCATGCTGCCTCCTACTATGCCCGCTCCCAGACGTTCCTCGTGTGCGGCGTACACCGGCACTTTGGATTTTTCACTCAACAACCCGGCAATCTGAGGGTGATTGAACACCCTGCCTTCTCTATCACGGCTGTAAGAGAGTGCCAGGACCATGGCATCCTCAGGGAGCCGGCCTATTTCTTCGAGCATCTGGTCCGTTGTAAGGTTTTCCATGTATCTGATTTTTATCCGCCCGGCTAACGGAGCCAGCTGCGCCTCTGTTTCCCTGCGTGTAGCAATGCCTGTGGAAGTATAGTCATGGATTACAAATATCTCCCTGGAGGCAGGATGAAGCTTCAGCATCATCTCTACGGTTCCTTTTGAATCCAGGACTTCGGCTACACCGGTAATATTCGCCGCACCCTTGATTAATTCCGGAGTGTAGCCATTGATCCCGCAGAAAACGATTGCTGCATCCGGAAAAAGTTCCGAGCGGTATTTAAGGGCAAAATCCAGGGCAGGGTTGTCGACAGCGATCACAACAGGAATTTTCACATTCTTGAATTTGTAGGCAAAAAGAGAGGCTACTCTGGGGAAATGAGCCATATCTGGGAAATACTTGCAGTCCAGATATTCGATCATCGGTTCGACAGCAGGCATCCGCTCCTTCAGAGTCTCCAGAATCCCCTTCATCTCATCATCAGACCAACTGTAGTAGGGGTGGTAGGAGTTGAGAATCAGGACCCTGCTTTTCTGTTCAGAAGGGATGTCAGCCCAGGAAATGCTCGAAAACATCAATACTATGAGGAGGGTTTTCAACAGGAAGAGTGTGGCTTTCAAGGATGAATCCTCCAATCTGACAGTCAGCAGGAACGCAAAGGCAAGGGGGTCGCCAGCTAAAGTCGTAAATCGCATGGGATGTGAATCCGGGAAAAGGCAGGATTTCACGGTTGCCGGGCGCTGGCTCTGCTATAAAGCAGTCTAATGAATCCTGCTCGCATACTATATGAGGGGAAGGATTACTGTCAATATCATTGGGAAGATGAGGTGGTCGCACCGTACGGGCTTTCTGACCGGGCAATGGTGAGAACTGGTTGAAAAAGGGGGTGGAGAGTTCAGCGCGGTATGATTTACCGTACAACGGGGAGGAACTCGGCTCCTTTGCCCGGACCGCAAGGGAACTCAGCGCAACGGCCAGGCTGGTCTACCGGATGTTCACTGCCGCGCCGGACACGCAATGCACAACGCCATGGAACTGGCGCGGCTGGTCTGAAAGGGTGAAGAGATACTGCTCGACTGCGTGTTGCTGCTAAGGGTGCCCCGTGCAGAGTCCTGTTGAGAAGGGGTCATTCGTACAAAGGTCGAAGGTACAGTTTGAGTTCTGGACAAGAACATTGAGGGCCTTGCTCTCCGCTTTCTGCACCGCGAGCCATTCCGGCGGCAGCTCAACCAACATAAAGGCATTCAGCCGCTGCCCGACGTAGGTGTAGGACACCACCATTGTCTGTCCGTCAATAGTGACATGGAGTCCGTAGCTTCGCTGCTTTCCCGAAGTTGTTTCAGCAGCCTCCTGAAACGCGACTTCGAGCCCCATGTCGCACTTGTCCAGTTTTGCTGAGGCAAGTTTCTTCGTTGCAGCCTCGGAACGGGATTTCCAGGCAGTGGCAACGGCGTCGGGAACCGAATCAGGCGCCTGTGCCGAGGCTTGCGCCAGAAAGATGGTGACAACACTTGCAATAGCAATGGCGATTTGTCCGGCTGAATTCAACATATCTGTCTCCCTGTGTAGATAGCTCAAGGTGCGTAAATGCGTGGTTTCCCTGCCGTGGTAGAGCATACCGCCTATCTGCAAATCTTCAAGTCCTGGGAGGCTGAGAGTTCAGCGCGGTATGATTAGCTATACAACGTCACTCGCTGGGCAGACTAAACTGTCACAGATTATCTTTTAGCTCTGTAGCTATTCCAGGAAAATGCTTTTTCATACATTCCGGGCAGTAGCCGTGTGTAAAAGCGGCTTCAGTATGTTCGCTCACATAAGCCTCAACCTGAGTCCAATAGCCGTTGTCATCCCTGATATTCTTGCAGTAAGCACAAATGGGAATCATCCCTCTCAAGGTCTTTACTTCATCCAGCGCTTTTTGCAGTTTATTTATCAACTTCAAATTTTCTTCTTCGATTTTTTTCCTCTCAGTAATATCCGTACAAAATCCAGCTACTCCAAGAATTTTTCCCTCGGCATCATGTATGGGAAACTTCAACGTGATGAAGGTAAATTCACCATCAGGTAAAGAGACGGTCTCTTCAAACTCTACCGGCCTGTTCTGACGTTTGACTTCTTCATCCTGGGCGCGAAACAGTGTGGCTACGTCTTCCGGGAAAATATCACCATCAAGCTTGCCATCGATATCTTTCCATGAAATGTGCGCACTCGTCTCAAATCGCTTGTTAATTAGTATGTATCGGAAATCGGAATCTTTCATGTAGATCGGTGCCGGAGTATTATCGAATATCTCCAGGAGGTATCTTTTTAGTCCATGCAACTGCTTTGCGGACTGTGCCAACAGCCTGTTCTCTTGCTCAAGCTCTCTGATTCTCTCGGTCAGCATTTCCAATGTTACTTCAGACACAAAAGTACCTCGTGAATGATTTTATTGTCCCAATGACTCCCGCCCGTAAAAACAAAAAAACGCTTACCGTCAGTCCCGGTAGAGCGGCTTTGCAAAGCTCTCTTCTCCCCCCTGTCCGTCCCATAACACACCCTCCATAACAGCATATAATTACATAATTCAAATACGCCGTACCCTGCTTTGTGTCAATATTAAAAGCCGGCTCATTGATGAATTGTTAAAGGAAGGCTTTGAACCGGTTATTCACGTGGAGACGCGGAGGGCGCGGAGAAAGGCAAACGGCAGTTAACCACGGATAAGTGGGATGAACGCGGATAAAACCTTAAAACCGATAAGCAGCTTTTGTCTTGATCTTGTTCGATTTATCCGCGTGCATCCTATTCATCCGAGTTCCAAAAGCTTTTTCTGGTTTCAGGCTTCCCCGGCCGATTTAAGAAGACTGAAATCTCTTTTTAAACGGTATGCAGAAAAAACGGAAACTGAGGATAAAGCCGATTTAAACCCTTGTCAGGGTTCCCGTATTTCTAATGGTCTTAACTTTGGTTAACGACCTTAACCCTGGTTAAGCCTGTGTACATCCCTGTATTCAGGGCTTCCCGGCCCTTCATCCTCAAATGACCATTCACCAAAGTTAACACCATTCCCCTGCGTTCCTGGAAATAAAACAGTATTTTCTCACATGATATCAGCATGTTAACTGGATTGAAAACAATTGGTATTCGTTTTGCTGATATGCCATTGCATTACGTGTGCACCATCCAGTCAGTCAAAAGGGGAACTTGGTTATGAAGTGGATCAGCATCAAAGACAAACTGCCTGAAGACAACCGGCCGGTCCTGTTGTTCACGCCGTTCGAGTACTTCGGGGAACTGCACTCCTGCGTCGGCAACTCCGAGAGTATCAGGAGCTGTACCGTAAAAAGCGGCAAGAGCAAGACCCCGGTCTTTACCCATTGGGTGCCGCTCCCCGAGAACCCGATACATTAGCAATCGCATCTGCGAATAATAAACCACCAAAGAAAAGGAGCTGCCATGAAAACGAAACGATTTTACCACCACCTCTACTTCCAGGTCCTGACCGCAATCTCGATCGGTGTTGTTCTCGGGCACTTTGCCCCGGAGACCGGCGCGGCCATGAAACCGCTGGGTGACGGCTTCATCAAGCTGATCAAGATGATCATCGCACCGGTCATCTTTTGCACCGTCGTGACCGGCATCGCAGGGATGGAGGACATGAAGAAGGTCGGCCGGGTCGGCGCCAAGGCGCTCCTCTATTTCGAGATCGTCTCCTCGCTGGCCCTGGCGATCGGCCTGCTGATCGTCAGCGTCATCCAGCCGGGCGTAGGCATGAACGCCGATGTCACCAAGCTCGATACCAAGGCGCTGACCGCGATCACGGCCAAGGCTCCGGCCACCACCACTACCGACTTCCTCCTCAATATCATCCCCAACAGCGTGGTGGACGCCTTTGCCAAGGGTGACATCCTCCAGGTGCTCCTCTTCGCCATCCTTTTCGGCTTTGCACTCTCCATGCTCGGCGAGCGCGGTAAAGTGGTCTTCAAATTCATTGATGAAGTCTCGCATACCCTCTTCGGCATCGTAGGGGTCATCATGAAGGCTGCCCCGATCGGGGCTTTCGGCGCCATGGCCTTCACCATCGGCAAGTTCGGGCTCGGCTCCCTGACCAAGCTGGGGATGCTCATGGGAAGCTTCTACCTTACCTGCCTGCTCTTTATCTTCGTCGTGCTCGGCACCATCGCCAAGCTCTGCGGCTTCAGCATATTCAAGTTCATCCGCTACATCCGCGAAGAACTGCTTATCGTCCTCGGCACCTCCTCGTCCGAGTCGGTACTGCCGCGGATGATGGCCAAGATGGAAAACCTGGGCTGCACCAAGTCAGTCGTAGGCCTCGTAATCCCCACCGGCTACTCCTTCAACCTTGACGGCACGTCCATCTACCTGACCATGGCCGCGGTCTTTGTCGCCCAGGCGACCAACACCCCGCTCACCATGACCCAGACGCTTACTATTCTCGGCGTCTTGATGCTGACCTCGAAAGGCGCCGCCGGGGTCACCGGCAGCGGCTTCATCACGCTGGCCGCCACCTTTGCCGCCATCCCGACCATTCCGGTGGCCGGCCTGGCCCTGATCCTGGGGATCGACCGCTTCATGTCCGAGGCCCGCGCCCTTACCAACCTCGTCGGTAACGGCGTGGCCACCGTGGTTGTTTCCCGCTGGGAAAACGAACTCGACATGGCCAGGATGGCACAGGTGCTGAACAACGCAACAGAAGCAGAAGCCGAAGAGCCGGAAATGCTGCTCGATGCAGCATCGATGGCTGAAGAAGCGTAACAGCCCGGAACCGGTTTTTTATTTAAAATAAAACGCACGACAAGTCTGGCGGCAGCCCAACTGCCGCCAGACTTGTCTAAGGTGTTTGACTTGGTCAAAAAAGAATTATAATGACAGACAATTTCTTTTAGCGTAAATAAAATTAAAAAGCTGTATCAGTAAAAAACGGATCTGTACGGGCCACAAGGAGAGCCAACACAATGAGCAAGATTTCAGCCGCACTGGAGTACCATTCAAGAGGCCGCAAAGGCAAGATCGAAGTCATTTCCACCAAACCGTGCCAGACGGCACGGGACCTGTCGCTGGCATATTCACCCGGAGTTGCCGAGCCGTGCCTCGCCATCGAGAAAAACCCTGAAGACGCCTACAAGTATACTGCCAAGGGAAATCTCGTTGCAGTCGTCTCCAACGGCACGGCCGTGCTCGGCCTCGGCAACCTCGGAGCCCTGGCCGGCAAGCCGGTCATGGAAGGGAAAGGGGTTCTATTCAAGCGCTTTGCCGATATCGACGTCTTCGATATCGAGCTGGACACCGAGAATCCGGACGAGATCATCAGGGCCTGCCAGCTGCTCGAACCGACCTTCGGCGGCATCAACCTTGA
>JBGQLM010000168.1:0-8848 GCA_041500085.1 Geobacteraceae bacterium
AGATCGATCTGGAGGGGCTCACGGTTCCGGCCTGGGGGAAAGTGGTTCGTGTTGACCTCCTGGAGAACGGAAACTACCGTATCGGGATCAGGTTCGATGAAGAGCAGGAGCTGCTGCAGGCAAAAATAGCAATGGCGGAGATATCGTCCCTCCTCAGGCAGAAGGAGGAGCTGGAAAAGGTTCTGGCCGGACTGGTGCGGACCGGTTGGCCATGGGATGAGGATGGCCAGCCCAACGAGATATCACGCTCCTGCAAGGATGGGTATGCTCAGGCAATGCTTGCGGCAAAGAAGCTGCTAGGCCGGACGAAGCGAAGCATGATCGCCAGATCGGTGCCGAACTTCCCTACGGCGTTGTGATGACAAAATCGTGGGCATGCCCCAAGTCGACGCTTGAACCGATTGTATCGGGCTTGCCGGAATTGATGTCGTTGATCTGCGTCGCGGTGATGGTGACGGTATGGGAATGATCTGACACGCCGGCCTCAGGCAAAAAACTCGTCATCGATGATAGTCATGATCCCCTCAGGGGTGAAAGGGTAGACGGACCTCTTCTCAGTGCCGTCACTCTTCTGCCAGTCCCATTCGATGATCTCGCTCTCCCCGCTCTTTACCCGTATCAGCTTGTCCGGATCGAGCTCTATGAGAGTCTGCCACATCTGCTCCATGTCGAGCAGTTCAAACCCCTCGATTGCTGCGTCCTGCCCGCGCTTGCTGATGAACCTTTCGATCAGGTCAAAATCTACGAAGGTGTGCCCGGCTTCCCAATATTTGATAAAGTAGTGCTCTCCCCTGCGCTGCGCGACTATTTGGTCGATGACTTCGCTTCTGGTCATGGCTTCCTCCTGAGGACGTCTATGCTCTGGAAAAGATTGCACTCCGGTTTACATTTTACCACCTGATGCAGGCTTATCAAGTTCATGAAGAAATCACTGGATGCAGCTCACTGCTGCCAGATATCGCATGCGCTCAGCTGGGAATTTTCCGCAAGCCTGCTATACTTGGAATAATTTAACTCAAAGGAGTGAGACTATGAAAACACGGTTCCTGCTGACATTCTGCACGATATTCACCCTGCTGGCTTCCTCATCCGTCTGGGCAAAAGTTACTACTCGCGAAGTGGAGTACCGGTCCGGAGATACTGTTCTTAAGGGGTATCTTGCGGAAAACAGCGCCACGAAAGGCAAACGACCGGCAGTACTGGTGGTGCACGAATGGTGGGGACATAACGAATATGCCCGTAAACGGGCCAGAATGCTGGCCGAACTGGGTTATGTAGCGCTGGCTGTGGATATGTTCGGTGATGGCAAGACAGCCCAGCACCCTGATGATGCTGGTAAATTTGCCGGCGAGGTAATGAAAAACAAAGAAGTGGGTGAAGCACGCTTCAAAGCCGCGCTCGACTTCATCAAACAGCAGCCGACAGTCGACCCGGAGCGGATTGCCGCCATCGGCTACTGCTTCGGCGGCGGGGTAGTGCTCCATATGGCACGCCAAGGGGCTGACCTCAAAGGGGTGGCCAGCTTCCACGGCAGCCTGGCAACGGATAGCCCGGCCAAGCCGGGTAGCGTCAAGGCGCGGGTGCTGGTGTTCAACGGTGAAGCGGACAAGATGATCCCGCCCGAACAGGTGACCGCCTTCAAAGAGGAGATGACCAATGCCGGCGCCTCATTCCGTTATGTGGGATACCCCGGGGTCATGCACAGTTTCACCAATCCGGATGCCGACAGTTACGCAAAGAAATTCAATCTGCCCCTTGCCTATAACAAGAAGGCTGACCAGAACTCCTGGGCGGAGATGAAAAAATTCCTTAAGGAGATTTTCAAAAAGTAGCCATCGCCGGACTTTGGCTAACTGGCTAGAATCCTGCATCCCTCCTGATCGGTATTTGGCGCCGGACAGGAGGGATGTTTCGTGAATGTGACCCGGCACGACATGCGTGCAATGGCGTTTGCCGTAAACATCTTCATTATCCACGCACTGGGAGATGCCATATCTCCTGCGTTCATAGGCTTTCTCTCCGATCATGTCGGGCTTGGCAGAGCCCTCCTTTCAACGGTTGCGGCAATCATGCTCGCTGCTTTGTTCTGTTTACTCTGCGCCGAACAATTGCCGCTGATCTGGTGGTTGACGAAAACAAGATATAATTCTTTACAATTCACGCCCTGTTGCAGTATATTTCGTCTTTCTGGAGAGATGTCCGAGCGGCTGAAGGAGCACGCCTGGAAAGCGTGTGTATGTTAATAGCGTACCGAGGGTTCGAATCCCTCTCTCTCCGCCATTTTAAATTTTTTAGCTGTTTTTTTTGCGGGCAGAGCTGATAGCTGGGTCCTGCGCAACGGCAGGTTATGAATCCCGTCAGGTCCGGAAGGAAGCAGCGGCAGTAACTGATACGTGTGCCGCGGGTCAACCCAGCTATCATTTCTGCCCGTAAATCATTCCTCCATGCAACTCATCACTCCCCGGCACGGAACAAAAAGGACTAAGCGTGTCGTACCTTGTACTTGCCCGCAAATGGCGCCCTCAGACATTTCATGACCTCATCGGTCAGGAGCACGTCACCCTCACCCTGAAAAATGCGATCGAGTCAGGCCGGGTCGCTCATGCCTTCCTGTTCACCGGAGCCCGGGGCGTCGGCAAGACCAGCTCCGCAAGGATCCTGGCCAAGACCCTGAACTGCGAAAAGGGGCCGACGACCGAACCATGCAACGAATGTCCTGTCTGCCGCGAGATTACCGAAGGGAACTCGGTAGATGTCTTCGAGATAGACGGTGCATCGAACAACGGTGTCGATGAGATCCGCGAGCTCCGGGATAATGTCAAATACCTCCCGGCACACAGCCGCTACAAGATCTTCATCATCGACGAAGTCCACATGCTCTCCAACAGCGCCTTCAATGCCCTCCTGAAGACCCTTGAAGAGCCTCCTCCACACATCAAATTCATCTTTGCCACTACCGAGCCTCATAAAGTCCCGATAACCATACTATCCAGATGCCAGCGTTTCGATTTCAAACGCATCCCGCTGGCCAAAATGATAGCCCGTCTCCGTTTCATCCTCGACCAGGAAGTGGTATCGATGAGCGATACTGCACTTGCGATGGTCGCGAGAAAGGGTGACGGCAGCATGAGAGACTCGCTCTCCGCGCTTGACCAGGTGCTGGCATTCTGCGGCGAACAGGTCGACGACCCGGCTGTGATCTCTCTTTTGGGTGTGGTGGACAGAACTCTCCTGCTGTCTGCGATCGATGCGATCCTTGCCCGGGACACGGCTACCCTTGTCGACATCGTCAGGACGGTCGACGACTCCGGGTACAATATCAGGCATTTCTGTCATGAACTCATCGAGCTTATGAGGACGCTTCTGCTGATCAAGACCGTGACTTCAACCGGCGACCTCCTCGACCTGTCAGACAAGGAACTTGAAGAGAGCAGAACCCTGGCAGAAAAGAGTGACCTCCAAACAATCCTGCGCTGCATTGCAATCCTGCTGAAAACCGATTCAGAGATGGCACATTCATCATTCACCAGACTTCTCCTTGAGATGGCCATGATAAAGATGGCCACCCTCACTCCGGTCATCCCGGTGAATGAACTGCTGGAGAGACTGAAGGCCCTTGAATCATCTCCCTGCCCGCAGCCGTCGATGGCAGCTGAATCGGCAGCACCGGGCTACAAGCCCGCCCCGCGGAAGACATCCGAACCTGGCGCGGCCCCTTCGACTCCGCAGGCTGCCCCGACTCCGGAGGCTGCCTCTACTCCGCAAGCCGCACCTTCCCATGCCAAGGACTGGCAGGGTTTTGTAGCTTATGTGAAAACGAAGAAGCCAATGCTTGCGACAAAACTGGAAAAAGGGAGCCCGATCAAAGTCTCTGGCGAAACCCTTCATTTAGGCTACCCGAAAGACACTCTCGAGTTCAGCATGCTTCAGGAACCCGACTACCAGAAACAGCTGAGCGAACTCTCGGCACTCTTCTTCGGCAATCCGGTAAGTATACGGATCCTGCCTCTTTCCGAAAACAGCGGCGACGCGCCGATGTCTATTGCAGAAAAAAAAAGTGCTGAAGTCGCCAACAAAGAAAAAGCAGTTAAAGATGCTGCCGACAACCATCCTCTCGTGAAAGCGGCTCTCGGGGTTTTTGGGGGAGAAGTGGTAGCGTACCGGCAGTGACGCAAATTTAGAACTACGTTATATATTGGCTAAATATTCAGCACGACTAAAAGAAAGCGAGGGAAATACGGATGTCAAAAGGATTGGCCGGCATAATGAAGCAGGCTCAGATGATGCAACAGAGAATGGCAAAACTTCAGGAAGAAGCATTAAACCGTACCGCAACTGCATCAGCCGGAGGAGGCGCGGTAACTGCCGAAGTGACCGGCAAAAACCAGCTGATTGCCCTGAACATCAAGAAGGAGGCTGTCGATCCGGAAGATGTGGAAATGCTTCAGGATCTCATAGTGGCAGCAGTAAACGAGGCACTGGCAAAGGTACAGGCCGAGATGGCGCAGGAGATGAGCAAGGTCACCGGCGGTATAAGCATCCCCGGTCTGTTCTGACAACGTCATCTCACTGCATTTTATTTTCAATAAAACGGTCGGTCGAACATATGTTTCACCGGCTGTTTTTTCAGAAACAGTGCTTTTAAAATTATATTGAATTTCTTGTAGTTAGACTAAATTTATCTATAATGAATTTTTTTAGTTTAGTTATAATTCAAAAAATGTTTTATGTTTTCGGGAAAATATGCTACATAATTCGCACTCTTTGACAAGACTCGTAGGTGAGCTGAAGAAACTCCCTGGCGTAGGTGAAAAAAGCGCCTGCAGGCTTGCCTTTCATCTGCTTCGCTCACCGGCAAACATCATCGCTCTGGCAGATGCCCTGCATGAGGTACACAACAGGGTCAGATTCTGTTCGGTCTGTTTTTCTTTTACCGAAGACGATCCGTGCGCTATCTGCAGCGGGAACAGGGACGAATCGATAATCTGTGTTGTTGAAGATCCGCAGGATGTTCTTGCGATCGAAAGAAGCGGCGCATTCCGTGGAAAGTATCACGTTCTTCACGGTGTGCTTTCCCCCCTTTCAGGAGTCACCCCGGCCGATCTGAAAATCGCTGAGCTGCTTGAAAGAGTAAAAATCGGCATCGTCAGGGAGATTGTCATCGCTACCAACTTCTCGGTAGAAGGAGAAGCTACTGCGATCTACCTGACAGGACTACTCAGAAATCTTGGCGCCAGGGTCACACGCCTTGCACACGGCATCCCGATTGGCAGCGACCTTGAGTATATTGACGCTGCTACCATGCAGCGGGCTGTACAGGGGCGCTCCGAAGTATAAAACCTTAGCAGCATATAAACAATGAGGAGGAGCTGTATGAGCAAGAAAATGGTAACAATCGATGGCAACACCGCTGCCGCGCACGTGGCCCACGCAACGAACGAGGTCATTGCCATCTATCCGATCACGCCTTCGTCCGTGATGGGCGAGATCTCCGACGCCAAGAGCGCCGTGGGTGAGAAGAATATCTGGGGCAATGTGCCGTCCGTTGTAGAAATGCAGTCAGAGGGCGGCGCTGCCGGTGCAGTTCATGGAGCCCTGCAGGCAGGTGCTTTGACCACGACCTTTACTGCCAGCCAGGGTCTGCTCCTGATGATCCCGAACATGTTCAAGATCGCCGGCGAACTGACTTCCACTGTTTTCCATGTCTCGGCCCGCGCTATCGCCGCCCAGGCTCTCTCCATCTTCGGAGACCATTCCGATGTCATGTCCTGCCGCTCCACCGGCTGGGCTTTCCTCTGCTCAAATAACGTTCAGGAGGTCATGGACTTCGCGCTGATTTCCCAGTCCTCGACCCTGCGCAGCCGAATTCCCTTCCTGCACTATTTCGACGGATTCAGGACCTCCCACGAGATCCAGAAAGTTATCGAACTCTCCTTTGACGAAATGCGCTCCATGATCGACGACAAGCTGGTTGCCGAACACAAGGCCCGCGGCCTCAACCCGGACAAGCCGGTCATGCGCGGTACCGCCCAGAATCCGGATGTCTACTTCCAGGGGCGCGAGACCGTCAACCCCTACTATCCGATCTGCGAAAAGATCGTCCAGGAAGAGATGGACAAGTTCGGCAAACTGACCGGTCGCAAGTACAAACTGGTTGATTACGTCGGAGCCAAAGATGCCGAGCGCATTGTCGTTGTCATGGGTTCCGGCGCCGATGTGGTTCAGGATACCGTTGAAAATCTGGTCAAGAAAGGCGAGAAAGTCGGCGTGGTCAAAATCCGCCTGTATCGCCCCTTCCCGCTGGAGGCCTTCATCAAGGCTCTCCCTAAGACAGTCAAGAAGATTGCCGTACTTGACCGCACCAAGGAGCCTGGCGCACTCGGCGAGCCGATCTACCTGGACGTTCGCACCGCCATCGGCGAAGCAATGGAGCAGAAGAAATTCTCCTTCAAGGGCTATCCGGTTATCGTAGGCGGCCGCTACGGCCTCGGTTCCAAGGAGTTCAACCCGGCCATGGCCAAGGCAGTGTTCGACAACCTCAAGGCTGCCAAGCCGAAAAACAAGTTCGTGGTCGGCATCGAAGAGGATGTGACCAACTGCAGCCTGAAGGTTGACTACTCCTACAAGAACCCGATGGACGGCGTCTATGAGGCCATGTTCTTCGGACTCGGTTCCGACGGCACCGTCGGCGCCAACAAGAACTCCATCAAGATCATCGGCGAGGAGACCAGCAACAACGCCCAGGCCTACTTCGTGTACGACTCCAAGAAGGCCGGCTCCATGACCACTTCGCACCTTCGTTTCGGCAAAAAATATATCCGCGCCCCTTATCTGGTGCAGGAAGCCGATTTCGTCGCCTGCCACAACTTCTCCTTCCTTGAGAAGTACGACATGCTGGCCCGCGCCAAGAACGGCGCCACCTTCCTGCTGAACGCCCCCTTCGGAGCGAACGATGTCTGGGATACCATTCCCAAAGAGGTACAGCAGCAGGTTATCGCCAAGAAGATGAAATTCTACGTCATCGACGGCGTCAAGCTGGGGAACGAGATCGGCCTCGGCCCCCGTATCAACGTCATCATGCAGACCGCATTCTTCAAGATCTCGAAGATCATACCTCTCAAGGATGCCGTATCCTCCATCAAGGACGCCATCAAGAAATCCTACGGGAAAGCTGGGGAAAAAGTCCTGGAGATGAACTACAAGGCCGTCGATGCCGGGCTGAACAACTTCTACGAAGTCAAGGTCCCTGCCAAGGCAACCAGCAAGCTGAAGATGGCTGCTGCCGTCTCCGGCAAGGCTCCCAAGTTTGTCAAGGATGTTACCGGTGTCATCGTAGCCGGTCTCGGCGACAGTCTGCCGGTCTCGAAGATGCCGGCCGACGGCACCTTTCCGACTGCCACCAGCCAGTACGAGAAGCGCAACATCGCCATCGACATCCCGGTGTGGGACGAGAAGATCTGCATCCAGTGCGGTATCTGCTCCTTCGTCTGTCCTCACGCCGTGGTGCGGATGAAGACCTACGACGCCAAGGAACTAAAAAGCGCCCCCAAGACCTTCAAGTCCGTGGACTGCACGATTCCCGAGATGAAGGGAAAGAAGCTGACCATTCAAATTGCTCCCGAAGACTGCACCGGCTGCGGCGCCTGCGCCTACAACTGCCCGGCCAAGGACAAGCAGAATCCGGCTCACAAGGCGCTGGACATGCACTTCCAGCCGCCGCTGCGCGCCCAGGAGGCCGAAAACTTCGACTTCTTCCTGAATCTCCCGGATGTGGATCCGACCCAGGTCAAACTGGAAACCCTGCGCAGCAACCAGCTGATTCGTCCGCTGTTCGAGTTTTCCGGCGCCTGTGCCGGCTGCGGCGAGACCCCCTATCTGGGGCTCCTTTCGCGCCTGTTCGGCGACCGGATGCTGATCGCCAACGCCACCGGCTGCACTTCGATCTATGGCGGCAACCTCCCCACTACCCCTTGGGCACAGCGCGCTGACGGCCGCGGCCCGGCCTGGTCAAACTCTCTCTTTGAGGACAATGCCGAGTTTGGTTTCGGCATGCGTCTCACTGTCGACCAGTTCAGCAAATCAGCCCTTGAGTACGTAGCGGTACTGGCCGGCGACAAGGCCTTTGCAGCCAGTGCAAAACTGTTCAAGGAGCTTGCAGCTGCCGACCAGTCAACTCAGGCCGGTATCGAAGCTCAGCGCGGCCGGGTGGAGAAACTGAAAGCAGCCTTGAAAGGGAGCAAAAACGCCACCGCCAAACTGCTCGTCCCCATTGCCGACTATCTGGTGAAGAAATCGGTGTGGTGCATAGGTGGTGACGGCTGGGCCTACGACATCGGCTTCGGCGGCCTTGACCATGTCATCGCCTCGGGCAAGAACATCAACCTGTTTGTTCTGGATACAGAGGTCTACTCCAACACCGGCGGACAGGCCTCGAAATCAACACCGATGGGAGCAGTCGGACTCTTTGCCGCCGGCGGCAAGCAGGTCTCCAAGAAGGATCTGGGGATGATCGCCATGTCCTACGGTTCGGTCTACGTGGCCACCGTATCACTCGCCAACCCGTCCCAGTGCGTCAAGGCCATGCTGGAGGCCGAAGCTTTCGACGGCCCGTCCCTGATCATTGCCTACGCGCACTGCATCGCACACGGCATCAACATGACAGAAGGGGTGGATGCCCAGAAGAAAGCTGTTCAATCCGGCTACTGGCCGCTTTATCGCTACAACCCGGCTCTTGCAGCTGAATGCAAGAACCCGCTGCAGCTGGACAGCAAAGCCGCAACCATCGATTTCAGCGAGTATACCAATAATGAAAACCGCTACCGGATGCTTAAGAAGGCCAATCCCAATC
>JBGQLM010000169.1:0-8781 GCA_041500085.1 Geobacteraceae bacterium
CATCGTCAGGCCGCTTTGTCGAGGTGCAGGGTACCGCAGAAGCGGAGCCGTTCACGATTGAACAGATGGATGCAATGAGAACAGCTGCGCTTGCCGGCATTCATCGACTGCTGAAGATTCAGCAGGAGGCGCTTGCCGGATGAACGAGCTGTTGATTGCTACGGGAAATGCCGGAAAGGTGAGGGAGTTTGCAGCGCTGTTTTCGGACCGGGAGCTGAAACTTTACTCCCTGAAAGATTTCCCTGCTCTCCTGCCTGCGGTTGAGGATGGCATCACCTTTGCCGGGAATGCACTCAAAAAGGCAGCTGCTGCCTCCAGGCAGACCGGTCTGCCGACCATTGCCGACGACTCCGGCTTGTGTGTTGAAGCGCTTGACGGAAAGCCCGGAGTCTTCTCAGCCCGCTATGCCGGCGAAGGGGCTGATGATGAGGCAAATAATCTGAAGCTTTTGAACGAGCTGACAGCAGTCCCGATGGCCAAACGTCAGGCAGCGTTTCGTTGCGCGATTGCTTTCTGCACTCCCGAAGGGCTGGACGCGACCTTTGAAGGTGAGCTGAAAGGTTTGATCCTTGAGAAACCTTCCGGGAACGGCGGTTTCGGTTATGATCCTCTCTTTATGGTTCCCGAGTACGGAAAAACGCTTGCCGAGCTGTCCCTGGAGATTAAGAACAGGATCAGCCACCGGGGCAGGGCGGCAGAGGCATTAAGGTGCTTTCTGGTAAAAAACGGCCTCATACAATCAAAAGCTTGATTTGAGCTCAGAAGGTGTGCTATAAATTTTCTTTCGTCGGGGAGTAGCGCAGCCTGGTAGCGCACCTGTCTTGGGCACAGGGGGTCGCAGGTTCGAATCCTGTCTCCCCGACCATTTTTTCTAAAGCGCCCGTAGCTCAGCTGGATAGAGCAACGGCCTTCTAAGCCGTAGGTCGTACGTTCGAGTCGTACCGGGCGCGCCAGAAACCATTCAGGAATCAGACTTATTAATTTCAGATTTGCGAGAGTGGCGGAATTGGCAGACGCACCAGACTTAGGATCTGGCACCGAAAGGTATAGGAGTTCAAGTCTCCTCTCTCGCACCATAATCATGATGCATAAAAAGCTTTACGGACTCCGTAGGGCTTTTTTTATATCATCGCCATTCCTGCTTTCGCCTTGACAGCAAATTCAGGGGGTTGGTATGATGAAGCTCGTTTTTAGTACCGGTAAAATCTCCTTCAAATGGACGATTTCAGCTGAAGGCAAGGTGGGGCAGATATGAGGCTTGAGCGAGGATGTGTCCAGGTCTATACCGGCAACAGCAAAGGGAAGACTACAGCGGCTTTGGGCCTGGCTTTCCGTGCGGTCGGAAGAGGACTGAAAGTCGTAATGATCCAGTTCATGAAGGGTGGCGGTCCTTATGGCGAGCATCTGGCAGCGGCTCGACTGGCGCCTGACTTGACGATAATCCCGACCGGCAGAGAGGGGTGGGTCAATAAAGAAGACCCGGCAAAAGAAGATATCATGCTTGCTAAGAATGCCCTCTCGCTGGCACGAGAGAAGCTGCTGTCCGGCGAATTCGATCTGGTGATACTGGACGAGGTCAACGGAGCAATCGGTTTCGGGCTGATTCCGGTTAGCGATGTCCTGGAACTGCTATCTGTTCGACCTGCTGCAGTCGAGCTTGTTCTGACCGGCAGAAATGCCGACCCGAAGATAATAGAGGCAGCTGATCTTGTAACCGAAATGGTCGAGATAAAACATTACTATAAAGCCGGGGTGCCGGCACGGCTTGGAATTGAAAAGTGATGGCTTCGCCAGCGGCTTCCCGGAATATTCTATATCATCAAAAAAAGAGTAAGGAGATATCATATGGCTGAGAGAAAGTTGCGGATTCTGGTTGGAAAACCCGGTCTTGACGGACATGACCGGGGCGCGAAGGTCGTGGCGAGAGCTTTTCGTGACGCAGGGCTGGAAGTCATCTATACAGGCCTTCACCAGACTCCTGAGCAGATAGTTTCTGCTGCGATACAGGAGGACGTCGATTGTATCGGGCTCTCGATTCTTTCCGGTGCCCACAATACACTTCTCCCACGGGTCTGCGACCTGTTGAAGGAGAAGAAAGCTGATGATATCGCCGTGTTCTGTGGTGGGGTTATTCCGGAAGATGATATCCCCGGGCTTAAGAAATCAGGGCTCAAAGAAGTTTTCACTCCAGGTACATCGACCGAGGATATTGTCGCCTGGGTCAAGGCAAACGTAGGCTGCTGATTATATGATACTTGCCGAAAAAATCCTGCAGGGTGACATCCGTGCTGCAGCAAGACTAATGCGTGATGTGGATGACGGCTTTTCATCTGCCCTTCCCGAGTTGATGGCCCTTTATCCTTACACCGGAAAAGCCTGTATCATCGGTATTACCGGTCCTCCCGGTGCCGGCAAGTCAACGCTGACCGATCAGATAACGGCAAGCTTCAGAGCGCGAGGCAAAAGGGTAGGAATAGTCGCTGTCGATCCTACCAGCCCTTTTACCGGTGGAGCCATTCTGGGCGACAGGATCAGGATGAACCGCCATGCCGATGATGAGGGTGTGTTCATCAGAAGTCTTGCTACCCGTGGCGCACTGGGAGGGATCTCACGGTCCACCGGTGAAGTTGTCAACATAATGGATGCAATGGGGATGGATATCGTTATCATCGAGACTGTCGGCGTTGGTCAGGATGAGATCGATATCGTCAGGATGGCCCATACGACCGTAGTCGTCATGGTTCCGGGACTTGGCGATGATATCCAGGCAATCAAGGCGGGTATCCTGGAAATTGCCGATGTTTTCGTAGTGAACAAGGCTGACCGGGAAGGTGCTGACCGGACGGTTAGAGAGCTCTCCATGATGATCGAGATGGGGAGCCGCAAAGAGGGGGAGTGGCTGCCAAAGGTCATGAAAACCGAGGCAAGCCGCGGCGTCGGGATAGAAGAGCTGGTGGCGGAGTTTGTGACTCACCGGGATTTCCTTTCTGCTTCCGGAATCATTCACAGGTTTACCGAAGAGAAAAACAGTACCGTCTTCTCCGAGATGCTCAAGGAGAGACTTTTCAATGAGGTATACGGCTGCCTTCTTGATAACGGAGAGCTGAAGCGGATCGTGGCAGGAATGGCGACAAGGTCAGTGGATCCTTATTCTGCAGTAGAAGAAGTTCTGGAAAGATTTCTTAATCGTCCGGAATCCAAAGCAGCATAATGAGACCGCACAGGATGTTCAGATTTTTCACTGTTTTTCCGGCACTTGTAATCATCGCAACTGCACTCCTGTACAGCCCCTCAAGTACTGCCGAGCCCGGCCCGAACCCGCTCGATCCCGCTAAAGAGGACCTGACGAGGGTCGAATATCCCAGCCAGAAAAACATGAAATGGTACGGCCGATTCATCAGGCCGAATGAGACCCTGGAAACCATGTTCGGCAGGGATTGGCTGCTGGTTGCACGTTTCAACAGGACAGACAGGCGGCATGTCTATCCGGGTATGACCATAAAGGTTCCCGACAATATGGACGATATCAGGAACTACTCTCCGCTTCCGCGGTTCTATGAACCGGCAAAGCATCATGACAAATATATCCTGGTGAGCCTGACCGAGCAGTGGCTCGGTGCATACGAGTTCGGCAAGCTGAAGTTCTCGAACCCGGCGGCAACCGGAAGGACCGGTTTCGAAACCCCGACCGGAGTTTTCCGGATAATGGCTCGGGACAAAAATCATACTTCTTCGCTTTACAAGACCGATAACGATGAGGAGCAGTATCCGATGGATAATGCGATGCAGTTCTACATCGCGCCGGACAATGTCGGTTACTGGCTGCATGCCCGCGATCTCCCCGGCCGCCCGGCGTCTCACGGCTGCATAGGCCTTTTCGACGAAGAGATGCAGAACAGGATGTTCGATACCCCGGAGAAGCCGGTGCTCATGGATTCGCAGAAATTATACATGTGGGCTGTCGGGGAGGAAGAGTATGAGGATGATCCCGGCAACCTGGAAGAGCTTGAAGATGGGCCGGTCGTAGAGGTGATAGGGCAGAACCCGGTTTACAGGTAAGTGAAGCGGTGACGGTGAGGGCCGTTTCTCGCTGTAACGCCTCCGCTTCTGTGTCGACGGCAGTTTATTCAGCAGCAGTGAAGATCAGCGGCGATGTTTATTGTGGCAACATCCGGCCATGGGCTCCGGCTGTTTTCGTTCGATTCGGTTCTCACCGTCACGTATTCAGGAGGTAGTAAAAATTAAAGGAGTTGATATGAAAAAACTGTTCATTGTTGCTGCTGCATTTATCGCGCTTGGCCTGTCCCAGCCCAAGGTTCATGCGGCTCCACTGGCTGTTACGCCCGAAGCCGCATTTACCAAGGCATTCCCTCAGCTTAAGGTCGACAGTATCACGGAGAGCCAGATAAAGGGGCTTTACGAGATCATTTCCGGGCAGAACGTGTTTTATTTCTTTCCGGAGAAGGATCTGCTCCTGGTAGGAGATATGTATACTTCGGCCGGGCAGAACATTACCGGTGAGAAGAAGCGCGACCTGAAGGCGAAGTTCCAGGCGAAGGCGATGGAGAAGGTCAAGGACCTGCCGCTCGAAAAGGCCGTAAAGGTCGGCAACGGTTCCAAAAAGGTGATCGAATTTACCGATCCCGACTGCCCATACTGCAGGAAGGCATCCGAGGCGCTCAAAAAGAGGACCGATATAACCCGGTACGTGTTCTTAACCCCGCTGGCACACCCGAATGCCATCACAAAGGTCTACTACATCCTCAGTTCAAAAGACAAGGAAAAGGCCTATCACGAGATGATGGAGGGCAAGCCTATTCCTGCATCATCGACCGAGTACAGCAAGGCAGTCAAGGATCAGGCTGAAGAGTATTTGAATATCGGCCGTTCCCTGGCTATCGACGGTACGCCGACTTTCTTCATCAACGGTCAGCAGGTGGTAGGGGCGGATATGGACAGGATCGAGAGTCTGCTGAAGTAGTTTTGTAGCTGACAGATGGAGCATGTGAAAGGGGCGCGGGAGACCGCGCCCCTTTCTTTATTCCGGCGCAACAAATTCTGGTTCGCGACAGTTCGCGACAATAATTCTTGCCATTCGCGACAATTCGCGACAATCAGTGGCGCGGAGACACTTTCTTAAGGACTTTCCAGGCAACTCTGTTATCTGTCTATAATCCATTGACAGCCCGTCTTTGCCGTTATAATGTGAAAACACTTTTATTTTATGGGGTTAATTATGGAGAGGGTGGGGCGATAAGGTGATGACAAAAAGCCGCTGTACCGGCAATGCCGGTGGAGCGGCTTTTTATGTGGTGCAGCAGAATAAACATAGAGGGGAAGGGAGTCGTTATGGTAGCCGTGAAAACCAGCTGAGCATGTCACTGCTAACTCCCGATCCGGAGCGGCAGCTCATTGGAAAAGCATATACATATAGATGAAAAAGATAGGCAAAGAAAAGCTGTAAAGAATGGAAAGTTATTTACCGATGAATTCTAGTTCAAAATGCACCAGCTGATGGGGTGATAAAAAGGTAACGGGACACGGTAAGTTATCTGGTAATTTGGAAGCGCCAACGACCAAAGACCAGAAGGAGAACCTACCGTGCCCCACAAGCATCTTAGCGCAGAAGAACGTCTTTTCATCGAATTATTTCTCGGCCAGGACAAGACCATCAGGGAGGTCGCGAACGCCCTGAATCGCAGTCACACCTCGATATCGCGGGAACTGCGGCGCAACAGCACCCTGAGTGGCTACCGAGCTGTAACGGCCCAGAAAAGAGCCGAATCTCGGCGTAAGCAGCCGAGACATTTCCGTAGGCAACAGTACGCGCCTCTTGTTGCCTACGTCGATATGAAGCTGCGTAGGGACTGGTCACCCGAGCAGATCGCCAACCGGCTATGCCGTGACTACCCCGACGATAACTGCATGCGGATCAGTCCCGAAGCCGTATATGCCTGGGTTTATGCTGCGACGCGCCACGGCAGCACCATCCACAAGAACCTTCGGCGAGGCCGCAACCGACGCCGACCGCAGAAGCTCTACGGGCACGGTAAGCGTTACTTCCCTGGGCGCATAAGCATTGCCGACCGCCCTCCTGAGACTGCCAGTCGTAGTAGATTCGGTGACTGGGAAGGTGACATGATATCAGGCTCCAAAGGCAAGGCGGCGCTGGCCACGTGCCTCGAACGCAAGAGTCGGCTCGTAATAGCAGCACGGACTGATGACAAGAAGGCGGCATCCTTCAACGCTGCCATCATCGCCGGAATGGGAATGATACCCGGCGAACTGCGGAAAACGCTGACTGTCGACAATGGCTCAGAGATGGCCAATTTCAAAGAACTGGAAGAAGCAACGGGCCTCAAGACCTACTTCTGCGATCCGCATTCCCCGTGGCAGCGCGGTGCGAATGAAAACTGTAACGGGCTGCTGCGGCAGTACTTCCCGCGAGGGACGAACTTTCGCAGCGTGAAAGATGATGCCGTCAGAAGAGCTGTGGATTTGCTGAACAACCGACCGCGTAAGTGCTTAGACTACCAGACACCCGCCGAGGTCTTCGCTGCTGCCCTCAGTGGTGCATTTGCAACTTGAATTGACCACCTGTATATAACAAGCTTTCATCTACATATATATGCTTTCATCTACAGGTAGATACTTGCATCTACAGATAGATGATAAGCTCTAAACGATCAATAATGAGTTGGCTAAAGTGAGATTAGTATGTTCAAAATAATAGTAAATTCGCTGCAAGTTACAATGATCGCAGCTATCTTTTTTGTTAATATAAATGTCCCACGAATCAAAGCCAAACCATATTACTGTCTTATTATTGGGCTGATTTTTACGCTAGTTTTAATTGAATCTATAAAATTCAAAGAAGTGTATTTGAGATTTGGTGTCAAGCAAAGCGATGACCCAAAGACATACCGTATTGCCATTGCTTTTCTATCATTTTTTTCAATAACGATGATTGTATCATCTCTAATAATGTTGGTTTTACAGTGGAGCAGGTAGTTGTGATGGCGCCAACCAGCCGGTTTGACACCGACCGGGGCTGAGAAACGCCCGGCGCGGGTCAACCGGGCACCCCGTTCCGCCAAAAGAGA
The DNA here is from genome assembly GCA_041500085.1 of Geobacteraceae bacterium. GTDB lineage: Bacteria > Desulfobacterota > Desulfuromonadia > Geobacterales > DSM-12255 > VEOV01. The sequence goes on from JBGQLM010000169.1 coordinate 7,104, forward strand.
AAACAATGAAAAAATGCCCCTTCTGCGCTGAAGATATTCAGGACGCCGCCATCAAGTGTAAGCACTGCGGTGAGTTTCTGGACGGCCGCAGCTCTCCCCAGTTGGCGGGAAAAAAGCTTCCATGGTATTTCCGCACCTCCTTTATCGTCCTCGCCGTCTGTTCTGTCGGGCCGCTGGCGCTGCCGCTGATCTGGTGGCATCCACGCATGACGCGGGCCTGGAAGATCGGCCTTACCATCGGCATCCTTGTTCTCAGCTGGCTATTGTACCAGGTCACGATGATTTCCATCCGGACAATAATGGAGAATTACAAGCTTCTGGAAGGGCTATAGGACTTGAGGAGAAAATGGCAGAGGAAGCGTGAGGACGACGCCAAATCGGCATGCTTGCCAATGATTCTGTTCTATTGTATATTGCAATCATATACAAGGAGCCTTCATGGGGCCATTTGACAGGATAACCGGCTTTGAATGGGACAAGGGGAACGAACAGAAAAACGTCAAGCACGGCGTTGCGCCTGCTGAAGCAGAGCAGGTATTTCTGAATGAGCCGCTTGTTGTTCTGGATGATCTGAAGCATAGCGGCAACGAGCAACGTTTTCACGCTTTGGGCCAAACTACTGATGGCCGTTTGCTGCACATTACATTTACCATTCGCACCAGCAGAATTCGGGTTATATCCGCCCGTGACATGCACCGAAAGGAGCGAGCAATTTATGAACAAGAAGCTTAAGGAAATACCGAAATTCGCCAACGAGACTGAAGAGCGTGAGTTCTGGCTGACCCACGACTCGACCGATTACGTTGACTGGTCGAAAGCCAAAAGAGTCACCTTCCCGAATCTGAAACCGACGACTCAATCAATCTCTCTGCGGCTGCCGCTCTGGATGCTAGATTCCATAAAGACCACAGCCAACCGGCAGGATGTGCCGTATCAATCGCTCATCAAGGTCTGGTTGAACGAAAAGCTGGAAGAAGCGCATCACGGAGCCAAATAACCGTACCATATTGCGGCGCTGACGAATTCTTAGTTAGTTTCCGTCCGGAAAGGGTACTTTTCCGCCCTGGCGGTGTCAATCTTCGGCCTTGCTTGTGCGGCGTACGGTCGTACGCCTCCGCGCAAACCCTCGATTTCCTTGCCAGGACAAAAAATCCCCGCTTTCCAAATCGGAAACCAACAGTTTCTCATCCGGAGTTTCCGGATGGAAACTAGTTACACCATCTGGATCTTGTTGCGCATGATCAGGATTTCGAATGCCATGGCGCTCTTCATGGCGATCTTCTGCAGCTCGTTCAGGGAGCGGGTGAGCTTCTCCAGCGAATCTACGACGCAGAGTATGGCAACGACACGGTTCATCAGGATAATTGGCAGAAGGATAGCCGGGTTGTCATTCGCTCCCATGGCTGATGCCGCCATCAGGTCGGTCGGGCTGTGGAGCTGCCCCATGCAGAAGTTCTTCGTTTCGATCACCTGGAGGAATGATGACGGCGCTGCCAGATCGATCCTGACCTCGCTGAACTTGTCGACATAGCCGCTTTCTTCAGCTGCAAGCCAGCCTGTGAGGACCGGTTCCTTGGGCAGGAAGAGGGCAGCCCTGAAATGCCTGCGGCGCAGATACTCCATCAGCGCCTCACCTATCATCTCCCTTGAGGTAGCATTTGCAAGTCCGTTACACATA
>JBGQLM010000170.1:0-8701 GCA_041500085.1 Geobacteraceae bacterium
CCGCACAAGCAGCTCCGCTGACTTACGCCGCCAGGGCGAAAAAGCGACGGTCAAAATTATCTGAAGAAGGCTTCGAGCGCCTTCTCTCCCACATGCACCGCCTTCACATTCCATTTCCCCTGATTCACCACCAGAGCGACAAGTGCAATCTGCGGGTCCTCCATAGGGGCATATGCGGCAAACCAGCTGTATTGACCGTCGGGGGATTTGCCGTCGATAGAGCCGGTCTTGGCGGCTATATTTATCTTTGCAAGAAGCGCCCGGCCTTTCCGGTCATGGAAAGCGCGTCGTGAAGTCCCTTTATTCACGGTCGTAGACAGCATTTTCGAGAGTTTCGTGGACGTCTCTTCCGAGAGGAGTCTTCTTAACTCGACAGGTGAAGCCGAAAACAGAACCTCGCCGGTTCCACTTGTAACCCGATCTGCAAGCAGGGGAGTCATCATCACACCTTTGTTTGCCACCGCCCCGATCATGGAAGCGGCGTGGATCGGGGATATCTTCACTTCGCGCCCGAGACCGGCCCCCATCAGCTTGAGTTCAGCATCATTCTGGGGATTCTCGACCGTACTCGGCACGATTGCCGTCCCCGGAAAGAGCGGTTGATTGAAACCGTACCGGGCAGCTTCCAGAAGGAGGTGCTCCTTCCCTACGACGCTGCTGGCAAGCCTCCCGAAAACAGGGTTTACCGACTTTCCCATCGCATCAGTCAATGACATCTCGGGGCTTCGACGACTCCTCGGGTCCCAGTAGCGGGGATTTACCGAAGTCAGTTTCCCGTTGAAAGCGATGACCGTATCAGGAGAGACCTTTTTCTGCTCAAGTGCCGCCGAGGCAGTGATTATCTTGAAAAGAGATGCCATCGGATATATCTGATAGTAAGCTTTTTTTGACCACTCAGGATCCACCGTCGAGTGACTCACCATACCAATCACCTTGCCTGTTCTGGGCTCCAGGGCGATAAATACGGCATACGGGACACGTCTCTCGGCGAGATAACGGGAGACTTTCTCCTGAAGGCCTGAATCAAGATTATAGACAATCGAACCGCCATCACTTAGAGGAGATTCGAGTCTGTCTCCTACAAGCCTTGCGGATGAAAGAAGATCAGTAGATATTTGTAAAGACTGGAATCTGTTCAGCGGTGAGAGCTTCAGTACTTCCGGAGCAGATGGTTTTGCATCGGCTCTCCGTGGCAGAGGGAGTGGTGTACGTGACGGAGCAAGGAGTGAATAAAGAGGCCAGGCAGCCAGAACAACAGCGATCGATGGCAGAAGTATCCGCAGACGCAGTTTTTTTCGTGGAGACTCTGCCAGTCGCTTTCTGAGATTCGCGTTCTGGGCTCCCCGTTTTGCGAACAGACGCTTAAGGAAGCCTTTTCTTTCATTTGTCAGGTGTTTGATATCCAGCATAGTAGTTGGGCGCAACTATATGCGAAACTACCGGCCTTGTCAATTAACGGGGCGGACTCCAGTCATCAGATTGCGGCCAGGTCCCTCAGGGTCATACCGGCCAGGGCACCTGCCGCTGCAGCATCAACCTCGGCAATTATCTTCTGCAGCCTTTCTTCACTTCCGGTAAGCCGCTGAGGCCGCCAACTGCCACCAAAATCCCGGAGGATGTTCAAGACTTCAGACAGCATTATCTGGTCCGGCTCCCGGGCGGGCTGATACGCAGGGGGATCTCCGGTCGTAGTCAGCAAAAGGCCACCTGCCACCAGTTCATCAAGCAGCTCGGCTAGAACCCTCTCCGGCAGCTCCAGCTCGTCTTCCAGCCGCTTTGCCGTCCAGTTATCCGTTCCCGTCACAAAAGCCGTTACCACATCCTGGAGTACAGCCAGAGCCAGCAGTTCGCGCAACCTGAAATTGATGGCCGGGGCACGGAGCTCTCGACGGAATATTTTGATATTCTGCACGGCGTGAACCATCTCGGCGCCGAACAGCACAATCAGCCAGCTCGTATAGATCCAGATCATGAATATGGGGAGAACGGCCAGGGTCCCATAGATGGCATTATACTTCGCCACACCGACCTGAAAATGGATGTAGCCCCACTGTGCTATCTGCCAGCAGGTACCGGCCAGCACACCACCCAATATGGCCGGGCGGATACGAACGACAGTATTCGGTATGAATATGTACAGAGCAACCAGAGCGACCCAGGTTATCATGTAGGGAATCAAGTGCAGCAGATAAAGCAGGACATCGCCCACATAGGAGTTGTCAACCAGCCACTTCACCAGAGACTGGCTCTGGAGGAAACTGGTCATGCTCACTGCAGTGAAGATGAGTATCGGCCCGACTACCACCACACTCAGGTAATCGCTGAACTTGCGTTGCAGGCTCCGCGTCTCCTCCACTCCCCAAACGACGTTCAACGCCTCTTCAATATTTCCCAGCAGGGTGATAACGGTAATTACAAGGGCCAGGAGGCCGAATACTCCCAGCGAGCCCATATTTGTATTGTTTATATAGTCAATAATCCGGGTGGCAACTTCCTGTGAACCTCCTGAGAGCTGCTCCATCACCAGCGGCTCGACCCGGTTCTGGACTCCGAAACCCTTCAACACTGCAAAAGTCAGGGCAAGAAAAGGGACCAACGACAGGATAGTAGTGAATGCCAGCGCCGATGCACGCAACATACCCTGATCATTCCAGAAATTTCGGATCGCCAGCAGGATGATCTGAGCAAACCTGGCAACAGGCCTTCGCAGCCCCCGGTAATCATCCCGATCCAGATAACGGATACCGTTTTCGAGCATCTGTACCAACCCGCTGTTTTCGTCTGTGGCCATTATGAATAACCTCCACCGGTCATAAAAAAAGGGCGCACGCCGTGCACCCTTTTCCGGTTGGCAACGAAAAGGTTCATGCTCCCTTGAGCCGCTCCTTCTCGCGGTCCATAGCCTCTTTACCTGCCTCTATTGCCGAATTAAGGATGCTTTTCTTTTCACTCAACACACCCTTCCCCTCTTCAATGGTTGATTTTATCTTCTCCTGAGCTTCGGAGGTGTACTCTTTGATCTTGTCGACAGCATCCTCAGCAAGATTTTTTATCTTGCCGCGCAGCTCCTCGCCCGTCTTCGGCGCAAGCAGTAGCGCAGCTCCGGCGCCGACTGCGGCCCCGGCAAGAAACGAAAGAAGGACAGCACCCAATCCAGCACCATTATCATTATCAGCCATACCAATTACCTCCTTTTTTTGGTTAGTTTTTCCATAAGATATGAACCGGCGACCTTTGCTCCGGTAAGCCAAAGTGTTGATCTGGACAGAGCACCTGCAGCGTTGCTGACAACTGACCCGATCGTGTGAAGGCTTTTACCGGTCTCACCGACTGCAGACATCAATGATTTGACACTCTCCATACCCTCGGCAGCGCCTTCAGTAATCACACTGACTTCAACGAGGACTTCATGAAGCTCCTTGACAGTCGGCAGGATATCGTTCTCCATCCTTGATGCCATCTCCCTTAAACTGATGGCTGTCGCTTTCAGCTCCCTGATCAGCGGGACCAGGAAAATAACCAGAACAACAACAGCAGCTGCAACAACAACTGCCGCAATATTAACAAAAATCATGGTTAACGCCTCCGGTCAAGTTAAGGAGAATCCCTTAAGATAAGAATTATAGCTTCTGTTTGCCATCAATGCAACTTCAGGCTTTTTTTTCATCATCCGGCTTTCCCGGCTTAATCTCTATCTCATCCTTACCTTCTGAAGCCCGTTTGAAATTCTTGATGCTTTTCCCGAGAGCCCCACCTATTTCAGGGAGCTTTCCCGCCCCGAATACGACAAGAACTATAACAAGAACAATAATCAGCTCCGGCATGCCGAATCCGAACATAAATGCCTCCGTTCACAACTGTTATGTAAAGCTTGCAAATAATACACTCCAACAGGAAAAAATCAAGCTGACTTCGCATGACATATCTATTTCAACCTGTTATAAGCTAAATATGGAAAGTTTCAGGATCATCTCCGACTTCACCCCCCGCGGCGACCAGCCCAGAGCAATAGACGAACTGACAGAAGGCATCGTTCGCGGCGACCAGCACCAGGTTCTCCTCGGGGTGACCGGATCGGGCAAGACCTTTACCATGGCTAACGTTATTGAACGCTGCGGACGGCCGGCCCTTGTTCTGGCTCCAAACAAGACCCTTGCCGGGCAGCTCTACGGAGAATTCAAGGAGCTCTTTCCGGAAAATGCCGTCGAATACTTTGTATCCTACTATGACTACTACCAGCCCGAAGCCTACATACCGACAACTGACACGTTCATTGAAAAAGACTCCTCCATCAACGACGAAATAGACAAACTCAGGCACTCTGCAACCAGAAGCCTTCTCATGCGCCGGGATGTCATCATCGTTGCCTCTGTATCGTGTATCTACGGAATCGGCTCCCCTTCGGAATACGAGGCAATGCACATTTTTTTCGATCAGGGTGAAGATTACGGCCGTGACACCCTGCTCCGCAAACTTGTGGAAATCCAGTATGAACGGAACGATATCGATTTTCACCGGGGGACGTTCAGGGTAAGAGGAGAAAATATCGAGATATTCCCTGCCCATGACGATGAAAAAGCACTGCGGATCGAATTTTTCGGTGATACGGTCGACTCTATCTCGGAAATTGATCCGCTTCGCGGCAAAGTACTGGGCCGCCTTGCAAAATGCGCCATATATCCTGCCTCACACTATGTTGCGACAAAAGAGACTCTTGACCGTGCAGTCGAGATGATAAGAATCGATCTACTTGAAAGGCTTCAGTGGTTCCGGGCGAACAACCTGCTTGTGGAAGCACAAAGGCTGGAACAGAGGGTCATGTTCGACCTGGAGATGATGGAAGAGATGGGCTTCTGCCAGGGGATAGAGAACTATTCGAGATATTTCGATAACCGCCAGGTGGGAGAAGCACCGTTCACGCTGATAGATTATTTTCCCAAGGATTTTCTCCTTTTTGTCGATGAATCTCACGTCACCATACCGCAGGTCGGAGCCATGTACCGGGGTGACCGGAGCCGCAAGGAAACACTGGTCAATTACGGCTTCCGGCTTCCTGCCGCACTTGACAACAGGCCCTTGAATTTCCAGGAGTTTGAAGCGAAGATCAACTGTGCAATCCATGTCTCGGCAACACCCTCGGAGTACGAGTTGAAGCAGGCAGGCGGCGTAGTTGTCGAGCAGGTTATCCGGCCGACCGGACTGGTAGATCCCGTCATCGAAATAAAACCGGCCATGCATCAGGTTGACGATCTGCTGGTTGAAGCCAGGAAAACCATCGATAAAGGCGAAAGGGTCCTGGTAACGACTCTTACCAAAAGGATGGCGGAAGAGCTGACCGAGTACTACCGGAATGTCGGAGTCAGGGTCAGGTACCTTCATTCCGATATAGTCACGATAGAGCGGATGGAGATCATCAGGGGGCTGCGACTGGGTGAGTTCGATGTTCTGGTCGGGATAAACCTGCTCAGGGAAGGGCTCGACCTTCCGGAGGTATCTCTGGTAGCTATCATGGATGCCGACAAGGAAGGTTTCCTGCGCTCCGAGCGCTCACTGATCCAGACCTGCGGCCGGGCGGCACGGAACATAAATGGCAGAGTGATCATGTATGCCGACAGAGTGACCCGCTCCATGCAGGCCTGCCTTGACGAGACGGCCCGGCGACGAAAAATCCAGGAAGAGCATAACAAGGAAAACGGGATTACTCCCGAGACCGTCAAGAAGAGCCTGAGAAGCATCCTCGAATCGATCGAGGAGAAGGATTACCTCGACTTTCCGCTCGCGGCAGAAGAGCAGGAAGAGTATCTGCCGCCGAAAGAGCTGGCAAAACTTGTGAAAAATCTTCGTAAAGAGATGCTTGCCGCTGCGCAAGATCTTGATTTTGAAAAAGCGGCAGTGCTCCGCGACAGGGTCAGAAAACTGGAAACAAAATCACTTGAGTTTGGCTAGCCTTCGCCATTGTCCGGGCAATTTCTATAATACTTGTCGATTATTGACACTCAGGGGCTATGAGCTAAGCTTAATTTAATCTCTGTTTCAAATCACAAGGACTATTAAATGGAAACTTTTGCATGGCAAGACAAGTTCAGTGTGCATGTGGACGAAATAGACCGGCAACACAAGAGATTGCTGGAATATTTCACCGATATCCAGAAAGAGCTGATGTCAGATAACACGAGTCAGAAGATTGCTAATCTTCTCGATGCGGTGGCCGAATACTTCGATTTCCATTTTGCAGAAGAAGAGCGCTTGATGAAATCGATGAACTACCCCGAATTAGACATGCAGATTAATTTGCATGCCATTTATTTAAATGAACTGAATGAGGTAATCAGACAGTTTAACCTGGGAGCTATTCCCGGTTCCAGAGTTGTAGCATTGTTCAGAGATTGGTATGTCAACCATATGCTCTTTGAGGATCACAAATACGGAAAAATGATAGAACGTGGAAAGCCGTTAGTTTGATCCTTTTCAGATAGGGCTTTATTTTCCGGTTAAGCAGGCGCTCTTCATTGGATGGAATCAATTATTACAAAGGAGCCAAAATGTCACTCACCAAAGAACTTGCCGACTGGCATCAGGAGCAGAGGTGCCAGAAGGCTGTAGAAGCGCTCGGCCAGAACGGCTTCACCTCCGCCTACTGCAGTAATGCCGACGAGGCGCGCGATTATATAATCAGACACTCCACAGATGCCGCTACTGTCGGGTTCGGCGGCTCCCGCACGATTGTCGACCTTGGAGTACAGGAAGTTTTTGAAGAGCAGGGAAAAGAGATCCTGAATCACGGGATGCCGGGACTAGAACCTGCCCGGAAGATGGAGCTCATGCGGCGCCAGCTCACTTGCGATCTCTTTTTGACCAGTTCCAATGCCGTGACCCTGTCCGGCCGGCTGGTCAATATCGATGGCAACGGGAATCGGGTAGCAGCCCTCACCTTCGGCCCCCGCAGGGTGATCGTAGTAGCCGGGCGGAACAAACTGGTAGACGGAGACCTTTCTGAAGCAATCTATCGTGTCAAAAATTTTGCTGCACCACCTAACGCAAAACGTCTGAACTGCAATACCCCGTGTGCCAAGACCGGTTTCTGCGCGGACTGCAACTCTCCTGAAAGGATTTGCCGCATCACCCATATCATGGACAGAAAACCGAGGCCGGCAGATATTCATGTGTTGATTGTCAACGAGGATATGGGGCTTTAGCAGCCGGCATATGTTCTCCAATCCACTGAAATCGTTTGGCTGCCTTCTTTTCCCTCCGATCTGCCATATCTGCAAGGAATTCATCTTTGAAGCCGGCAAAGTGAGGCTCTGTAACGATTGCCTCGCCAAAGCCCCCCCTCTCGTATCGCCAATTTGCAGCTGCTGCGGTCACCCGTTCTCCGGGGCAGCCAAAGCAGACCATCTCTGCGGCTCCTGCATAACAGATCCGCCCCCTTTCTCTGCCGCCCGGGCGGCACTGTTATACGAAAGCAGCACCAGGGAGATGATTCACCAGTTCAAATACGGGAAAAGGGTCATGCTCCGCAGACCGCTGGGACTGCTTGCAGTAGCTCACTTGAACGCTTTCGCAATTACGTTCAAAGCGGACCTTATTCTCCCGGTGCCTCTCCATATGAGAAGGCTCCGGGAGAGAGGATTCAATCAAGCGATCCTGCTTGGAGAGATTTTTTCGAAGAAATGGGGAATAGCACTCACAAGAAATAACCTGAGACGGATCAGGTGGACAGAACCCCAGGTGAACCTGGGTGCGGCAGAGCGTGCAGCCAATGTTAAAGGAGCCTTTGCAATTGCCTCTGAAAAAGAGATCGTCGGAAAGAGGATTTTTCTTGTCGACGATGTCTATACGACCGGGAGCACGGCCAAAGAGTGCAGCCGCATACTCATGAAAGCAGGAGCAGCAACAGTAGCTGTGCTGACAGTTGCCAGAGGCGGTGCTGAGATCACTGGTTTTTAAGTCGCACCTTTATCATTGAATCGCATACCAGATCCTACTTCATGCAGACTCTCCGTATCTCATGTATATCCGTCAAACCCTTCATCACTTTCAGGATTCCATCCTGCTTAAGAGTCGTCATCCCCCCCTCGATAGCCTGTGCACGAATAATATCTGTCGATGCCTTGATCTTGATGGAATTCTTCAAGGAATCATTGGTCGGCATGAGCTCATGTAAACCGAGCCTGCCCCTGTATCCGCTCGAATTGCAGTATTCACACCCTTTGGCACTTGCAAGTAACACGCTATCGCGTTTGATCCCGGTAAGGACAAATTCATCGGCGCCATACTCATTAACAAGCTCATTCCACTCGTCGTCATCAGGATTGTACCTTTCCTTGCATTTGTCGCACAGCCTTCTGGTAAGTCTCTGAGCAACAATGCAGAGAATCGAGTCGGCAAAGCCGAAAGGATCGATCCCCATCTCCAGAAGACGGGTCAGTGTCTCCGGGGCAGAATTCGTATGCAGGGTCGAAAAGACGAGATGACCCGTCAGGGATGCTTCTACTGCAATGGCAGCAGTCTCTTCATCTCTCATTTCACCTACCATTATGACATCGGGATCAAGGCGCAGGAAAGAGCGCAAGGCAGAGGCGAAGGTAAGTCCTATGCGGGGATTCACCTGCACCTGACGAAGCCCTGGCTGCGTAATCTCTACAGGATCTTCCACAGTCCATATCTTGACTTTCGAACTATTTATCGTAGCCAGGGC
>JBGQLM010000171.1:0-8642 GCA_041500085.1 Geobacteraceae bacterium
CAGAGCAGTTCTCTCTTTCAGCGGGAAGGCACACTGGGCAAAAAAGAGCTGGATTCCGCATATTCTCCGTTGGTGAACCTTGTGGAAAAGATCCTGATGGACGGGATTCGCCGTGGAGCCACCGATGTTCACGTCAATCCGGACATGAAGGGCATCCGTATCCGCTTCCGGATTGACGGGGTGCTTCAGCACAGCATGTTCCTTCCCTTTGAACTGCTCAACCCGATTGTTTCGCGCTTCAAGATCATGGGCCAGATGAATATTGCCGAATCGCGCCTGCCCCAGGACGGCTCCGCCGAATTTTTCTACAAGAAACGCAAACTGGACCTGCGAATCTCTACCTTTCCGGTTGTCGGCGGCGAAAATGTTGTCGTGCGTATATTGGACAAGGCCCAGATCAAGGTAGGACTGGAGAACCTGGGATTCTTCGATGCTGATATCGAAAAGCTGAACGATTCACTGCAGCTCCCGTTCGGCATGATCCTGGTTACCGGCCCGACCGGTTCCGGCAAGACAACGACGCTCTACTCCTGCCTTAGCATGATCAATACCGTCAGCCGGAATATTATCACGCTTGAGGACCCGGTCGAATACCAGCTGCCTCTGGCGCGACAATGCCAGATCAACACGAAGGCCGGGCTGACCTTTGCCAGTGGCCTGCGCTCTATCCTTCGCCAGGATCCGGACGTGATCCTGGTCGGTGAAATGCGTGATGCAGAGACTGCCGAGCTGGCCATCCGCGCCGCTCTTACCGGGCATCTGGTGTTCAGCACGATCCACACCAATGATGCCATTTCCAGCATCGCCCGCCTGATGGATATCGGCATCGACCCGTTCCTGATCTCATCGACCCTGGACTCCATCATAGCCCAGCGATTGGTACGATCCCTCTGCGTGGAGTGCAAGGAAGAGGTGCCTGCTTTCAGTCCCCAGTACAAAAAACTGGGAATCTCGCCCAGCGACCAAAAACTGTACAAGGCAAAAGGCTGTCCGGCCTGTGATGATTCCGGTTTCAAGGGGCGATCCGTTATCTACGAAATCCTGAAGATCACACCGGCCATCCGCGAAATGATCAACGCCAAGGCCAACCTGGAAGATATCCGCCGACGGGCAACCGAAGAAGGATTCGCACCGATGCGCGAGGTGGCCATCGAAAAGATCCGCTCTGGCATAACGACCTACGACGAAGTAAGTCATGCCACACGGCTGGAGATCTGATGGGCGCTTACAGCTACCGTGCCATAGATGAACACTCAAATATCCGCCAGGGCAGAATATCGGCCGGGAATGTGGGCGACGTGGAGCGTATACTCTCCGGCCAAGGCATGACCCTGATCGAAGCGGAGAACCTGTCATTCATCAATTTCGGGGATCTGTTCGGCATTAAATTCAGCCAGAAGGACCTGCTGGATTTCACCTATATGCTCAAACTGGTCGTCAATTCCGGTATCCCGATCCTGACCGGGATCCATGACCTTATGAAGGGTCACTCCAACAAAAAGATAACCTTTGCGGCCAATGCGATCTACCAGGGCTTAAATTCCGGACTCTCGCTCTCGGAGGTCATGGATACACAACCGCAGATCTTCCCCCCATACTATATCCATATGGTCAAGGCCGGCGAAGTCTCCGGCACTCTGGATAACAGCCTTGAGTTCCTGATGAATTACCTGAGCTGGCAGATCGAATTCAGGAAAATAATCGTCGGTGCCCTGTCCTATCCGATTACCATCCTGACCATCATGAGCGGTCTGATGGTGATTATCTTCACCGTGGTTTTTCCCAAGATGCTCAAACTCTTGACCGGGCTTGGCGCAGAACTGCCATTACCCACCAAGATCATGGTGGTAACGTCAGGCTTTCTGCGAAACAACTTCTTCGTGATTGCTATTGCCGTTGCGATACTTGTAGCCTCTTATCAGTTCTTTAAGCGTACCCCCCATGGGCGCAGATACATCGACCGGATCATTTTGCGCCTGCCGGTGATCGGGAACCTGGTCCTCAAGATCAATCTGTCCCGCTATTTCAAGATCGTTGCCACGCTGCATTCTGCGGGGCTGAACGTTGAGCGGACCTTCATCATCGGTGCCGAGGTGGTCGGCAACACGGTGCTGTCCGAAAAGCTGCAGACCATCTCCACCGCCCTGGTGACCGGCGACAGCATCTCTGATTCCATGCGTCGCACCGGCTATATCCGGGATCTGGTGGTGGATATGGTAAGTATTGCAGAAAAGACCGGCCGGTTGGATGATGCCTTAAACCGCGCCAGTGATATCCTTGACAAAGAGGTTCCGGAAACCATCAAGAAACTGGTCGCTCTGATCGAACCGCTGACCATGGTTCTACTGGGCGGCGTGGTTTTATTGCTGCTGCTATCGGTCTTTCTTCCCATCTACAAAGTAGTCGGCAACATCAAGGTGCACTGATGAAACGTGGCTTTACGCTGATAGAAGTCCTGGTTACCATGGCCATCATCTCGATCCTGGCAGGCATGATGGTGCCTGCGGTCTGGACATTTTGGGAAAACCAGGAGGTTCAGACAACGAAAGAACGACTTAATGCACTCAAAATTGCCATGGTGGGAGACCGCAGCCTGGTGCAGAACGGTATCAGGACAAGTTACGGATTTGTGGGCGACAACGGCGAACTGCCGTTTGGCAACTACTCGGCCCGAGGCGGGCTCAAGTATCTGATCGCAAATCCATCCCCGGCTTATCCGATGTGGAACGGCCCGTACATAAGTGGGTTTGATCCAAAAACATATTCTGTTGATGCATGGGGAAAACCATTTAAGTATACCGTGTTCATAAATACTGACCTCGATGGTGAACGCTACCTTTCAGGGGAGATCAGGAGCGCCGGAATCAACGGTACATTTGAAACAGACGGCGACGATATTATAGTTGAACTGAACATAAATGAGGTTGCTCCAACTCACAGAATTCAAGGAAATTTCATATTTGCCGATATGACCGGTATCAGCCACCGCAGTGCCAATTTCATCGTTTCATACCGACGGCCTGATGCTGCGGGTGAGGTCAAAAGGACCTCGGGCTGCAAAAACGGATTCGCAAACTTTACAAGCATATTTCCAGTCCCGGCAAGCCCGACAAACCTGCCGATCGGGAAGGTGACCTTTATCAGCCAGATCTATACATTCCCGGACTGTTCCGGCCCTATCAGGATCAGCGGAAGCTTTGATTATTTTATCTCCGACAACATAAGCAGGCTGTTTATCAACCTGCCACCAGTACCCTAGGACACCATGGCCGATCTTTTTATCGACATACGCGACAGATATATCCGGGCCATTGCCACCGAGAGCGGTGTTGTCCGTTTCCAGAAGGCCTATCCCCTGGAAGCAGTGGAGACCAAAGGGCACAACGGACAGGACGAGCAAACTACGGGGTATGACAGACTACTTGAGGGCGAGCTGGCAGATATACTCGCCCGTATCCGCGTCGATGCTGGCATCAGCCTGGATCAGGCCCACCTGGTTCTGCCTTCCGCAGACGTCCAGTTCAGCACACATGTGCTGCCGCGCATGCCGCAACCGGACGCCCTCAAGCTTCTTTCACGCAAGACCGCTGCAAAGCCAGATGACGATAATCCACAGATCAACCTGGCCCCGATGGCAGTTGAGCAGAATAACCAGACATGGCTGGCAGAGTACGTCACGACAGACACACTCAAGGCGTACAAGAAGGAATTTAGCGCAGCGCGGCTGAAACTGAAGACGGTCACGACGGCACTTGATGCAACGCTGCATGCCGTTGGACCAATCCGGGATTCGATTTTCAATGCCCATGCGGTCTTCGAAATCAATACACACTCCATTTCGGCCTATTACATCTCTTCGTCGTGCCTGCTGTACCATGACACCTTGGAACTAAACGAAACCGTTGACTATAAAGACGGGCTCGATGCAGAACGCAACCTGAAACGCCGCATGTTCACCATCCTTGATCTGTTGTACCGCATCAACTCACAGTATCTGAGTGCCAACCCCATGACCCCTCTTCAGAAGGTCTGGCTATGCGGAACCGATACGTCAATCCCTGAACTCGTTTCTGCCTTGCAGGATGCCATGGATGTTGAAACATCTATGTTAGCTGCCAGCCAGACGGACGATCAAGTCTCGGAAAACCCCTTTATAGTTCTGAGAGGGGTACAGAAAGCCTACCAGAACGGTGTACTCGTCAACTTCATGAACCCGGAATTACTGCGTCGCTTCCCGCTTCGCAAAAAATCAGGGATGCTGGTCTACATAGCGACGGCACTACTGGCCACCTTCTTTGTCATAACAACCGAATACCACCACAGCCGGCTGAAAAAACAGACTGCCGATGAGAAGAAAGCTGTTGCCGCTCTGAAGGCATCTCAAGCGGCATCTGTATCCTTTGCAAAAAATCTTGATCTCCTCAGGAAGTTGTCGGGTGACCAGGTCATGTTCTATCCAATCTTCCGTGAATTGGCCTCGAACCTGCCTGATGGTGTTTTCCTTGATTCATTCAACTTCTCGAGCAAAGACAACCTTGACACTATTGAGATAAGTGCCTCGTTCCCCCAAACCAGTGACCTTGGCACGCAGAAAACCATAACCAGGCTGATGGAGGCAATGAATCAGTCTCCGTATCTGAAGCACTATCGTAACCCATCTGTCGTATCAAGCTCCAGGGATCAAAAAAAATCGATGACAGTCAAATTCACCTGCGAGGTAAGGCCACTTGACTCGACGAAATAAGCTCATAATTCTCTGTGTCTATCTTCTGATACTTGCAATAGCGCTTCCGCTCTATCGGCTCAAGCGAAGCTCTGCTGACAAGCGCCTGCAGGCCGAGATCAGCACCTCAAAAAATGAGATCGCCAAGATCAATGCAGCATCAAAAGAGATGGAGAAACTTAGCCGATTGTTCCCGGCCGAGGCGGGCACGGCTTCTTTTATTGAGGACCTTTATGCGGCCGCCCAGCAGTCTAAAGTGACTTCTCATGATGCGAGTACAGAGATCACAGCATCACGCCCAACTTCACGGGGAGTTTCTCAGGACAACGAATTGAGCCGTTTTCGTTTCATGGTCACGATCGAAGGGAGCTATCGCTCAATTGCGGAATACATACGCAGAGTCCAGAATATTGAGCGATTCAAACGCATAGTCGACATTAAACTAGCCTCTGGAAAACAGGGCGTCACGGGAAACCTCTCCCTGGAACTCTTTGCTCTGAAAGGTCAGAATGCACGCTAATCCTCGCATTGTCGGGATCACACTGTTACTGGCACTGTCTGTTGCCGGTGTGAATCATGCCTTTTCTGCCGCCACAGTACCACCTGCAACGGCAGTACATGGCGGTACGGCCTTATGGAAGACAATCCCGGAAGACGCAACGACCTGGCGCAGAGAGCCGTTCAAGGGTCCCGAAGCCTCGAAGCTCACTAGGGGTACATCTATCAAACAGAATTTCCCGGGAGCGGCATCTGACCTGGAACTGCAGGGAATCATGAAAAGCAATACACACTTTTTCGCCATCATGAGCGGCAGAACGGTCAAACCTGGTGACCAGATTGACGGATGGACTATTGATTCAATCAGCCGTCACAGAGTGACGCTCCACCGTAAAGAAGAAAAGCAAATCTACGATATCTATCAGGGCAGAATTGATCGGGGTTCCAGATGAACAGACAAACATGGGCCGTACTAGTTGCCGCACTCTTCATATCAGGCTGCGTTAATCCCGCCGTAAGCACAATCCGTGACACGAGGGTCACTCCTTCCTACACGACACCAAAGGTGCAGGAAAAGAGCGAGCTGCACAGAAAAGAGCCGGATGCCTATCGGAGTACCGACCCGGGACGAACCTACTCGCTCACCCTAAAGAATGCTGAGCTCAAAGACGTACTGATGCTGCTTTCCAAGGAGAGTGGCGTCCCGATCGTTGCTGAACGCGGGATCAGCGGCCTTGTAAAGATCGAGGCCCAGAACAGGAAGCTCGGTGAGCTGCTCTACGCAGTTTTAAAACCGCTCGGCTACACTGCCACCGTAGAGAAAGGCATCATCCTGGTCGGCAGGCCACAGCTCACCACACGTATCTTCCGGGTCAACTATATCAAGGACAAACGCAATTCAAGCAGTAATACGAACGTCTCCGGTTTTGCAGCCAGCGGCAGTTCAGGAAGCGTTACGGTAACAACAGAAGGGAAATCCGATTTTTGGGGGACACTGGAGGGTTCTCTGGAACTGCTTGTATTCGGCACTAGCGGAATGGGCAAGCGCGATGGCGGAGGCTATATCCGAGGGGAAGCAGAAAGAAAGATCGTTGGCGAACGCACGGTGAGCGGTACGGCCCAAACGGTAGGGAACTCGAGCAATCTGGGTGGGTATGACCGGCAGTCATCTGCTTCCCAGACCAGTCGATCCATCACCCAGACGACCGAAATCGATGACCCTCTGCTGCAGAATGCACAAATCACCCAGAATCAGCTCAAACAGCTGGTCGTTAACGAGACCGCCGGCATCATTCTGGTGACCGATTTTACCGAGAATCAAGACAAGATCGCATCATTTTTGGCTGATGTCGAGGAGGGCAGCAAACGACAGGTATTGATTCAGGCCCATATAATGGAGGTCAGTCTTAAAGATTCATTCTCGCTCGGGATTGACTGGAAAAGCGTCATAGACAAGGCATCGAACATGACGCTGACGCAGGCTCTTATTCCTGTCACCGGAGGTGCCTCTGCATTAGCCAGCACCGGTACATTCAAGTTTTCCGCATCCGGCAGTGACTTCTCCGTCCTGATCGACGCAATGAAAGAGCAGGGCAACGTCAACATGCTTTCAAGCCCAAAGATCAGTGCCCTCAACAACCAAAAGGCGGTCATCAAACTTACCACAAAAGAGGTCTCCTGGATCTCTACAAAAACAACCCAAAACAATGCCATCGGCGGTCAGGATACCTTTACAACAACTCCCCAGGTGGACGAAGTCGGCATCTTTCTCGATGTCACTCCACAGATCGGCCAGGAAGGGTCGATCACCATGCAGATCCACCCCAGTGTTTCTGAGATCAGGGAGGTATCAACCTCGCCCGACAAGACAAGCACCAAACCGGTCATTAACGTACGGGAAATCGACACGATGGTGGATGCGCGGGCCGGGGAAACCATTGTCATTGCCGGACTAATCTCTGACAGGCTGACCGAAACAAAAAACAGCGTTCCGCTACTGGGCGACATCCCCTATCTCGGCATGCTCTTTTCCTTTAACAAACAGGAACGGTCAAAAAGCGAGCTGGTCATCATGATGACCCCCTATATCCTGAATGCCAGGAATGTTGACGAGATCCGGGCTGAACACGAGAAGCGCATGCGCGACATGGGCGGGGACTTTCACCTGATCAACAACCTGGGTAGCCTGGTGACTGAGAAATCCTCGCGCGATTGGATTATGCGTACCAACCGGACGTTTCCCGCAGGCTTCCAATCGCTTGAGCAGCCAGAGAATGACAATGCAGCTCCAGCGACGACAAAGCCCTGAGTCGATGTCTGATCGATCAGCTAGGCTGGTGTATACGAAGCCAGTTGCAATTGGGAATCAAACGAATCCGCCATAGACATCATTAAAGTATTCTTTTGATATGACGATCGAAGTAATCAGTGCTTTCAGTATGTTCGGCCCGGAAACATTTTTATTATATTGACGTTATCCAATAAATATATATGCAGCTCGGAGGTTGTATGATAGACGTAAGAAATCGTGGTAGTACGTTACTGCAATCCGGCCCTATCCCAACGGGAACCCAATGGCCCAACGCAGCCAGTTATCATTCAGACATTTAATTCGTTGTAACAAATCACATATCTTGCCAGGAGGTTTCGTATGATGCCAGTAAAGAATCACAAGGGGTTCACTCTGATTGAGGTTATTGTAGTCGCTGCAATTATTGCTATTCTTGCAGGTGTATTGGTCCCAATGATTTTCAATCAGATCGAAGAATCCAGAAATGCGCGGGCATTGGCAGATTGCAAAACATTGCAAACAGCCATAATGAACTTCAAGAAAGATACCGGTGTGTGGCCGTTTAAATCAGATCCGACGACTACTGATGTAACGGTACTTGTAACTGGTGACCCTGCAAGCCTTTCGGCTGCCGATGTTACTTCGTTGGGCGCATTGGGGATGGACACCTCAAAAATGCAGGATATCAGAGATCATTTATCCAATGAGGTTACAGGAAAGGCCACTTACGGGGATAGACTTTGGAAGGGGCCATATATTACGGATGTTAACAAAGATCCCTGGGATAAGCCGTATGTCATCAACTTGAAACAGTTGATGATCAACCCAAGTGATAACAATATGTTTACCGGTTCGGCTTGGATACTTTCTGCAGGCCCCAATGGTATTTATGACACAGCCGTGACAGACACTGGTCTTATGACTGATGACAAAGGCATAAGAATCAAATAGTAACATGCAGCTATTAGAATCGATACACAGTATGTAATTACCATTTTATATTACCGTCTGACCCCACTTACAGGTGGGGTCAGATGGCTGACAAAGTCCTCGCCTCTGGCGGGGACTTTTTTTTATTATGTACCATGGTTATCGTAATAAACACTTATCAGATACTCATGGGATTTGTGC
>JBGQLM010000172.1:0-8470 GCA_041500085.1 Geobacteraceae bacterium
GCCGTAGTCGGCGCCGGGACGGTACAGGTGCCAGTTGTATTAACGACTCCGGAGCAGGTATAGGTGACGGGCGGAACGTACCCGGTGCAGCTGCCGGTGACCGCCGCATGGTAATTGCTGCAGGTGCCGGCTACGGCCGCGGCCGGAGCCGGGTTAGTACAGGTGCCGTTCAGGGTCTGGCTCGGCACCGGGGCGCTGCAGGTGCCGTACTTGGTCGGATCCTGGCTCGTGCCGCAGTCGGCATTGGTGGTGCAGGAGTCGTAGTTGCTGCCGTGCTTGGCGCTGCACTTGCCGGAAAGAGCCGTTGTCGTGTAGCCGCAGTCGGCATTGACTGAGCAGGAAATGGCCGCGTTCTGGCTACACTTCCCCCCTACCGCGTCCTTGTCGCAGTTGGCGTTGGTGGTGCAGGCGCCCCCAACCAGGCCGGTAGTGCAGCTGCCGTTCACCGGCGGGATGGTGCAGTCGCTGGCGGCCGTGCAGTTCTTGGACTGGTTGCTGCAACTCCCCATTGACCAAAAGCCCACGCATTCGCTGTCGGCACTGCAGGTTTGTGCCCCGTTGTTGGAGCAGTGACCGGATGTTTTCACCACGCAGGGGGTGTTATCGGTACAGGCTATCGCGCCGTTGCTGCACATTCCGGGGATTACGTGGGTGCCGCAGTCGGCGTCGGCATTGCAGGCGAGACCGGCGTTGTTGTTGCAGTGCCCAGGCACTGCAGCGGTGCCGGGAAAGATGCAGTTGGAGTTGGTCGTGCAGGTGATGCTGTGGTCACCGGAACAGAAGTTGCTCGAACTGCTGCTGTAATTCAGGCAGTTCTCCACCGCCGTTCTGACAGAGTTCTGATTGGCGCTGCCGTCACCCCAGATCTGCATGGCGGCCTGGCAGTTCTCCTTGTTGTAGTTGCCGCGGAAGAACTCGATGAAGGTCTGCCCCCCCTGGGACGGCGCAGAAGCATTGGCCGAGTCGATCGGCCCCCGGATGGCGATGACCAGGCCGAGCTTGGTGTTCGGATCGGTCGCGCCGTTGGCATAGTTGACGAAATCGGCGGTCAAGGCCTCCTTGAGGAAGCGCTGGCCGACGCAGCCGCGGGACTCGGCCTGCAGACCGTTTACCGTGCCCGCAAAGTTGACATATTTGCCGCCGGTAATGATCTGCTTCTCGACGTCGAACTTGGAGGCGGTGAGCCAGTTGAGGTAGTTCCCGGAAGCAGTGAACTTGCTGACCGTATTGGGGGTAACGGAGGTGTTGAATTTGACACAGAGAGTGCTGTCCCGGAACTTGTCGCAGGCGGTACTCGCCGGAAAGGTGGCGACCGGGTTGAAGTAGAGGTTGGTTAAGTCGTAGTCGTAAAAGGTAATCTGGTCGAAGTAGCCGGAATAGAGGTTGTTGCAGGTCTGGACCGTGTCGCAGGTCTGCGAAGAGCCGCAGTCGGCAGAGGTGTTGCAGTACTGCGCAGCATTGCCTGAGCAAGTTTTGCAGCTGGAATCGCCATTGCATCTGCGGGAGCTGTTGCCGGAGCAGTAGTTGGTCTTGTAGGTCTCGTCATAGCAGTAGTAGGGCTGTCGGGTCATTGAAGAACCGGTGACCTGCCCTCCGTCCGCATAGGCCAGGTCGTACATGCTGGAGGAGTTGTCGATCATAAGCAGGAGATTCGGCTTCACCCCGGAGGTAATGAACGGGGGGGTAATGCAGTACTGGTTCCCGGGATCGGCCTGCAGCAATGATGGAACAAACAGAAAGGCAAGCAGTAGAGTCAGCAGCAACGAATTCCTGATCTCTGGTTTCATGTCGCACCCCTTGAATTGAACTACTGTGTACATAAGATGATAATTTTCCGGCGTTAAATATACAGCAACAATAATGCCAATCAATCTATAAACAAGGCATACTGTAACCTACTGAAATAACAAACTTCACTGTATTTGACAAATCTGTAACACAGACAAACAATGCACTTTTTGCATAGCAGTACGCAACATCACTCCATCCCGTACTCCTTGATCTTGTAAATCAGCGACCGCAGACTGATCTCCAGCACCTTGGCAGCATGGGTACGGTTGCCGCCGGTTCTGTCCAGCGCCCGGCGTATCAGCTCACGTTCCATCGCCTCTCCTGTCTGCCGTATCGAAAGCGATTCCCCGGTTATCCGGAGGTTCGAATCAACCGATGCCCGGCCTGTTATCCTTTCCGGCAGCTGCTCCGCCGTAAGGACTTCACCTTCACACAGGATAACTCCTCTCTCAAGGGCATTCTCCAACTCCCTCACATTACCGGGCCAGGAATACGAATTCAGCGCCGCCGTGGCATCAAGAGAAATGGCCGGCACAGCCTTGCCGAACTTCTGCGAGAACCTGCCAAGAAAGTGCTCTGTCAGCAGCGGCAGGTCATCAAGCCGCTCACGAAGCGGCGGCAGCGACAGGGCAAAAACATTCAGCCTGAAGAAGAGGTCCTCGCGGAAGCGGCCGGCAGCGGCATCCTCTTCAAGGTTCCTGGATGTTGCCGAAACGACCCGGACATCGACCTTTTTCGAAGAGCTCCCCCCCACCCTCTTTATCTCTTCACCCTGAAGCACCCGAAGGAGCTTGACCTGAAGGGAGAGCGGCATCTCGCCGATCTCGTCGAGAAAGAGCGTGCCGCCGTCAGCCTGCTCGAACAGACCCGCCTTGTCGGAGACCGCATCAGTGAACGCGCCCCTGACATGTCCGAACAGCTCGCTTTCGAGAAGGTTTTCCGGGATGGCCGCGCAGTTTACCGCCACAAAAGCAGCGCTCTTTCTTGTCCCTTCGAAGTGGATGGCGCGGGCGATCAGCTCCTTCCCGGTGCCTGATTCGCCGGTGATCAGAACGGTTGTCTTGTAGTCGCAGACCTTTCTGACAAGGGAGAAGATCTCCTGCATCCGCCTGTTTCGGCTGATAATATTTGCGAAGCCGAACTCCCGCTGCATCTCCTGCTTCAGCCGCTTGTTCTCTTCTTTCAGGCGCTCCCGCTCTTCGGCTTTCTTCAGAACCAGCACGATCTCGTCATTCTTGAACGGTTTCGAAATATAGTCATAAGCTCCGAGCTTCATGCACTCGATTGCCGTATCGAGGTTTCCGTATGCGGACATCATGATGACTGTTGTCTCGATCTTTCTGGCGATGATCTCTCCCAGCAAGGCCCTGCCATCCATCTTCGGCATCAGGATATCGCTCAGGACAAAGTCGAAGGAGCCGGCAGAGAGCTTTTCCAGAGCCTCTGCTCCGTCTGTGGCGCTCTCCGGAGCGTAGCCCTGCTTCTTCAGCAGGAGAGAGAGAAGGTGCCGCAGATTTTCCTCGTCATCGACCACCAGGATCCGCTTTTTCTTCTCACTCTTCATCCTTCACCCCCGGCAGCTTCACTCTGAATGTCGTCCCCCTGCCCGGTTCGCTCTCCACTGCTATCTTCCCGCCGAATGACTCGACAAGACGTGCCGATATGGCAAGGCCGAGTCCGGTGCCCCTGCCCGGCTCTTTTGTGGTAAAAAAAGGATCGAATATCCTGTCCAGGTTCTCGGCCGATATCCCGTCACCGCTGTCTTCAATCTCGATCATCAGATAGTCATTATCGACGGTAGATGCGCTTATCCTGAGCTTGCCACCGTCCGGCATCGCATCACGGGCGTTCATGACCAGATTCATCAGGACCTGTATGAGCTGATGACGATCGAGATAAAGAGTCGGCAGATCGTCTTCGAGGGTCAGAGACGCTTCCAGCCGCTTGAAAATCCCCTGCCGCTCAAGCATGGCATAAAGGTCATCGAAGAACTCCTTCACATCGATCCTTTCAATCTCGGGTTTTACCGGCTTGGCATAGTTGAGCAGATCCCTGACAAGCCGGTCTATCCGCCCGGCATCCTCCGTTATCCGCCGCAAGCAGTCGCTCTTTTCCGCATCAGCTGAAAGCTCCTCTGACAGTATGCCACTGTACCCTATGATAGCGGAGAGCGGAGCTCCTATCTCATGAGCCATCCCTGCCGCAAGGAGACCAATGGAAGCCATCTTTTCCGAGCGGATCGTTTCGAGTCTCGCCTCCTTTAGCGCCTTGTTTGCAGCTTCAAGAGAACTCAGATGGGCTTCTACCTGATCACGACGCTCCCTCAGGGTATCCTGCATCAAGTTGAAGGATTCAGCCAGACCGGCGATTTCAAGGCTCGCCGGGATATGGACCGGATGACTGTAATCCCCGGCGATAACGCGCTCGGTCGCCTTCAACAGTCGTTCGAGAGGCGAGACGATAATCCGTCTCAGGATGAACGCACCCAGCCCGAGCAGCAGTATGAAATCGAGGATGAAGTAGCCCAAGAAAAGGGTACGTGAGCGGGCAAGGCGGGCGTATTCGCTGCCAAGCGACAAAGAAAGCCGGGCGGCCCCGGTCATCTTCCCACCTTGCACTATCGGCGCGTAGGCCAGCAACAGCTGGCTTTGCGCCGGAATCTGGCTTTTTACTGCCGGATGTCGCAGCGTATCGCGCAGCAGCGGATCAACTCCCAGCCGGTCTGCATGGCTGAAGACCGCTTCTCCTTTCTGATCGATGATCGTGAAACCGGCAAAATCCTTCTCAGCCGAAAGTGTTGCCGAAAGTGTTTGCAGTGGCTCACTGCCGATGTTTTCCGGCAGATTCGCGATGATAACCTTGAGCAGCGAAGCAGCATGGCTGCTCTTGGCTGCAAGAAGGTCTTTTTCGGCGGTTTTGAAAGAGATGATGCTTAAGAGAAGCCAGGTCAGAAGAAGCAGGGAAGTCAGGGAAGCCAGGATGGCGAAGGTTAGGCTGAATTTGAAGCGGGAGATCATAACTCAGGTTCGAGGTGCGGGGCGAAAGGTGCGAGGTTCGGGGCTCGAGGATCGAGTTTAGATGCGAGAGGTGCAAGGTTTATCCTCGTTCCTCGTTCCTCGTTCCTCATTCCTCGTTCCTTAATCCTCGCTCCTCGCTCCTCGCTCCTCGCCCCTTTGTCCTTTTTTCTCATTCCTCTATCCTCGTCTTTCATTTGCCGATAGACAGATACCAGGTGATTATCTGTCTGCCGTAAAATATATACAGAACTGCACCGAAAGCAAGGAAAGGTCCGAACGGAATCGCCAGCTTGCCGTCCTTTTTTTGTATCAGCATGGCTGCCACGCCGATGAAAGAACCGAGCAGCGAAGCCGCAAAGATGATGAAAAGTATCGAGCGCCAGCCGAGAAATGCCCCCATCATGGCAAGCAGCTTGATATCCCCGCCCCCCATCCCTTCTTTACCGGTCAGCTTTGCATACCCCCACGCCACCAGGAAAAGAGAGCCCCCACCGAGCAGTATTCCGAGCAGGGAGTTCAGCCAGCCGTTCCAAGAGAGGAAGAGGGAGAAAATGAACCCGACAACTATGCCGGGGAGGGAAATTTCATCGGGAATGATCTGGTGATCCAGGTCAATGAAGGTGATAACGACGAGGCTGGAGCAGAAGATAAACAGGGCAAGAAACGTCAGGGATATGCCGTACTTCATGAAAAGCAGAAGGGTCAGGGAGCCGTTAAGAGCCTCGACCAGCGGATAGCGCCATGATACGGGAGCATGGCAGGCACGGCACCTGGCACGCAGGATCAGAAAGCTGACAATCGGAATATTGTCATACCAGCTTATCCTGCTGCCGCACTTCGGGCAGGCCGAGGGCGGGCTGACAATCGACTTCTCTTCCGGCAGACGATAGATGCAGACATTAAGGAAGGAGCCGACGACCGCTCCGAGGATGAAGGCGAATATGTAGAATGGCACAGGGAGTGGCAATGTTTCTCCTGTTGTCGGTAACTGGTAACTGGCTTAATCACTTATCGCCAGTCACTAGTCACCGTTTTATCCAAGCTTTCTGATCTTCTCCAGGCTCTCCTCAAGCAGGGCTTTTTTGGCTGTCACCTCTGCGAGCTTCTCCCGCTCCTTTGCCACGATATCTGCCGGAGCCCTATCTACGAAAGCCGGATTTTCGAGCTTCTTCGAAAAGATCTCGATATCCTTGGCGATCTTGCCGATCTCCTTCAGAAGACGCTCCTCCTCGGCAGCAACATCGACCAGTCCTTTGAGCGGGACGAATATCCGGACATCCCCAGCCACCTGAATGGAAGCATCCTCCGGCTTGTCTACGCCGATTCCGATGGCAAGATCACCGACACGTGCCAGCCCCATGATGGAGCTTTCGTTATGCTTCATAAGCAGACGGCTCTCCTCCGAGGCACACGAGAGGATAACCGCGATCTCTTTAGATGGCGGGACTTCCATTTCGCCGCGGATGTTCCGGATTCCGCTGATGACCGCCATGACCTGCTCCATCCTGCCTGCTGCTTCGGGATGTTCGCGATATTGGCAGGGTACGGGATAGTCCGCAAGCATGATGCTAGGGACGGTTTTGGCGCCCGGCAGTGCCTGCCAGATCTCTTCGGTAATGAAAGGCATGAACGGATGCAGGAGCCTCAGCAGATGGTCAAGCGTATACCAGAGAACGTACTGCGCAACCGCTTTACGCACCGGATTCTCGCCATACAGATCCCTCTTGGTGAGTTCCAGGTACCAGTCGCAGAATTCGCTCCAGGTGAACTGGTAAAGCCCCATGGCAGCCTCGTTGAAACGATACTCGGTGATCGACAGATCCGTCTCCCTGATTGTCTCGTTCAGGCGGTGCAGGATCCACTTGTCCGCTTCGGAGAGTTTCAGCTCTTCGAGCTTGACGCTGTCCGGCTCGAAACCCTCCAGATTCATCAGGGTGAAACGGGCGGCATTCCAGACCTTGTTGCAGAAGTTGCGGTAGCCGGCAATCCGCTCTTCCGCAAGCTTTATATCGCGCCCCTGGGCAGCGAAGGCGGCAAGCGTGAAACGAAAGGCATCGGTGCCATACTGATCGATTACGGTCAGCGGGTCGATCACATTCCCCTTGGACTTGCTCATCTTCTGGCCCTGGGCATCACGGACAAGGGCATGGATGTATACATCGGCAAACGGAACTTCATCCATGAAGTGCAGACCCATCATCATCATTCTGGCCACCCAGAAAAACAGGATGTCAAAACCGGTCACCAGGCATGCTGTCGGATAGAATGTTTCCAGTTCAGGGGTCTTGTCCGGCCACCCCATTGTCGAGAAGGGCCAGAGAGCAGAAGAGAACCAGGTATCGAGCACATCGGTCTCCTGCCTGATCTTGTCGCTGCCGCATTTCGAGCAGCTCGACGGGTCCTCCATCGCAACCGTTATCTCGCCGCAGTGATCGCAGAACCAGGCCGGAATCCGGTGCCCCCACCAGATCTGGCGTGAGATGCACCAGTCGCGGATATTCTCCATCCAGTCGAAGTAGGTATTTTCCCACTGTTTCGGAAGAATCCGGGTTTTCCCGTCCTTGACTGCTGCCAGTGCACGCTCGGCAAGAGGAGCGACCTTGACGTACCACTGCAGCGAGAGATACGGTTCCACGACCGTTTTGCAACGGTAGCAGCCCCCTACCGACATCCCGTGGTCGTCGATCTTCTCCAGGAGGCCTTCTTCTTCGAGCTCGGCAACGATACGCTTTCTCGCCTCGAACCTGTCCAACCCCTCGTACTGGCGGCCTGCAGCATTGACAACCGCTGATTCGTCAAGAACGTTGATCCTGTCAAGCCCGTGGCGAAGCCCAACCTCGAAGTCGTTGAAGTCGTGAGCAGGGGTTATCTTGACGACACCGGTCCCGAAATCGCGGTCGACATACTCATCAGCCACGACCGGGATCTCGCGATTTACCAGCGGCAGCAGGACCTTTTTACCGATCAACCCCTGATAGCGCTCGTCTTCCGGATGCACGGCAACGGCCGTATCGCCGAGCATTGTTTCCGGGCGGGTAGTGGCAACAACGACAAAGCGGCCCGGCTCTCCCACAACAGGATAGCGGATATGCCACAGGTGGCCCTTCTTCTCCTCGTGTTCGACCTCTATGTCGGAAAGCGCGGTATGACAGCGGGGGCACCAGTTGATCAGCCGGTTATCCCTATAGATCAACCCGTCGTCATAAAGTTTGACGAATACGGTGCGGACGGCCTTCGACAGTCCCTCGTCCATGGTGAACCGTTCGCGTTCCCAGTCGCATGAAGCACCCAGCCTTTTGAGCTGGCCGATTATCTGCCCGCCGGACTCGGCTTTCCATCGCCAGACCCGCTCGATGAACGCCTCTCTGCCGAGATCGTGACGATCCTTCTTTTCGGCCGCAAGCTGACGCTCGACAACGTTCTGCGTCGCTATGCCGGCGTGGTCGGTGCCGGGCATCCAGAGGACGTTGTAACCCTGCATCCGCTTCCAGCGGCAGAGGATATCCTGGAGGGTGTTGTTCAGCGCGTGCCCCATGTGGAGCGCGCCCGTGACGTTCGGCGGCGGGATCATCACGACGAACTTCCGGCCCGCCCGGGCCGCGGCGGACCGCGGGTCGGCGTGATTCACGTCGCGGGCCCAGATCTCGATCCAGCGGGGCTCC
>JBGQLM010000173.1:0-8402 GCA_041500085.1 Geobacteraceae bacterium
AAACCATTCGCGAGAATGGGACGGAAAGCCTACAGGGTCTCACAGAGACAGCCGGGTCGCCGAAATATCCAGAAGATATTAGGCGACCCGGCTTTTTTTGTGCCATCACATCATTAAAAGGACATTACTTGACCCATGTACCGAATCATTGAGCTGATATCCTTATCCAATACGCTTCGTCTTACAGCTCTTTTTGTCGTTATATTATCTCTACAGGGATGTATTGCTATGAAAAGAGCTCCTGACGAATACCAGCTTGTTCCAAAACATTTGGAGGAAAATGTCGAACGAAACGAGTTTTCTGTTGCAAAGGGAGATGATGTCATTGGTCGATTGAGATTCATCAGCCTTGAAAAGGGGGATACGCTACCGGATATTGCAAGGCACTTCAGCCTGGGGCTGAATGGAGTCAGTGCAACTAATCCATGGGCTGATATTTGGGTGCCTGAGGTAGGAGAACGCATCATGTTGCCTATGAGCTTTATCCTGCCGGACGCTCCCAGAAAAGGCATTGTCATCAACCTGGCGGCAATGAGGCTTTTTCAATTCAAAGGAAATAGTGAGCCATTGACAGTGTTGACCTACCCGGTCGGTGTCGGTACCGAAGAGCGACCCTCGCCCAGAGGTCTAATGCGTGTGGAGCGCAAGGTAAGCCGGCCGACCTGGCATGTGCCCACCTCAATTGCCAAGGATCATCTGAAAAAAGGAGATCCTCTGCCCGCCACGGTTCTGCCGGGGCCTCAAAATCCCCTGGGAGAATTCGCGCTATATTTAAGTGCGCCGAGTTATTTGATCCATGGCACCAATAAACCGGCCAGCATTGGTCTCAGGGCAACCAATGGCTGCATAAGACTCTACCCGGAAGACGTGAAAAGACTCTATGAGAACACTCCGGTTAAAACCACTGTAAGCATCGTTAACCAGCCATATCTCCTCGGTCAGAGCAATGGAGTAGTTTACATGGAAGTTCATGCATCCACGGAAGAGTTGGATGCTGCTGAGCTCGATAAGATCTATAAAAAATTGAGAACTGTTGAAAAGGAATCAGGGCGCACGCTTGACTGGAATAAAGTCAAGAAAGTATTGGCCGAGGCCCGCGGGATTCCTGTCCCCATATTCGAGATCAGGCAAGGAAGTGGAAAAGTGGTTGCGGAACCCACGGAGGTCAGGCACCCGGGCGAATTATATGGCAGACCGGAAATCCCGGAACTGAAAACAGATGCGTGGTCTGTTTTGGCTGCTAACGTACGTAACAGGATTGATGCGGTGAGGCTTGCCGCCATTATCAACCACCAGGGCCCACCAATCCCGGCAAGGGTGTTATCAAGGAGCGATAGCCATAATGTTATCGCCGGCCCTTTCAATGATATCAAAGAGGCCAAAGATGCAATCAAGCGCTTGAAAATTGATTTGGAACTGGATGCTGTATTGATTGAACCTATCAAACGAGAGAAAGGAGGTGATAACCGATGATGAGACTTTTGGTGATTTCAACGATGCTTGTTTCTGCTCTTACTATGTGGGGGTGTGCATCAACACGTGAACTTGAGAAAGTTCAGTCGCAGCAAATGATGACTGATGCGAAAGCTGATCAGGCAGCAAAGGATGCGCAGGCAGCCAAGGCGGCATCTGATGCGGCCACGTTAAAGGCAGATGCTGCCGCAACCCGGGCAGAAAATGCTCTAAAGATGGCGGAGGAAAGGGCGAAGATCGCAGATGAAAAAACGCTGGTCGCAGATGAAAAGGCGAAGCGAGCTGACGAAGTTTTCCGCAAATCAATGAAGAAGTAAGTCAACTTGGGAGCAGTTAACTTTGCCGTTAGTGCTCCGGAAAGGAAGTGGCAGAGATTTGACACTCTGCCACTTCCTTATGCTTCCACCATTCAGGTCTGGATCTCCATGCCTTCAGGAAAAGGCACGGAAGAATCAGCCGGAGGAGTCCCATGCTACGCTATCTGTTAGTCATATCGGCGCTGTTTTTATTTACCGCTTGCAGCGAACTGAGGGTTGTCGGCAACGCGGCAATGAGGGAACTCATGGCTGAGGGGATAAGCATCGAACAAGCCCGGGTAGTCAGAAACTAACTGCCCAGTCTCTTTTGGATATATCAGGAAGTGGAAAAGGAATGATTCGGCAATTATCAAACATATTATTGACGAACACGAAGTCATATATGGGTAAAAAGCAAATCAGGATGGGTAAGCACCTAAACTTGTTCTTTGCCTGCATCATAATAGCACCAATGCTGACATGCGGATGCAGTCACTTTAATGAGGAGTTTAAAGAAGCGAATGATTTTTTCAGCCAGGGGAGCTACGAGGCCTCTCTGAGCAAATATCAGCAGATTATTGAAAAATATCCCACGACCGGAGACAGGGTTTTTTTTGAGATGGGTATTGTTTATGCCCATCCCCGGAATGAACAAAAAGATTATCAGAAAGCTCTGGAATGTTTTCAGAAACTCATAAAGGATTACCCGGAGAGTGAGTACAGGAAAGACAGCGAGATGATGATATTTAATATCAATAATGTCATTATCAAAGATAAGACGATTGCTACGCAGCAAATACATATTGAGACTCTCCAGCAAGAGGCTAAAGGCTATGGGGATGAGATTGTTACACTGCAAGAAATGATTGAGGAGATTGAGCAAGAGGTTAAGAACAAAGAGGACGAGATTGTTACACTGCAAAAAGAGGTTTTTGCACTTCAGAAAGGACCGGCAGATAAGATCCTGATAGAAAAGAATGAACGACGATTGACGTTGTTCTCCAAGGGCAAGGTGCTCAAGACTTACAAGATAGCCTTGGGGGGGAACCCGAATGGTCCAAAAGAAAGGCAGGGCGATAACAAAACCCCGGAGGGGACCTACGTCATCGATTCAAGAAATAAGGACAGCCGTTATCACCTGTCTCTTCATATTTCCTATCCAAACGAGAAAGACAAAAAGCGGGCAAAACAACTTGGTGTTTCTCCGGGCGGAGACATCATGATCCACGGCATTAAGAACGGATTCTCGTGGGTTGGTGATCTTCACACAGAGATTGACTGGACGAAAGGGTGTATTGCCGTTACCGACGAAGAAATAGAGGAAATTGACAGGTTAGCGCCAAAAGGCACGATCGTTGAAATAAGGCCGTGAAGACATGATGGGGCGTAGTTGATTTGCATGGAAGCAAAGGGATCAGATCTCTCAACTTCTGACATTCAAAATATTTAAACTAATGCAATCAAAAGGCGGCCGATCGGTCGCCTTTGCTGTTTCAGCGCAAATTCCTGCAGCACCCGGGTCTGGACATGTAAAGCCCCCTGGATAATCCGGATCAGCTTGATCTCGTAACCCTTTTGGAAACGAAAGATTGATTGCCTATCTTGAAAAAATACATTTGTGCGATTTAATATACCTCGTAGTACGCTTCCCCATCCGGAGCTGCCGGTGTGAATCGAACTAAGTCGAGGAGTTTTTATGGAAACCTGTCGTAGGCTGCCCGCTCCCGAAGTTTGTAAAATCGAAAAATTCATCTCATCCGCCGATTACTGGACCTGCCTGGTAGAAGAATCTGCACCCTGTCAATATGTCGTGATAATCGGCACCGTTCAGATCTGTTCGATCGCATCCAAAAGTGGCGCCTCGTTAAAAAGAACGATTGAAGGTAAGAAGATTGTTGTCCGCTATGCCGATTCCTCCCATGGCGTCGTCTCGAAGGTGACGCTCGACGAATTGATCGAATCTGGAAGAATATCAGCCTTCAAGCGGTCGAGCGGCTGGGTCGACATAGTTAACGACCCGATACGAAAGAAGTCGTCCCATTGGCGATTCAAAGGCCTGCAGAGGAGAGCCGGCTGGAAATGTGGCGGATCGGAATTGTCACAGGACACCATGCAACGTTGACGAGAGGCTGAGGGGACTTTGGTGGCATTCCGAAGAATTCGAAGCGTAAAAATTCCGGGGACATCACTGATGCCACCGATGAACTCCCCGCCGGCAAAACCTGCTGCACAAATAATTACTCAATTGACAGCAACTAATGCTCGGCGTTACAGTCTAGCCACTAAAGCACACCTCATTATCGGAGGAACAATGAACAGATATTTCATACAAATAGTTACGCTTTTTGTAGTGATAACGGCACTTTTTCTTGGCGGATGCGGTGATGATCTTACCCGTGACAAGCAGTTCAAGAGTAATTCTTCCGTTACGCTCTATCGGCTCAACTCACACAATCAACGAGCTCTCATGGTCACCGGAAAGCCGTTTATGATCGTAAAATATCTGAAAATCGACAACCAGAGTGCGACCGATTGCTATTTTGGATTAAGTGATGTGGTAGAATCAGATATCGCCGGAGTTGAATCGATTCCACATGATACTTTCCTGAGACCTTCTGATATTGAATCAAACCAATCCTTCAATTTCTCTGCCGATAGTTCCATTATTCTTCCCGTTGATTGGAACAACAAGCGGACAACCGATAATCGGGACACTAAATTTTCGTTCGAGTATTACCCATCCGGTCACAGTGACGAAAGAATTGAAAAATGGGAATTTATCTTTGGAAACAAGGAAATAGATAAAGCTGCCTTTGTCTCGGTTTCCGTCAGCAACATTGACTCGGATAATTTCAAGGGGATTGATTCCGGCTCTAACATATTCAGACTCGAATCTCTGTAGTAATAAGAACTGTTTGGACTACCTGGATTTAGAATTCCGGGCACAACATACCTATTAAATAAAGGCGGCTGATCGGCCGCCTTTGCTGTTTTTGGATTCAGATAGCCGGCTGACTAACACTCCATACAACTCTGCAGATACCGCCTTGACAGGAAGCTATCAAGCCATTTGCCGCAAATTCGTGATGTCCCGTAACGGTGGTGCCCCGAACAGCCGGTTGTATTCACGGCTGAACTGGGAAGGGCTCTCGTAGCCGACCTGAAACGCTGCGGTCGCGGCATCCATGCGTTCTGCCAGCATCAGGCGCCTGGCTTCCTGCAGGCGGAGCTGCTTCTGGAACTGTAACGGGCTGAGCGCGGTCATGGACCGGAAGTGATGATGAAACGTGGAGCTGCTCATGCGGGCCTGCGCAGCGAGGTCATCGATATGTAACGGCTGCGAGAAGTTGCCCTTCAACCAGTCGATGGCCCGCGCTATCTGTTGACTCTGACTCCCCGTCGACGCAATCTGGCGCAGACGCTCGCCCTGATCACCCACAAGCAGACGGTAGATGATTTCCCGCTGGATGATCGGCGCCAGAATCGGTATGTCCTGCTGTTCGGCAAGCAGGTCGATCAATCGCTGAATGGCGGTCAGCAGCGGCAGCGTCACCTCGCCGGTCGCCATGCCACGGCTTGATTGCTGCGCACGCGGCGGAGGGAGATTGCTGTCCACCATCAGCTGTGAAATCTCGCGCTGATCAAGCATCAACCTGAGCCCCAGGTAAGGCTTCTCCGGGCTCGCTTCGATAATCTGCACCACCGTGGGGAGATGCACGGACGTGATCAGGTAATGGTGGGCGTCATAGACAAAGGTATCTTCCCCTAGCCGCACCCGCTTGGCCCCCTGTGCGATCAGGCAGACGCTCGGTTCGTACATGCCGGTGATCGGCTCGGTCGGCTCATTCCACCGAAACAGTGACAGGCCCGGGACAGCGGTTGTGTATAACTCGTCTTTTTCGGTCAATCGGGCAATGCTCTTTCCCAAGACTCCGATCGCGACTTCCACGTTGTTATTGTCAATATCCTGCATAACTACCTCGCTTCGCATCGATTTCCTCTGATCTAATATTACCTGCCCCCCCTTTGCGTTACAACCATTATCCGGTGATTCGTACGATCAGGCAAGAAATCAACAGGATTGGTCTACCGGCCTTCGCTTTTCATGGAGTACGGTATAATCATCAACGGGTAAGGCTGTTAAACAGTGAAAAGGAGAAAACGATGAAAAAACGTATATTGGGAAAAAGCGGTCTGGAAGTTTCGGCGCTCGGGCTTGGTTGCATGGGGATGAGTTTTTCGTACGGTCCGCCCAAAGACAAACAGGAGATGATCTCGCTCCTCCGGACAGCCGTGGAACGCGGCATAACATTCTTCGATACGGCAGAGGTCTATGGCCCGTTCACGAACGAGGAACTGGTCGGTGAGGCGCTCGCGCCGCTGCGGGACCGGGTGGTGATTGCCACAAAGTTCGGTTTCGATACCAGCGTAGATCCCCGGGCGATGAAGGGGAGCGGGCCAGTCCTGAACAGTCGGCCGGAGCATATCAAAGCGGTGGCCGAAGCATCCCTCAAACGACTTAAAATTGATGTTATCGATCTGTTCTATCAGCACCGTGTAGATCCGGACGTGCCGATCGAAGAGGTTGCCGGTGCAGTGAAGGAGCTGATCCAGGCGGGAAAGGTCAGGCATTTCGGCCTTTCCGAAACGGGGGTACAGACGATTCGCCGCGCCCACGCCGTGCAGCCGGTTGCCGC
This sequence comes from Geobacteraceae bacterium, assembly GCA_041500085.1. GTDB lineage: Bacteria > Desulfobacterota > Desulfuromonadia > Geobacterales > DSM-12255 > VEOV01. The sequence continues at coordinate 6,467 of JBGQLM010000173.1, forward strand.
GGTCCAGAATGAGTATTCATTGTGGTTTAGACGGCCTGAGGAGGGATTGCTGCAGACACTGGAAGAGCTGGGAATCGGTCTTGTCCCTTATAGCCCGCTGGGTAAGGGGTTCCTTACCGGAAAGATGAATGAAAATACCACCTTTGACAGTACCGACTTCCGCAGCTCCTTGCCGCGCTTTACCCCCGAGGCATTGAAGGCGAATCAAACTTTGGTTGACCTGCTCGGCAGGATCGCGGCAGAAAAGAATGCAACTCCGGCCCGGATCGCGCTGGCCTGGCTGCTGGCACAAAAGCCGTGGATCGTGCCAATCCCCGGCACCACAAAGCTGGAGCGCCTGAATGAGAACATCGGCGCTGTTTCCATCGAACTCACGGCTGACGATCTGAGCGCAATCGACAGCGCCACCGCACAGATAACAGTGCAGGGAGAACGGTACCCGGAAAAGCTGGAACAGATGACCGGTCGGTAAGCAAACTAAAAAACAGGAGAATACAACCATGTTCAACGCCAAAGCCTATTCCGCTACCAGTGCCACATCACCGCTGGCCTCCACCACGATCCCGCGCCGGGATACCACTGATCGCGACGTGCAGATCGAAATCCTTTTCTGCGGCATCTGTCACTCCGATCTACACACGGTCCGCAACGAATGGAGCAGCATAATGCCCACCGTTTATCCGGTTGTTCCTGGCCATGAAATCGTTGGCCGGGTCACTACTGTCGGGGCAGCAGTCATCAGATTCAAATCAGGTGACCTGGTAGGGGTTGGTTGTCTGGTCGATTCGGACCATACCTGCCCCAATTGCCGGGACGGCCTGGAACAGTTATGCCCGAACCAGACCCTCACCTTCAACTCGCCGGACAAGCACAATACCGCGCCGGTTACCTATGGCGGCTATTCGGAAAGCATTGTCGTCGATGAACACTTTGTGCTGCACGTCCCTGCCAACCTCAATCTGGCAGGAGTCGCACCACTCCTCTGCGCCGGGATAACAACCTACTCCCCCATGCGCCGCTGGGGTGATCTCAAGGGGAAAAAAGTCGGTGTGGTCGGCCTCGGCGGCCTGGGTCACATGGGAGTCAAGTTCGCCAAAGCTTTCGGCGCCCATGTCGTAGTATTCACCACTTCTCCAGGCAAGAAGGAGGATGCGCTCCGACTTGGTGCCGATGAAGTCATTATGTCTACCAATCCTGATGAGATGCAACAACACGCTGGTACGTTCAACTTCATCCTCGACACCATCGCCGTCGATCACGACATCAACGCCTATATCAACATGCTTGGCCGTGACGGCAACATCACCCTGGTCGGCGCGCCGGAGAAACCGCTTGCCGTCTCCGCCTTCGCTCTGTTGTTTGGCCGCAAAAGCCTCTCCGGATCGATCATCGGGGGCATCGCCGAAACTCAGGAGATGCTCGACTTCTGCGGCGACCACAATATCAGCGCCGATGTGGAGGTCATCCCGATCCAGAAGGTCAATGAAGCCTACGAGCGGCTGGTCAAGTCGGATGTCAAGTACCGGTTCTCCATCGACATGGCTTCGCTCAAATCTGAATATTGATCGGAAGGGAAAGAAAATGGCACAGCAAAAAAGCCTGAGTGTTTATTATCACGTAAAGGAAGCAACTACGTGAGCGGCAGTATTGTAAATCTGCCAATCGGCAACACCGAAGTTATTGCCAGGAAAATACAGGGTCTGACAGGTAGCGTTGCCGATGGCGGTATTTACGTTTCTGGATTCGTACGATTTCTCGGGAAAGACCATAGTTCCCTATTGCACCCATGAGGGTAGTGGCCTGGGAAGCAGCGAGCGTGATATCAAAAAACTGTGTCCGACTGCAAAAGTCTTATCTGGTTTGGCGATAAAAGGCGGGACTGTTAGCAGGGCAGATAATGATTTGGCAAACTGGCTGAAAAATCTTAGCATGATAT
>JBGQLM010000174.1:0-8226 GCA_041500085.1 Geobacteraceae bacterium
AATTCTGCCAGAAAGAGGTTGCTTTTAGCAGCTTGTTCTGCAGGCTTGATCTGCTTGTTGGTCTATTTGAGATCGTTATGGTGCGGTTTTAGTGAATTTGATGACCCTAATTATATCGTAAACAACCCCCTCATCAAGAGTTTGGATGAAAAAACACTGCTAAAAATTTTCACCGAACCCTTTTTGGAAGCTTGGATCCCACTTACCCTCCTCACTTTTATCTTGGACTACCATTTCTGGGGGCTGAATCCGACCGGCTATCACCTGACCAACAGTCTGCTGCACGCAGTCAATACCGTGTTGGTTGTCCTGTTGGCTGAACAGCTATTACAATATCTTCCTATAATATTTGAGCCAATTCGGAATAATAAGTATCTGTACCCGGCTATGCTGCTACTCATAGGTCTCATTTTTGGACTCCATCCAATGAGGGTGGAGTCGGTTGTCTGGATCTCCGAACGAAAGGACGTCCTCAATGGGCTTCTATTACTTAGTTCTATAATTTTTTACCTGCGCTATGTCCAGAACAAGTCATTTCCTGGAAAAAATATAGCAGCTAGACGTGACTATTGTATTTCCGTTGGATTGTTTATTCTATCTTTGATGGCCAAGCAGGTAGGTGTGATCCTGCCTGCGGTGTTGATGGTTATCGACTGGTATCCATTGGGAAGATTTCGGAAGGGGGAAATTATTACTATTCTGCTTGAGAAGATTCCATACTTTGTCTTTTCATTTGCAGTAGTGTTTCTTACAATTTTTTTGGCCTCCAAAGGGCAACGGATGATTACCATAGACGAGTTTCCCATTTATGCGCGTTGTCTCGTTTCCGGTAACTCTGTATATGAATATTGTAGATATTTGATATTTCCAATTGGGCTTGTGCCTGTGTTTGCAATGGGCGACACGATTCAGGTTTCCTTTATTGTAAAATCGGGAGTAGTTATTGCCTTCACCTGCTTCTGTGTAGCTAGCGTCAAAAAGTGGCCATTATTCGGTGCGGTCTGGTTCTCTTTTCTCCTCCCTTTACTGCCTGTCCTGGCATTTATGCAAGCATCTGATGACACATCCATTGCGTCCCGCTATACCTACCTCCCTTCTGTAGCTCCAAGCATTGCTGCCGGAATTCTGTTAGCTGTCGGGTATGTGTCATTAACAAATAAAAGACCAGGGCTGGCACGTATTTTGATCCCTTCGTTAGTTATAGTGCTTATAACCAGCTACAGTGTGATTACGTTACAACTCATTCCGGTCTGGAAAGACCCGGAGGCATTCTGGACACGACAGATCGAGATCCAGCCATTGGGAAGGGCGTACTCCTTTCGTGGGAAATATTACATGTCGATTGGAAGGTACAATGATGCCCTGGAAGACTTATCCACTGCTTTATCTATAGCTCAACAGGTTGAACGGGCAGACAATTACATTTTATTTGCATATCGTGGTGCGACCTTACAGTCACTAGGGTTACACGAAAAGGCAATAAATGATTTCACTGCAGCTATAAACCTGTCCCCTCATCCGCTGTATTATTACATGCGGGGGTGTTCACTCAAGGCACTGGGACGGGTTGCAGAAGCTGAAGAGTCTTTCCGCCTTGCCGGACCGAATCCTCCGCCAATTGACTGGTTTTGATTATGGATTCTTGTCTCCAGTGCCTTCCATTCGGCAGAGATTCGATTAGCCCGCCGAACTTTGAAATTTATGTGCGGTAGAGGCTTGAAAACGATGCATTGTAATAAAAGAAAATGTCTGTTAATTGCCGCATATTCGGCAGGTCTTATCTGCCTGCTGGTATTTTTGAGATCATTGTGGTGCGGGTTCATCAATCTCGACGATGCCTTTTACGTAGAGCACAACCCGCTTATCAATGGCCTGGACGGGAAAACTCTGCAGAGGCTTTTTACTGAACCCCAGCAGGGTGCCTGGCTTCCTCTCACCATTGTAACCTTTGCCATCGACAATTTCTTCTGGAGAGGCAATCCGGCCGGCTATCATCTGACTAATATCCTACTGCACGCGGTCAATGCCATGTTGGTCGTCCTGCTTGCCGACCGGCTGTTCCAGAGTTCCGATAGCAGATGTGAGATAATCCGAAACGACCGGTATCTGTACCCGGCCATGCTTCTCCTAACCGGGCTGTTATTCGGGATCCATCCCATGAGGGTGGAGTCGGTTACGTGGGTTTCTGAGCGCAAGGATGTCCTTAACGGACTGTTTACCTTCAGTTCTGTTCTCTTCTATCTTCGCTATGTACAGAAGAGGTCACTGCCGGGAGAGAATAGAGCGGCAGTACGTGCATATTGCATGTCCGTCGGGCTGTATTCTCTCTCACTTATGTCCAAGCAGGTTAGCGTGGTCCTGCCGGTTATGTTGCTGGTAATCGACTGGTTTCCTTTGGAGAGACTTGGCAAAGTGAAACTGGTGCCTCTCCTGATTGAGAAGGTGCCTTACCTGGTTCTGTCGCTGGCGTTATCATTTATTACTATTTCCTGGGCTTCCAAGGGAAATATGATGATTGCCGCAGACGACTTTCCGTTTTATGCACGCTGCCTCGTCTCCGGTAATGATGTGTTCGAATACTGTCGGTATCTGCTGTATCCGGTAGGGATTGTGCCCTATTTTGTTATTGGCGACTCGATTCAGGTTTCCTTTATTGTAAAGACAGCGGTTGTGGTTGCCTTCACCTGTTTCTGTGCGGGTAGCGCCAGAAGATGGCCATCTTTCGGTGCGGTCTGGGCCTGCTTTCTCCTCCCGTTACTGCCGGTCATGGCCTTTACGCAATCTGCCGATGACACTGCCATTGCGTCCCGCTATACCTACCTCCCCTCAGTAGCACCAAGCATTGCTGCCGGGATTTTGCTGGTTGTCGGGTACCTGTCAGTAGCGAAGAACACACCAAGGTTGGCACGTATTCTGATCCCTTCGCTAATTGCAGTGCTATTACTCTGTTACGGTGCGCTGACGTTTCGTCTCATTGCCGCCTGGCAGGATACCGGGACGCTCTGGACCCGCCAGATCGAAGTTCAGCCATTGGGTAGGGCATACATCTATCGAGGGATTTTCTCAAGTTCGACAGGTGATAACCATGCTGCGATAAATGACTTTTCTATTGCGATAAAAATCGCACAGCAGGCTGGTCGGGATGATGTTTTCAACCTCTATGCCTACCGCGGAGAGGCCTTGCGGGCTCTTGGAATGCATGAAGCGGCTATAGATGATTTCACCGTGGCTATTAACATGTCTCAGCAGCCACTGTATTATTACTTTCGGGGCAGTTCACTTAAGGCATTGGGAAGATTTACAGAAGCTGAGGAGGATTTTAGCCGTGCCGGTAATCATAGCGGACCGCTCCCCTGGTTTCCTACAAAGTACAATCAAGGGAAAGAGAAGAAGTGATGGGTATGGAAAGGGTATACAGGTATGATAGAAACAATTAGTTATGCAAACAGGCTCTTCGCGATTATTATTCCCTCTGATTTCAGCGAGTCAGGGGTGAACTTTTGCACTCCTCACAACCTTTCGCAACAGCTGGCCTTTATAAAGCATTCTCCAGGCAAGTTGATAGAGCCCCATATCCATAATCCTGTGCCGCGGGAGGTTCTCTATACCCAGGAGGTGCTGATAATCAGAAGTGGAAAACTCAGGGTTGATTTTTACGATGACGACAGGAACGTCGTTGCCAGTAGAGTACTGGGCGCCGGGGATGTCATTCTTCTGGCTGAGGGTGGCCACGGATTCGAAGTACTTGAAGCGTTGGAGATGATCGAAGTGAAGCAGGGGCCTTATGCGGGAGACAGCGACAAAACGAGATTTACAAAAACTGTCGAGGGATGAGATGACGAATCGGCAATATATCCCCGTGAATGAGCCGTTGCTGGACGGCAACGAGCGGCGATACCTGCAGGAGTGTATCGACTCTGGTTGGATTTCGTCCGAAGGGCCTTTTGTGGAGCGCTTTGAAACTGAAATGGCCACTAGGGTAGGGCGTAAATTTGCCATTGCTGTGACCAGTGGCACTGCAGCGTTGGAGTTGGCTCTGTCATCTTTGCGGCTTGAGCCAGGGAGCATGGTTGTCTTGCCGACCTTCTGTATCATCTCCTGTGCTGCTGCGGTCATCAGGAACGGCTGCATTCCTCTTTTTGTTGATTCTGATCCTGTCACCTGGAATCTTGATCTGGAAAAACTGGCCGAACTGCTGGAAGATCAGATTGAGCGAAAAGGAAACCGCAAGCTTAAAGCCATAATGGCTGTGCATACCTACGGTCTGCCGGTTGATATGGATCCTCTGATGTCACTTGCCGATCATTATGGCCTTATGGTGGTCGAGGATGCCGCCGAAATGCACGGGCAGAGCTATCGGGGGAGGGCCTGCGGAAGCTTCGGAGCCGTCAGCATATTCAGTTTCTACCCTAACAAACTGATTACAACAGGAGAAGGGGGGATGGTGCTCACCGACGATCCTCAACTGGCGGATCGCTGCCGCAGCCTGCGCAATCTCTGTTTCCAACCTGGAAAACGATTCGTGCATGAGGAACTGGGGTATAATTTCCGGATGTCCAATCTGCAGGCTGCAGTCGGCGTTGCCCAACTGGAGAGGCTTGACTTGTTTGTAACCCTCAAACGAAGCATGGGTGGTCGCTACGATTCTCTCCTTGACGGTTGCGACGCACTTCAACTACCCCTGGTCCGGACGGAGTTCGCCGAAAATATCTACTGGGTCTACGGCGTGGTTCTTGGCGATGAAGTGAATACCAATGCCGCCGGGATAATGCAGATCCTTTCCGGACGGGGAGTCGGCACGAGGCCATTCTTCTGGCCAATGCATGAACAGCCGGTTTTTCAGCGGATGGGGATCCTGCCGGAGAACGGCGGCAGCTATCCAGTGGCAGAACGACTGGCAAGGAGGGGTTTTTATCTCCCGTCAGGACTCGGGTTGCAGGTCGATCAAGTCGACGCTGTTGCAGCTGCTCTGCTGGAAGAACTCCACACCGTCCGGTTGACTTCCCCCCCGGAAAGTGGCGGTGTAGATGCTGCCTGACAAACGATTGCCAAAGGAGAAGTTCTCCGGTTCCGCGAATTCTGGATCCCGTTGGACGGATACGTTCGTTACCCACAGCAGCAACAGAATCATTCACTGCATTAGATTTAGTTTTTACGAAAGGGTCTTTTTTCGCCACATAACCGACAAAAACTCCAGGATACTCGATGTCGGTTGTGGTTCGGGCGAGTTCATCAGCCTGCTGAAGCAGCGTGGTTACAGGAACCTGCACGGGGTCGAGATAGATGACGCCTTGATCAATATGGCATCAGGAATATTTCCGGAAGTAAAGAAATCTTCTGCTACCGAGCTCCCCTATGCTGACAACTCCTTTGACTGTATCTACATGTTCAATGTAATGCACCATCTGCGGGACATGGCCACATACGAGCAGGCGCTGGCTGAAATGAGCAGATGTCTGCGCGACGGAGGACGGATTATCCTTGTCGAACCCTGTCGTCTGCTCCTCTACCGCTTGCTTAGGGTCATCTGCTATGCAGGAAGACCCTTTATGACGTTTTTTCGCAACTTTTACGTGATTTTGCAGGAGGAGTGGGGCAAACTTTCCTATTTCCTCCGTAATCTCGATGCTCTTAGGGGGAAGATTGCCGCCTCGGATGATTTCACTGTCATCGAGGACAGTAAACTGCTGCACCAATGGATAACCGTTGTCGCTGTCAACAAAAGCGGTTTCCAAAACAGAATTGAACAGGAAGGTTCATGTGACAGGACAAGCTGAAATCCCATCATCTTTAAAATCGGTCTCAATTATCATGCCGACCTACAACGAGGCAGGCAACGTTGCCGACCTGATGCGGGAGGCGGTGAGCAATGTCAGCAAATGCGGCTTTAAAGAGATCGAGGTGATCGTGGCCGATGACAATTCGCCTGACCTGACCTGGCAGATCGCCGCGGCAACCGAGATCACCGGCGTAACCGTCACTGTGCTGCGCCGAATGGAGAATCATGGCCTGACCGCTTCCCTGAACGATGCAATAACCTCCGCGAAAAATGATATCATCATCTGGTTCGACTGCGATTTTTCCCAGCCTCCCGACCGGATTCCGCAGTTGCTGGAGAAGATCCGGGAGGGGTTCGATGTGGCGGTAAATTCCCGTTATCTGCCCGGGGGAGGGGAGAATCGTTCTGGAGACGGCTCTGCGCTCCATTTGTTTCTGAGCCGAAGTCTGAACAATTTCTTGCGACATTTTCTCGATCCTTCTTTTACCGACTACACCAGCGGCTTTATTGCTGCCAGGCGCGAGGTCTTTCAGGATATCAGCCTGCGTGGTGACTATGGCGAATATTTCATTGATCTTATCTTTCGTATCCTGCTGGAGAAGCGATTTTCAGTGGTGGAGTTGCCGTATGTCATGCAGCCACGCCGCAGCGGCGTCTCCAAGACCGGCACTAATCTTCTGCACTTCCTGCGGCGTGGTCGCAAATACATTGCTACTGTCATTGAATTGAGAAAACTGCGATCGGAAAGAGGCTAAATGGAGCCCATCCTTTACGATCAGATACACCGTCTCCAAAAAAACCACTGGTGGTACAAGAGCAGGGAACGGTTCCTGGACGTACTGCTGCGGGATCTTCCCCGTGGTGGATCAGTGCTTGATGCGGGATGCGGGCCCGGTTCCATGCTGCACTATTTCAGCAGATACGGCGAGGTTGTCGGGCTCGATCGCTATCTGCCGGCCCTGCACATGTGCCGTCAGCACTTCTCCGGTCCACTCCTGCAGGGGGAATGCGGTTCACTTCCCTTTGCCGACGCAAGCTTTGCGATGGTGGCCGCCTGCGAGGTTCTCTATCACCGGAACATCGAAGATGTGGCCGCGACAGTGCGTGAGTTTGCCCGGGTACTGCAGCCGGGTGGGGTGTTGCTACTTGTAGATTCCGCATATTCCAGTTGTTTTTCGGAGCATGACAGAGTTGCCCACGGTGTGCGGAGATTTACCAGGGGTGAGCTGGTTTCGGCCATTCATGCCGCCGGGCTTGAGGTCGTTCGCTCCACCTATGCCTATGCATTGCTCCTGCCGCTCGTCTGGCTGCTGCGTCACTGTAAGTCGCTCTTCGGAATCAAGGGCGATCCGGGCGGTGAACTGTACGCGACCTGGAGGCCTCTGAACTCCCTGATTATCCGCTGGTTCGCACTGGAGGCGGCTCTGGCCGGTCGGACGGGGCTCCCATTCGGCCTCTCGGTCCAGGTGCTCGGCCGCAAGCCCTGCCAGCAACAGGCAGCGGAAGGCGGAGGCTCATGATGCGTATTCTGCTTATCAACCCTCCGGCGGAATACACCGCCAGGGAGTACGTGGATCCGGCCAACCCGGCGGACCACGGCCTGCTGGAGACAGGGGACTTCGGGCTCTTTCCGCCGCTGGGTTTGCTTTACATCCTTGCCGCTCTCAGGAAAACTGCACCAGAGCATGAAGTGTTTTTCCTCGACTGCATCGCTGAAAAGGTCGGTCATGGGGAGCTGGCGCAGAGGGTGGCGGATATAAGGCCCGACCTGGTGGGGATGACAAGTTTCACCGTCTCTCTGTACGATGTCTGTCTGGCAGCACGCACGCTCCGAATGCAGTTTCCGGCGGCCCATCTCTGCCTCGGCGGTCACCACCCAATTGCCTTCCCCTATGAGGCTGCAGAGCTTCCCGAATTCGACTCCGTCATTGTCGGCGAGGGAGAAGAGGCCTTCCCGGCCCTAGCCAGGGCATTGGCAGTTGGTGATGGATTTGCCGGGATCAGAGGGGTCTATACTGCCGAGTCGATCCGCAGCTATCAGGGACAGATGCTGGCGGACGACAGGTTCCTGACTCGGCAGATGCCGCCGCCGGCCTATGTTGAAGATCTGGATACCCTGGCACCGCCTGACCGTTCCGTTATCAGTCACCTGGATTACCGGAGCATTGTCGGCGCATCGGACCGCCTGGCCACCATGATCAGCAGTCGCGGCTGCCCCTGTAGCTGCACCTTCTGTGATGTGCCCTACAAGAAGTACCGGCAGCGTTCGATCGGCGCGATTTCCGACGAGATCAGGGACTGTCTGGAGATGGGGTACCAAGAGGTCCACTTTTACGACGACCTGTTCAATATTACCCCCGAGCGGGTCATTGCCTTTAGTGACGAAATGGTGCGCCGCGGTTACCGGTTTGCCTGGGACTTTCGCGGCCGGGTCAATACGGTGACAT
>JBGQLM010000175.1:0-8189 GCA_041500085.1 Geobacteraceae bacterium
ATTCAACTTTCTGGCAAACGGCCGGGCCCGCTGCATGGACGAGACGGAAGGCTTCGTAAAGATACTGGCAGATCAAAAGACAGGTCAGATACTCGGAGTCCATATCGTGGGGCCGAGAGCCTCCGATCTGATCTCGGAGGCGGTAACGGCCATGACGTTCGGTGCAACAGCCGAGGACATGGCCATGACCTTCCATGCCCACCCTACCCTTTCGGAAGCGTTGAAGGAAGCTGCTTTGGATGTCATGAAGCGGGCAATCCATGCCTGACTTCTATTTGCCGGTCAGGATCGATGAGAATACAGGAGCTGGTCATGAAAATGGTATCCGGTTTACTAATTCTTTTATTCACGGCAGTTGCCGGGGTTGCTCATGCAGAGATCTACCGCTGGACCGATGACCGCGGCATTGTTCATATTACCGATGATTATGCCAGGATCCCGGTCAAAGACCGGTCACGGGCAAGCGTAGAGAGCGATACTGCCAACGTCAACATAATACCGTCAGAAAAACCGCACAGTAAAGCAAGGAAAGCGCCGGTGAGACCGCCGAAAGTCAAACGGGAGAAGAGCTCGCCGGAAGAAAAGAGGCAAAATGCGGAACGGGAGGAGAAGCGGTTTTTCGAGCACCGGAAAGATAGACAGGAAACGCATCCTCTTGCAATCCCGACCACCCCCGCCCGCAAGGCCCAGGAAAGTAATGAGGAACAGCAGAGGAAAAACCGCCAGCTTCTCGATGACGCCCAGCTTCCGGCCAGAAAGGCCCAGGAGCAGAATGAAGAGCAGATACGCAAGGCACGTGAAGGTATTTCGGGGCATTGAGCAGAGCTGTAACAAAGATGTTAACGGAGGTTCAAATGGCAAAAAATCTGGCGACTAAAATACTTGAGGCTCATCTGGTAGAAGGGGAGCTGATCCCCGGCAAGGAGATAGCGATAAAGATCGATCATACCCTGCTTCAGGATGCTACCGGCACCATGGCTATGCTCGAATTCATGGCCATGGGGGTCGACCGGGTGAAAGTAGAGCTTGCCGCCCAGTATATCGATCACAATCTGTTGCAGACCGATAACAAAAACGCCGACGATCACATCTTCCTCATGACGGCAGGAGAGCGTTTCGGTCTCCATGTTTCCAAACCCGGCAACGGCGTGTCCCACCAGGTCCACCTTGAGCGTTTCGGCGTACCCGGCAAGACCTTGCTGGGAGCGGACTCTCATACGACCTCGGCCGCTGGTCTGGCCATGCTCGGCATAGGCGCCGGCGGTCTGGACGTATCCCTGGCCATGGCGGGCCACCCGTTTTACCTCCCCTGTCCCAAGATTTGGGGGGTCAAGCTCATTGGCCGGCTCCAGCCGTGGGTCTCGGCCAAGGATGTGATCCTGGAGCTGCTGCGGCGGCATACGGTGAAAGGCGGAGTCGGGAAGATCATCGAATACCATGGTCCCGGAGTGGCGACCCTCTCGGCCACGGACCGGGCGATAATAGGCAACATGGGGGCCGAGCTGGGAGCCACCACCAGTGTCTTCCCCTCGGATCAGCGCACCAGGGAATTTCTGGAGGCACAGGAGCGCGGCTCTTCATGGCGGGAGCTGGCGGCTGATGCGGGCTGCAGCTACGACGAACATGACGAGATCGACCTTTCCACGGTCGAACCTCTGATCGCCTGCCCCACGTCACCGGACAATGTGGTGCCGGTCAGGGAGATCGCCGGTCTGCAGGTGGACCAGGTAATCGTCGGGAGTTCCGCCAACTCTGCGTTTCGCGACATGATGACCGTCTGCCGCATTCTGGACGGCAGGCGAGTCGCCCGTCACCTGGCCTTTCATGTCAATCCGGGCAGCAGGCAGGTACTTGAGAATATAGCCGACCAGGGAGGTATCATGATGCTCCTGCTGGCAGGCGCCCAGATCCACCAGTCCGGTTGTCTCGGCTGCATCGGCATGGGACAGGCGCCGGGTACCAACCAGGTTTCCCTGCGGACGTTCCCCCGCAACTTCCCCGGAAGAAGCGGGACCAAAGAGGACCGGGTCTACCTCTGCTCCCCCGAGACGGCAGCTGCTGCCGGAATTTTCGGCGTCATAACCGATCCGCGGGAACTGGGGAAACTGATGTCCTGGCCTGCGGTACAGAATCCGGAGCACTACGTTATCGATGATTCGAGCATCATCTTTCCTCAACCACCGGAAGAGGCCCGCAAGGTGGAGATTGTCACCGGCCCGAATATCGTGCCGTTTCCGGATTTCGAATCGATGCCGGAAGATCTTTCAGCAGAGATCATTCTCAAGACCGGGGATAACATCTCGACCGATACGATCATGCCCGCGGGAAACAAGGTGCTACCCTACAGGAGCAACATCCCGGCAATATCCCGATTCGTGTTCGAACAGATCGCACCGGATTTTGCAGACCGGGCAAAGTCGAAAGGAGCAGGTGCGGTAATCGGCGGAGACAATTACGGTCAGGGCTCCAGCCGCGAACATGCGGCGCTGGCGCCCCGATACCTCGGAATACGGGTGAAGATAGTCAAGAGCTTTGCCAGGATCCACAAGGCGAATCTGGTCAATTTCGGGATTATTCCGCTCACTTTCAAGGATCCTGCCGACTACGACCTGCTGGAAGCCGGAGACATCATAACCATCAAAGGGATACGAACCCTTGTGACAAGCGGGGCGACAGAGATACCGGTAAAGGTGGGAGACAGGACCTTTATCGCCCTGCTGGAGGTTTCAGACCGGCAACGCCTTGAACTTGCAGAAGGCGGGACGCTCAATTATGTGAGGACCTCAGGAAAAACAGCGGGATAACTCTCCGGGACCTCATTGAAACTTGCCTCTGAAGGATCAATGAGCTATAGATAATCTGATGAAAGATTATTTGCCCGGAGTCAGGATATCGGCCCTGTTTAGCGGCAGGCTCAAATGGGTGACTTTAGCCGTTGCCATCATTTCAGCGTTGCTGATAGCCCGCTTCACCTTCTTTTTGTACTCAGCCAAAGGGGAAGGGAATACGGTCAGAATTGTAGACTTTGCCAAAGGGAGCTCTCTCAGAAAGCTTTCGGACGAACTGAAAAAAGGGGGGGTCATCGGCAGCAGTACGTTTTTCATGCTGTATGCCAGGATGAGCGGTCTCTCCGGCAAAGTGAAGGCAGGCACCTACCAGTTCACCGATGCCATGTCACCCCTGGAAATATTCAGGAAGCTGGAGTCAGGTGATGTCTACGAAAAGCGGTTTGCCGTTCCTGAAGGTTATTCGATCTTTCAGATTGCCGAAATGCTCGACAGTCGCGGTTTTTTCAAAAAAGAGCCGTTTCTCAAGGTGTGCAGCAATCCTCAGCTGTTGCGGGAATTGGGGATTAAAGGACCGAGTGTTGAAGGTTACCTTTACCCAAGCACCTACAACCTGCTTAAGGCTGACGACTCTGCCGCCCTGATAAAGCAGATGGTCGGCCAGTTCAGGAAGGTTTATGATGAACGCTTTGCCGCTCTGGAAAGAAATTCGCACCTGACCAGGAGCCAGATCATTACCCTTGCCTCGATTGTCGAGAAAGAAGCGGTTGCCGGGCAGGAAAAACCCCTGATCGCCTCTGTCTTCTTCAACCGCCTGAAAAAAAGGATGCCGCTGCAGAGCGATCCGACGGCAGTCTACGGGACACGTGCTTTTGGAGGCAAGGTTTCGGGGAGCGATGTAAGGCGCGACTCCCCCTACAACACTTACAAGATAAGCGGTCTGCCGCCGGGGCCGATAGGCAATCCCGGTGCAGGCGCGATCGAAGCGGTATTGAAACCCGCAACCACAGGCTACTACTATTTCGTGGCAAAAAACGACGGTACCCATCACTTTTCAGTCAACCTCGACGAACATATCCGCGCAGTGCGCCTCCACCTGAAATCCGGGTCCTCTCAGACCGGATCTCCAGAGTATAAAAATGACCGTCCAAATCTTACTGGCCGAAGATAACGAAAATCTGGCGCAGCTGCTTGCCCGGTTTATCGAAGCAAAAGGGCATGCCGTCATAACTGCCAGGACCGGAGCCGAGGCTGTCAGACTTCTCGGCTCGCAGCCGTTTGACCTGCTGCTCCTCGACCTCGGCCTGCCGGAAGTAAGCGGGATCGAACTCCTGCAGAAGATCCGGAAATCCCCTAAACTCTCCTCCCTTCCGGTAATCATCATTACCGGCTTGTACAAGGGGGAAAAATACTCCCAGGCTGCTCTCAAGCTCGGCGTAAGCCATTATCTGGAAAAACCGTTCAGCAAAGAATCATTCGAAGCTGCCCTTTCTGGCACGATCTCGCGTATCGAAAGCTCCCGGAAAAAACCGACTGTTCTTGAGACCCTTCTGGCAATTTCCAACAGCAGGCAGAGCGGAGTACTGACTATTGGCGACCTTTCCCCTGTCGCATTTGTGAAGGGCGAACCGACCTCCTTTCTGGCAAAGGGGAAGAGGGACTTCCCCGAGTTCCTCCTCGCAAAGGGAAAGATACTTCGCGAAGAGCTGCAGACTTTTCTTGAACAGGGAGGAGAACGGATATTCTTTACCGAAGCCGGGATCCTGACATTCGATGAACTTCAGAGCGAATCGCAGCTCTACCTGACAAAGCTTCTGCAGGAGCATCTCCTTAAGTCCGATAACGTCTCTTTTGCCGAAGGCCCGGGAATGGATGAACCTCCGCTGCTTCAGCTTTCCATTTTGAGATTGCTTTACGATACTGTGAAACTCCTTCCCGAGCAGTTTCAGGTCGAGGAGTTTCTCTCCGGCAAATCCGCCCTCTACCCTGCCAGGACAGCACTCTTTTACCGCCGGGCAAACCTCATAACCATGCGTGAAGCGGACATATCACTACTCGAAAGGATTAACGGGTCGAGATCCGTTTCAGAGCTTCTGGGTGAAAACAGCATGACTCATGACTCGGCTCTTTTCATCAACTTCATGCATCTCACGGGTATGCTATCTCTGAAAGACGCGCCGGGGGATGAAGCTGCACCGGATTTCCCTCTGAAGGCTCTTTTCAACAGGCCTCTTGAAGAAGGCACTGTGATGGAAGAACTGTTGATAGACTTCGACGACATTGTTGAAGAGGTTGCCGGCAATGTTGTCATGGCAATGGGAAACAACGATATGGCAGCGCCGCTCTCCGAAGAGGAGATCGGTTTCGAGCAGCGCGTCCAGAGAGAGTACTCACTCATAAAAGACAAGGATTACTATGCCATATTCGGGATGACACCTGCAAAGTTCAGCTTCAACATTCTGAAAGACGCCTATTTTGCAAAAGTCAAAGAGTACTCCCCCGAGCGGTTCATGGAGCTCTCGGGCGCGACTTCCGCCATGGCGCAGGAGATACTCTCCATCTATGCCGATGCCTACAACACCCTCTCGAATGTTGTCGCAAAAGAGCGCTACGACGAGATGCTTAACGACAATAAAACGATGGGCATAGACGGCAAGCAGGACGGAAAACTCCATGCCAGGATCCAGTTCCAGTCAGGCAAGGTGTTCCTTGAAATGGGCGAGTTCGAGAACGCGGAAAAGGCCTTGCAGGAAGCATATACCCTGGAGCCGGAAAACTGCAGCCATGCAGCGTTCCTTGCCTGGGCAATCTACAACAACAGCGCCAACAGGAACTCGAAAGCTGCCCAGGATCGCGCCCGCACCCTGTTGACAAAGTCGCTTCAGACAGACAAGAGCGCGGAAGCATATGCCTTCAGGGGCTGGATGCTTATTGACGAAGGGCGTGACGGCCTGGCGGAAGGTGAATTCCTGAAAGCCCTGAAACTTAACCCTAAAGAACCGAACGCCAACAAGGGACTCAAGCTGATCTCGGAAAAACGGGAAGGCGAGAAAAAAGGTGTGCTGAGGAGATTCTTCAGTTGACAGCATCACGGGTATGACAGGTTAAATCTCATAAAAAAAAGCCCTCCGTCATAGCTGCCGGAGGGCTTTCTTATTCAATTCCAAATTTGGTGTTTATGCTTTGGCAACCGAGACAGGCACGGCGTTGGCATTACCTGCCAGAAGTGACGCCGCATTCAGGTCACTGAAGTGATACGGCGCAAACATGACCCCGGGCTGAAGACGTGTCGAGATGGCAGCCTTGCCGGTCATGGAACCGCTCCCGGAGGTCACCTTGATCGATGCCCCTTCGCTGACCGACAGCCTGGCGGCATCCTCGGCCGAAATTTCGATGCTCCCCTGCGGGGCCACAAGCATGTTGTTTTCGGAACAGAGGGTTGAAGTCCCGTTGTGATACAGGGATGCCCCTACGACCAGGGTCAGGTCCGGAGTCTCCGGTCTGGAAACATTAACCGGCGCGAAAGAAGATGCCGATGATGACCCGCCCCTCTCCGAACTGCTGCCGTACAGGCTGTTGGATGCTGCTATCTCGGCCATAACGGAATCAACCGTGGCAGCTTCAGCCTTACCGGTAATACCGGAGATGATCGCCGAAATGATAGCGATGTCCTCCCTGGCCTCCCCCGGAGAGTTCACGGCTTTCTGGAGCGACTGGACCCTGCCGTCCGGCGTGGTGAATGTGCCGCACTTCTCCGCAGCAGCAGATGCCGGCAGGAGAATGTGCGCCATCTTCGTGATCTCTGAGGAAAGTATGTCCTGAACGATCAGAAGATCGAGTTTTTCGAGTGCCTTTTTTATCCTTCTGTTTTCCGGGAACGCTACCAGCGGATTGCAGCCCAGAAGATACAGAGCCTTGATGCTCCCGTTCTCTATCCCGTCGATGATCCCCCAGAGGTCCAGACCATTCTGACCGGGGACGACCCCCATCTCGACCATGCCGAGCGCGTTGTTCTTCTCGTCGATCGGGAATACTCCGCCAGCCTCTTTGCCGACTGCACCGAGGAGCAGGGCCAGATTTGCGACTGCAGCAAGAGCTTCTTCAGGGGTTCCGCTCCTGAAAATGTCGGCACCGAAGATGACAGCAGGGTTTTTGCTGCCACAAAGAAGTGCCGCCGCTTCCTTCAGGGACGCTTCGGTAACACCGGCTGTTGCGGCCAGATCGGCAAGCGAAAAAGCCGCAAGCGAAGAGCTGAAGGCTTCGAAACCGGCAACAGCCGAGCTGCAGCCCGACGCCAGAAGAGCCTTTGCTATACCGGCCAGGAGAGCAGCCTCTCCGCCAGGCCTGTAGTTGAGGTAGGAGTTCGAATATTTCCTGAGCTTTATGGTCCTGGCATTGGCAACAACCAGCTTGGCGTCATTTTTCGTCGCCGCCTTGATGACCCGGTATTCGATCCCGGTCGATTCGGCCTTGAGGTCCGAACCAATGACGAGAATCGCATCCGCGTTGTCTATCCTGTCTATGGTTGCGCTCGCACCGTCGATCCCGAGCCTTGTTTTCATGGTCTCGATGGCCAGGGCAAAGCCAAGGCGCGCTTCCGAATCGAGGTTCGGAGAGCCGATCGTTTCCTTGATCAGTTTTGCGAAAAGAAAATTCTCTTCATTGGTCAGGCGAGGTGACGAAATGCCTGCAACCGAAGCGGCCGGCATCGACTTCAGTCTGGCGACGGTAGTGGAGAGCGCCTGCTCCCATGCAACAGGCTTCTGGTCGATCAACGGAGTCGTGAGCCGCAGGTCCGAATTGAGGTAGGCATAGCCGAAACGGCCGTTGATGCAGAGATTTCCTTCGTTGAAGGTGCTGTCGTCACTGGTGACCCGTTCTACCCGGTCATTCTTCGAATGGTATTCAATCTGGCAGCCCGTGCTGCAGAAAGGGCAGACGCTCTTTGTCATTTCGAAGGTCCATGGGCGGCCCTTGAACTTGAACGGCTTCGAGATCAGGGTGCCGGTAGGACAGGCGGCAATGCAGTTCCCGCAGAAATCGCAATCGAGCGGTTTCCCATCGACAGTGTCGATGATGGTCGCCTCTCCCTTGTCCACCACGGCTATCGCATCACAGCCGACGATCTCGTGATCGACCTTCACACACTTCTCACAGAGGATGCAGCGGTTCGGGTCGCTTTCCAGAAGTCTCCAGTCATAGCGGATGGGACGGCGCTCCAGAACGGCCGAATACTCCTGCCTGGCTACTTCCAGCCCGTAGCAGCTGTCCTGAAGATCGCATTCGCCGCCGGCATCGCACACCGGACAGTCGAGCGGATGATTGACAAGCATCAGCTCCATGATCTTCTTGCGTGCCGCAGTAAGGTTCTCCGACTGGGTGGTGACAACGATTCCTTCTTTG
>JBGQLM010000176.1:0-8134 GCA_041500085.1 Geobacteraceae bacterium
CGCTCAAGTATATCGCCATCATCGGGGTTGTGGTTCTGCTGCTTGTGGCGGCAGTTGGTAATATCGCTGCCGGTTTGTCGGCATGTTGCGCCTGGGTCGGCGCGTCAGTGGCCGGAATCGTGATCGGGCCGCTGCTGCTTCCCTGGCTGCCGGGAAGAAGTTTTGCCGTGAAGGGGGCCGAGGCCGGGCTGTTATGGTGTTGCCTGTTCTATCTTCTCGCCGGAAGGGGCGTCTGGAACGGGTGGGTTACGGTGGCGGCCTTTCTGGCTTTGCCTGCGATCAGCTCGTTCTACACGCTGAACTTTACCGGCTGTACCCCCTTCACCTCCCGTTCCGGGGTGAAAAAGGAGATGCGCATCGCTCTGCCGGCAATCGGGTTGACGCTGCTGACTGCAGTGCTGCTCTTGCTGGGGGGCAGGTTCATCGCAAGCTGAATCCGAGATGACGAGAGCCGTCACTCGCTCATGCCTCTGCCTTGGCTGCAAACTGAAATGGACGTTCCCGGCACAGGTTACCCGACATTAACAGGGCAGCAGCATAAGCAGCGATTGGCTCCGGCATTTCGTTCGTTCTGACTCTCGTCATCACGGATTAGTATGGGAGATGTTATGAAAGGTTTTAGCTATCTGAAAAACGTGGCCACATTGAAACTGGATCAGGACACCTGCATCGGCTGCGGCCGCTGCCCGGAGGTCTGCCCCCATCAGGTCTTTGTCATGAAGGGAAGGAAGGCTTTCCTGCAGGATCTGGATGCCTGCATGGAGTGCGGGGCCTGCAGTCTCAACTGTCCGGTCAAGGCCATTTCGGTCGATTCCGGGGTCGGCTGCGCTTCGGGGATGATCAACGAGTGGCTGCAGGAGCGGAACATAAAGGGAGTAGGTGGGAATTGCTGTTCGTGAGGTAATGTCGGGCCAAACGGTTCAAAGGGTGAAATAAAAAGTTGCTCCGTTGCCCGGCTCTCCTTCCGCCCAGATTCGTCCGTTATGATGCTTGATGATTCGCTGAACCGTCGCCAGCCCGATGCCGTGTCCATCATGTGCCCTGGTCAATCGTTTGAAAGGGGTAAACAGTTTGTCATGATCGTCCATTTCAAAGCCGTCGCCATTGTCTTGGACAAAAAATGCCGGTTCCTCTTTAACAAAGGTCTTCCCGAATTCAATAACAGTTTCTTCCTTTCTTGATGAATATTTCCAGGCATTCCCGAGAAGATTCTGCAGCACCAGCCACAATAATTTCTTGTCACCGGTGACTGTCAGCCCTTCCTCGATGTCGAAGGCAACTTTTCGGTCCGGCGCTGTCATCCTGAGTTCCCCGGCAATGATTTGAGCCATGCTGCTGAGGTCAACCGGTTCGCTCTTCACTTTGGTATGTTGCAGTTTTGAGAAATCCAGCAAGGCATTTATGAGCTCGCTCATGCTGAAGGTGTGGCTTGTTATCTCTTCAAGGAACGATTTACACTGTGTATCGAGCTGGTTCCCGCAAAGCTCCGTTACTGCCTGGCTGTACCCGCTGATAACCTGCAGGGGCTGGCGCAGGTCATGGGAGACCGTGTACCCGAATGCTTCCAGCTCCTGGTTGGCAGCCTCCAGTTCCTTGTTGGCCGATTCAAGTCTGGCGTTAAGCTCGCGCAGTTCATTCTTGGCTTTGCGAAGTTCGAGATTTTTGTGATAGGCCGCCTCATAGGTGGAGAGGAAGAGGTTGAGTATCTGCCGCCGGTCGGAAGAGATCGTGTAATCGCGTCCGTCAATGGAAATATGCATGAATTCCGGTATGGATATGCAGCGGGGTTTATCCCGGTCGAGCCGCAAATGTTGGATACGGGCCAGAAGATATTCCTCATCACAGGGTTTGGTGACGAAGTTGTCGGCGCCGCTTTCCAGCCCCTTGATTACGTCATGCGGGTCAGAAAGGGAGGTAAGAATAATGACCGGGATGTCCCTGAATCGTTCTTCTCCCTTTATCTTGCGGCATAGTACATAGCCGTCCATATCCGGCATTATGACATCGGTTATGATGATTTCCGGTTTTCTTTCTTCCAGCATGGTCAGCGCTTCACCGCCATTTCTTGCGACTCGCACCCGGAAATCGTGTTTTTCCAGCATAAGACGCAAAAGGTCGGCCTGGGTTGGGCTGTCTTCGATGACGAGGATGTCTGAATCTGTAATATAGCCCTCGCTGTTCATGGGATGCTTCCTTTCAAGAAGCCAATGCATTCTTATTCTTTTGTTTCTTTCACTTTAAGTATATAGCAGAAATGGTAACTTGTTTCAATTAGTGTCAGTTGCCATCAGCTGCAGTCATTTTCAAACCGTGACAATTTGTCACGGTTTCATTCCCTTCCTTTTGCAGCCTCTCTTTCAACTTCCGCCTATATGCGCCTGAGTCAGGTCTTGCCGTAAGTACCGATACAACGTCAACATGGCAAAATACCATTGGGGCCATCTATCCTCAACAGCTGGCGGTAATGAGTCCATGACAATTCTCGACGCAGTGCGTCGAGAATTGGGAATGCCTGGTAGAATGAGCGCATATTCCAGAGGTTTGAACGATCAAAGCCCTTGCCATGCCTGGAACTCAGCTCAACGGCAAGTCCTTCGATAACAGCCTTGCCATACTCTGCCCTTTTTCCACCCTTCTGTTCGTCTTCTACGATCTCCCGCCCGATCTCCCAGTAAGCACGGACCATCTCATGATCGACAACCGATTGAACCCGATTGCGGGCGGTTTCGATGATTGTGGTGATGCGACCGGCAAGTTCGGTTACCGGTGCCTGGAGCGTTGACAGGTTCTTTGATCGGTTCATGAGTTTTTTCCTCCACCACGGCAATCTTCTCCTCCGTCAGCCCGTACAGCATATACACCAGCCTGTCTATCTGCCGGTCGGTGACGTCTATCTGGCGCTGGAGGTGGGTCTGGTCGTGTTAGACTAGCTTGCTTTATGGTGATCATTTCTAACTACCGGCAATGAAATATAAAAGGTGCTTCCCTGACCTAATATGCTTTCAACCCAGGCTTGACCGTTATGTGCGTGCACAATTTCCTTAACGAGCGCCAGACCGAGCCCTGTTCCGGTGATCCGGCGGTTGTTTGTACCATCTACACGATAGAACACGTCAAATATCTTATCCAGCGATTCAGATGGAATTCCTGTCCCTTCGTCTTTCACCCATAGAGTAACTTTATTGTCTTCAGCCCGTGCATCGAGTATGACCTTACTGTCTTCCGGAGAATATTTTATGGCGTTGGAGATAAGGTTGCTGATCACTTGGTGCAGTAATTCTTTGTCACCTGATATCTGGGGTAAGCTTGAAGGTGCATTCACGATTATTGAATGTTTGGCAGAGGGACTGGCAAAAATGCCTGCCGCCTCTTCAATCAATAGCCTGACATCAAGAGGCTTGAAGTCATATTCATGCAGTTTTGCCTTTAATCGTTGCATGTCGAGAAAATTGGTAATCATTTCGTTAAGGCGCTCGGCCTCTTTATGCATTATGGTGTGATAATCCTTCAGCTGCGCGTCTTCCACTTTGTTATCGATGACAAACTCAAGGAAACCGAGCATTGCCGATAATGGTGCCCGCAACTCATGACTGAGGTTTGATAACATTGCCTCCTTCATATGCTCCATCTCTTTACGTTCGGTTATGTCTCGAATAACCGCAAGGATTCGTCTTTCCCCAACAACGCTGGTAGGCGTAATTGATATTTCGGTCCAGAATGATTCACCGTTTTTCCTTCTGCTTAGCCAATCAAATTCCTGAGTGCCCTCTTTGAGTGACTTTTCCATCAATTTCAGTGCTTCAGGAAACGAATAAGGGGACTCCCCCGAGATCAAATCCTTTACTGACAAATGAAGGAGTTCTTCACGAGCATAGCCGAACATTACTTCAGATGACTTGTTGGCCTCTATGATTCTTCCGGATTCATCATTTAAAATAAATGCATCGTGGGCCGTATTGAAAATATCCTGATAGTTGTTTTTACTTTCGCGCAGAGCCTGTTCTCGCAATGTAAGCTTTTGCGCCATATCGTCAAACGTTTGACCAAGCTCACCAAATTCGCCTCCGCCAACCTCATGAGCAACTCTGGTATTAAAATCCCCATTCGCCAGCCTTTGTGATGACTGTTGCAATACAAGAACTCTGTCAATTATATATTTCTTGCCTATAAGCCATGATAAAAATAAGGCTACCAACAGGGATACGGAATAGATCATCAGGTTTTTGCCAAGAGCAGCATTGGACTCTGACATGACAACGTCTGTCGGAATACCGGCCCGGACGTACATGTATGGTGTTGACTCGCCCTCAAGACGTATTTTTCGATATGTTTGAATACGATTGTCGCCGGCAGCACTGCTTGTCCCGGTTGAAGTTTCTTCTTCAGGCCCCTCCTGCATATGCTTGAATATCTCTGGATTTGACTGCTTACCCATGTATTTCACAGGATCTACTGCTCTTGTCAGAATAGTCCCTTTGTGGTCAATGAGTGCAAAGCTTGCCCCTTGAGGTAATTTATAAGTTTCGAAAATTTGGCGGTAGTAATCCAGTGAAAGACCGGCACAAATGACAGCTGTCACTTTGCCGGTGGCATCGTTCAGCGGGTATCCCAGATTAAGCGTAGCTTTATTGGACACTCTGCCAATGCCGTATTCACCCGATGATAACTTGCCACTTGCCAGTGCATTCTTGAAATGTCGTCTTTCCGATACGGAAAGAATCTCTTTCATCGGAAGAGCTGAAGCCCAGACCAGGCCGGACGGATCAGCGATGTATATGTTTGTGTACTGGGGGCTCAGGTTCAATATCTCGGCTAATATGGCATGTGCTTCAAAAGGCTTGTGGGTTGTGACTTCCGGCAACTGCGCCAAGGCAATGAATAGCTGACGTGTTGAGGCAATGAGGTTTTTTTGTTCATTGACAATAGTTTCAGCCAACTTTTGTGTTTCTGTTTTTGCTTCATGGATAGCGGTTTTTCTTTGTTGAATCCCCGAGTTGATGATTATGCAGATAGCTGGGAAGGCAATGATGGCAACAATCAGGAGCAGTTGATGTTTTATTGATAGTCGAGATAAGTGCATGTGAGGGGTCCGTCAATACAAGGTAGGTTAATTTGCTTTGCTTTTGTTGCAGTGTGTAAAGCTTAATTCAGATATCTCCATGTTGGTGTAGCATGGAACATGACGCAGTTCAATAGTGGCGTGCCATACTGTATTCATAAGTTGACGCGGTTAGCGGAATATCAAGACACTCCCTGATGACCCGGGAACAGATTCAGCTTCACAAGAACTTCCTCTGCCAGCGGTTTGGGCAAAATAGCGGTAACGCCAAGTTTTTTGCAGACCTCTTTGTCATGGGGATCTTCAGACGAAGTCAGGATGAGTACGGTAACGGTTTTTGTCCGCTCATCGTCACGGATCCGCCTTAACACTTCAAGGCCATCGATTTTCGGAAGCCTCAGATCAAGAAGGATGATAGCCGGCGAACAGCTTTTCCTGATACTTCTCAGGTCGTCGCCATGAAGCATGAGCAATGCCTCATAGCCGTCACGGGCGGTGGTGACGTTGGCCAGGCCGATTTTCTTAAGGGTCCATTTGGCAAACCACTCATCATCGCAGTTGTCCTCGATCAGCAGGACAGATATGTCACGCATGGCATCTTTCATTCGTCACTCACCGAGTGTGAAGTAAAATGTCGCCCCTTTGTCCGGTGCAGACTCTGCCCAGATTCTGCCTCCATGTTGTTCGATGATCCGTTGCACAGTTGCCAGACCGATTCCGTTTCCTTCAAACTCACTCTCATTATGCAGACGACAGAAAGGCTCGAAAAGCTTGTCGGCAAATGCCATATCAAATCCGGCTCCATTGTCTCTGATAAAATAGACGGCAGTTCCGGCCTGGCGGGTTTGTCCCACCTCGATCGAAGCTGCCGGGACCTTGGCAGTGTATTTGAACGCATTGCCGAGAAGATTCTGCAGGCAGATGCCCAGCAAGGAGCAATCCCCCTGTACGACCAGTCCCGGTGTTGCGGAAAAGCTTATCGTACGATTCCCGGACGCTTCCAGCAGTTCGTTCAGTATCTGTCGTGAAATTTCGGACAAATCGACTGCTCTTTTGTCAAGAGAGGTCCTGGTAATCCTGTTCATCAGCAGCAGGGCATCAATTACGGAGCGAAGATGCTTGCTCGAAACACCAATCCGTTCAGCAATGTGCAAAAGCTCATCTGGATGGGCATCATCGACACATTCCTTTAAAGCATTACTGAAGGCTTCCAGACGGGCAATCGGAGCCCTCAGCTCATGGGAAATGGAGTAGCAGAAACTCTCCAGCTCCTTGTTGAGCCTTGCCAGTTCAGTCGTTCGCAGTGTCACCCGAGCTTCCAGTTCAGAGTTGAGGGCATGGAGCTGCTGCTCCATGAGTTTGCGGTCGGTTATATCGCGGTTACTGGAACGCCGGCCGTTCGGGTTTCCGTGAGAGTCGAACACGGGACGGCACACATGTCCTATCCAGCGCTCCTGTCCGTCACGGGTTATGATCCGGAAATCAATCGGTTTAACACAATCGCTACAAGAAAATGCTTGCTCAAAATGACCATGGTAAATCTCCAGGTCATCAGGATGAATTATTTTTTGTAGCAGTTGCGGATCGCGATAAAACTCCTCCCGGTCATAACCGGTGACGTCTTTGCAGAAAGGAGATATATAGCGGAAGCTCCCATCGGCATCTATCCAGTGCTCCCAGTCATAGCTATACTCTGCAACGGCACGATAGCGTTCTTCGCTCTCCTTGAGAGTCTCCTCCGCTTTCCGGCGCTCTGCGGCTTCATCCTCAAGTTTGCGGTTGATCTCCAGCAACTCGTCCTGTTTCTGGTGCATTGCCAGCTGTGATTGCTTTATCTTGCTGAAAAGCGGGCCAAACTTCCAGATTCCGATGAACATGAAAATGGATATGAGCAGCCCCATTATTTCCAGCTCAATGTCCCCATCTAACTCGCCGCCGAGCAGAAGGATTAGCGAAAAAATCCGCCGTATAGCCTGGATGATGAATCCGCAGGCGAGCAATATCCAGGCGACAAAGGCGCCGCTCAGGGAAATGAGGCGGACCGCCATGAACGCCGCAAGAAACTGGAAAGCGATCGATACCGTCATAATGAGTAAAAGGGTATTTTTCACGGGTTCCTGGTTGATGCTCACGTGTTAATGAAGCGACAAAAACGCCTGCACAAATGGGTTAACCATTTGCACAGTAAACGTTATGCATGTATTGAGCCATAATATTAGCACAAGCTTAATAAGTGCGACTAATATAAGCAGCCCGTGTTGCCTGGATGGGGAAAAATGATCGCGAGGATGTTTCGGCCCGGCAGTATGGGGAGACTGAGTTCTGTCTCCCGGGATTAACGGTGGATGCTGCGGAATTGTGCAAGGCTATGTCGATGGAAAAAATGAAGCCGAGTGCTCTGACCTACACTCTAAATGACTCGATCACTGCTTCATCGCAGTCGTTCCGCACGGTCATCAGCTCCTCCGCGTCATTTCTGATGAATTTGACACGGCACTCCTGGCCGGTTGCAGCCTTTGTATAGCGCAGGATCAGTCTTGCTGCAGTGGAGATAAGCGAGTCGTCAACGACGCCTGTCACCACACCAAGAGGGCTCCCTCCATCTATCCAGCGAAGCTGGACTTCACCCTGCTGAACATTGTTTTCGAGAAGAGCGTTGTCGGCTTCATCCCGACCGATGATCACTTTTGTCCCCGGACCGATCCGGAAATGCCTCCCTATTCTGAGGAGCCGGAAATCCCTGATATTCAAGGCATCGCTATGGTCGAAGATATCCTTGATCTTCGGTACGAAGGAGGTCTCTGTAAGGAGGCATCCACCAGCCGGGCAGGGATAATTCTTTACATCTAGCTCTTCGGCAATCCGCATCTGCTCCTTGCGGGAGCGTCCCGATATGGCCAGAAGCCTTTCCCGGTCCACCCATCCTTCCAGCTCTGGTATGGTGGGGCTAAAGTGCTTTGCGGAGAGCGGCCGAAGCAGCAGCCCTTCCAGGCCGCTTTCCCGTTCGATGACCCTGAGGGTGTCGCGGCGCTGGCTCATGGGCCGCTGACCCAGGACCTCGCCGGTAATGACGAA
>JBGQLM010000177.1:0-8046 GCA_041500085.1 Geobacteraceae bacterium
GGCCGGGCTGCTTCTCCGACATCGGCATGACATGCGGCCGGACAGTCGCCATCTGCGGACGAAACTTGTCGCACATGATCGTTGCCATGATATTGCCGCCGAATGCCGGCCGGGTCTGCATCAGGTTCCGCTTGTCATCGATAGACAGCCCGGTGCAGTCGGCTGTGAGCCCGGTCTTTACCAAGGTTGCCACGGCACCGGCAAGATCGCGTCCGAGTCCGGTCGCACCCATCAGGATGATCTCCGGCCGGTACTTTTCAACCAGCTGATACACTGCTTTCAGATAGCTTTCGGTCCGGTAGTACCGGAAAACCGGGGCATCGACAAGATAAACTTGGTCAGCTCCGTACTCGAAGGCCTCCAGGCAGAGAGATTCGACCCCTTCGCCGAGGACGACCGCAGAAAGGGGAACGGCAAGGGTATCGGCAAGTTCCCGGCCTTTCCCGAGCAGCTCCCACGACACCTTGGCAACTTCCCCTTCGGTCTGCTCGACAAAGACCCAGACCCCTTTGTAGGCTTCGAGCTTGCTGACAAGAGCTGCCGCTTCTTCATCAACCTCTTCCTGAGCGTTGACCTCATCAGCCAGTTCAGCAAGGATCTTGTGCTCTTCAGGAGTGAAATACATCTCGATCGCCTGTGCCGGACAGATCTTGACGCACTTGAGACAACCGATGCACCTGGACTGATCGATGATCGGCTCGCCGGTATCATTCATTTCGACACAGTTGACAGGGCAGACACTCTGGCACCTGGCACCGCAGGCGATGCACTTCCCTTCGATGAGGGAAGCCTTACCCCGGGGCTTTTTGATCGGTTTGTTTGCTTCGGTCATGGAATATCCTTCGTAGGGGCGACGCATGCGTCGCCCGGAATTGACATCGATTCAAGCAGGGCGAGGCATGCCTCGCCCCTACAGGGCCAACAGGTCTTTTGCCAGCAGCTTGTCTATCAGCAGGTTCGCCGTGCCGACCGGGTCATTGACCCCATCGCCGACCAATTCCCCCTTGTCCCGCTGGGGAGAGAAGATCCTGCTGACCCAGGTGGGAGAACCTTTGAGTCCGATACTCTGTTCATTGAGCTCCAGGGTCCGGTTTGTCCAGGTTTCGACCTCTTTATCGAAGGAGTCGAGACGGCTCGGGACGGTCGGGTAGCGGGGACGGTTCAACTCCCTGACGACCGTGATCACCACAGGCAGTGGCGCTTCGACGATCTCGTGTCTCCCTTCAAGCTTGCGGCTGACCTTTATCTTCCGCTGCACCGGGTCGAGATCCAGGATCCTGTCAACGAGGGTCAGCTGAGTGCAGCCGAGCCTGGTAGCAATACCAGGCCCGACCTGGGCGGTATCGCCGTCAATGGTCTGTTTACCGCAGAAGATGATCCCGACCTCTTCAGTTTCGCCCAGCTTCCGGATCGCTTCGGTCAGCACATTGCTGGTGGCCAGTGTATCAGCCCCTCCGAAAACGCGATCCGAGAGCAGAACCGCCCGATCGACCCCGAGGGCGAGAGCTTTTCTGAGCGTCGCCTCCGCGTTCGGTGGCCCCATCGATATCGCTGTCACACAGAACCCGAAAAGGTCCTTCAGGCGGAGCGACTCTTCTATGGCATGGGTATCGTAGGGATTGACGATGAAGGGTATCCCCTCCCGAACCAGTGTGTTCGTGACCGGATCAATCTGAACCTGCGTAGTATCCGGAACCTGCTTGATACAGGCGACTATCTGCATAAAGAGACCTCTAGACAAAGTTTAAAGTAAATAGTAACTGATATATTATTGATTACAAACATAAAGTGCCTGCATTTTAATCAACACAGATTTAAACAGGCCGAGTATTGCTTACCCTTACGTAAACGCCCAAATGATCATAATCCGACCTTTGCTCAAATTGCAATCATTTTTCAGCCGTAACTCCCCATGCTCGCCAGAGAGTAGATATACTCGGGCCGATACTCCGGCACTTGCCCCCGATACATCAGCAGAGTGCTCCCGGCAACCGTAAAACCGCCCGATAAAAGGATTTCCGATGCGGCACGGTTATTTTCTGGAGAATCGAGATAAATCGTTCCGCCAGGTCCGTCACCGGCCAGAGCTACCCCGAGAAGAGCGGTTGCAGCCTCCCCGGAAACAGCCCCCCATGGACCGATATGCAAACCGTCATCCCTTGGCGTACACACCATAAAACCGTCTTGTGCCGTAACACTGCAGCAATGTTCCGGCAGGGTCTCGAAAATAGTACGACGGTTATCGCCCCACCCCATGCAATCTACCGTGGCAACGGCAGCAGAGTCGAAACAGTTCACACCGCGACCAAGAGCTGTCCCAAAGCCTCTCCAGCGCTGCACACGGTCGATCTGCTTGAAACCGAGAGCCCGGTAGAGATGCGCTCCATCAGCTGAAGCAGTCAGCCAGACTGTTTCACACCCCGAGAGATCGAGGCAATCCAGAACTCGCTGCATCAGTAGTCTGCCGACCCCCCGGACTCTGTATTCAGGCAGCACCAGAAGATTGCCGATCCAGGCTGATTTGGCATAGCGTATCGCAGTTATGAACCCCACAGGTTGACTTACGTCAAGAAACACAAGACAACCTTCCGGGTAGGCAGCAAGGAGAAATTCGATCTCCCGCTGATCGGTTATCCACCCCTCCGCTTTTGCTGCACAAAGAAAACTCTCAAAGTGGGAACGGTTGAACGGTATTGTCTCCATGCCCTCAAGCTCCGGAGCAGGAAGCCCTGGCAAACTGCATGTCCTGACCGATCAGGCCGACGGCATCGGCCCGGCACTGGCGGCAGTGCTTGAACTGCCCGATGATCTTCTCGTTGGCAGACTGTACTGCAGAGAGCTCTTCCGGTGAAGGAGGCGTTATCCCGGCAAAATCCGCCTGCGGAATGATCGGCATGACGTTCATGACGTATGCTCCCAATGATTTTACCTTTGCCGCGATCAGCGGGATCTGCGATTCATTCACCCCGGGGATGAACACGGTATTCACCTTAATGGTCATCCCGTACTCAGCCGCCCTGCGCAGCCCCTCCAGCTGGTTTGCTATGAGGATACTTCCGGCCTCTTCGCCCGTGATAACCCTCCCCTGATAATTGATCCGTGTATAAATCCGGGCTGCGACTGCCGGTTCGAGAGCATTGACTGTTACGGTCAGGCTGTGCAGATCAAGCGCCTCAAGCTCGTCAATCCGCTCGGGCAGGAGCAGACCGTTGGTACTCATGCACTTTATCAGATGAGGGAACTCTTTATCGATAAGCCTGAAGGTCTCGAAAGTCTCCTCGTTTGCCAAAGGATCGCCAGGACCGGCAATCCCTATGACCTTGATGAGAGAGCCCAGCATCTCGCTTGCCATGACTTCGCGAACCTTCTCCAGAGCCTCGACAGGTGTCAGTATGCGGCTCGTGACGCCTGGCCGGGATTCGTTCGCGCAGTCATGACGGCGGCTGCAGTAGCCGCATTTGATGTTGCACTTCGGAGCAACCGCAAGATGCATCCTGCCGTTTTTGTGGTGATTGCCGCCAAAGCATGGATGCCCCTGAATATTTTTTCTTCCGGTACATGCACTTCCCATGACTTAATCCCCCTTTACCATGAAAAAGAGCCCTGCAGAGTGGTGTCTGCAGGGCTCCGTTGCCCGACTGAAATCTTTTTTTTGCCGCCGCTGTTTCAATCTGGCAAATGCCTGAACCGTGCCAAGAGGGTAACTTGCCGATATTGCAGTCTTTTGCCACTGCCTCTCTGTCGATTCAACAGTAATATGAACTTTCATATGTCGATAGCTGCGGCAGTGCTGTTTACTCATTAAGCATATCCGGGTCAAACCCTGACGTTTAAAACAGCTCAACCACCTGAAACAGCGTCTATACGGAGCATTCGGCTATCTGGCACGTTAAATGAACTGATTTATTGAACTAACAAGGCAGGAAAAGGGGGAAGAGATGTCTTTTGAAATAGACGGGACAAACTATCTTACAATATCGGAAGCAGCTGAATATCTCGGAACAACAGTCACCAAAGTTCTGATGCTCCTCAGGGAGAGCGCCCTTAAAGGAAAAGAGATCGATGGCGAGTGGTTTGTAGAGCCCGATTCAGCTGCCTGCTGCAAATCACACGGCATCGAAAAAAAGGAAGCGAAAGGGTGCGTCAGCTACTGCAGTTCCGGAGGGTGCGGCTGCAAATAATGACTGCGTGACCGTCGTGGGCTGTATCGAACGGAAACAGCCGGGGCTGATCGCCGCCCATAAAGTTGCCGTTTTTTGCGCCGGTTAATCTGTGCCGATACAGAACACGCGCCAAGGTATTAAAGCAGAGGCGTTGCAGTGAGAGACAGCCCACGACGGTCACGCTTTCTGGAAGGAGAAGACAAATGCGAATCATGATCAAGGCTTCAGACCTTTACTACAAATATCCGAAAGATACTCTCAATCGGAGCGTCCCGAAGTTCAGCGGCAAACCGGACAAAAACCCGTTCAATCGTGATGACCTGTATGAAGTCCTTCCGATGCTCGGCGCGGTCATGAATGAACTCGGCAGCGACGAGCAGAGGACCTTGCAGATGGCCGAGGAGATCATGATCCGTGAACTGCCGCGCTTCATAGAAAGCCGCGAAGAGGTCTTCGACTTTCTCGTAGGGTGCACGGGTGAACTGCTGGGGGGCAAGTGACCCATCATCACCATGAGGATCTGGCCGCCCGGAGCAGAGCCCTGTTTCTGGGCGTTGCTGTCGGGGATGCGCTGGGTGCGCCGGTGGAGTTCATGACAAGCGGAGAGATCGCCGCAAAATACGGCAGGCTGACAGAGATGGTCGGCGGTGGATGGCTGCGGCTCAGACCCGGCCAGGTGACTGATGACACCGAGATGACGCTCTGTCTGGCGCGGGGGATCGCGGTTGCAGGAGGCTGGGATCTCCGGGCGATTGCCGGCGAGTTTGCGGGCTGGCTCAAATCAAAACCAATCGACGTGGGTGACACCTGCCGGCGCGGCATCCGGAACTTCATGCTGAAAGGGGAGTTGGAGTCCCCACCCAACCAGTGGGATGCCGGCAATGGAGCGCTGATGAGGATGGCGCCGCTGGCGCTGTATACTCTGTTGGACGATGAGCTGCTGCAGAAATGCTCCATCGAACATGGGCACCTGACGCATAACCACCCGCT
Source organism: Geobacteraceae bacterium (assembly GCA_041500085.1). Taxonomy (GTDB): domain Bacteria; phylum Desulfobacterota; class Desulfuromonadia; order Geobacterales; family DSM-12255; genus VEOV01. The sequence continues at coordinate 5,154 of JBGQLM010000177.1, forward strand.
CTCCGATGCCGCCTGCATCACCTACGGCCGGATGATCCACCTGGCACTGATCGGCGCCGGGAAGAGCCGGTTGCGCCGGGAGGCAGACAAGCTGGCCGAAGAGTACCCAGCCTTCAGGTTCGATCCCTATCCCGGCCTGGCAACAGGCTATGTCGTCGATACTCTCCAGACCGTATTCCACTACTTTTTCCGCAGCCGCTCCTTCGAAGAGTGTCTGACCTCGATTGTCAACCAGGGGGGGGATGCGGACACGACCGGGGCCATAGCAGGCGGACTTGCCGGTGCCTACTTTGGTATGGGGGAAATCCCCCGGCGCTGGCTGAAAAGGCTGGATACCCGCTATGTTGTCGAACTGGAGGCACTTGCTGTCAGACTCCTGAGCCTCTCCCCACACTTGGGCAAGGAGCTGACAGTCGCAGTAAAAATTCTGCATTAAACCGTCTCATCTGCCGGTCAGGGGAGAGCAAACCAATCTTTCACTTCCTTCCATATTGCATAAAGCTAAATGTTCATATACGATTATCTGGACTGATGAATACATGAAAGGAGACATTATGAAAGGAACTGTCCTGGGGAAAGCGCTTGCGCTGGCAGCCATTTTTTCAGCACTTTCTTTTTCGACTCCGGGTGCTGAGGAGATTCTTCATTACGGGGATAAAGTCGACAGCGAGGGAAGCGGCATTGACTGCCTGAGCTGCCACGATGGACTGATAGCACCCTCAGTAAAACTAACGGTAACTATCGGGAATTTTTTTTGCGGCCATCCGATAAACAGGGATTACCCTCCTGTTAACAAACCGGAATCCTACCTGCCGATTGAGCAGGTGACAGCTGCAGGGATCAAGCTGTTGAACGGTCAAGTCACCTGCATATCATGTCACAACCTGAAGAACCCTGAAAAACCCCACCTTGCAGTGACACTTGACAAAAGCGATCTCTGCTTCAGCTGTCACAAGATTTAGGCTCAACAGTTTTCGTACTCATCCTCGTCATTTCCCTTTCCATTACGCCGCCCGGTCCACTGCGCACTCCTCTCTCACCCTTGTTCAGCACATGAGCACGTTCACTGCAGTTTATTGCAATACATTCACAATTGGTACAATGTATCATTTTTGGCTTGACCGACAGATCTCAATTCAGGTAAAGTAACAACAGTTACATTCATTTTTCAGAAGCAGATAGACGATAATACTAAACCATCCGCGAGGGTGGGACGGAAAGCCCATGGGTCTCCCTGAGACAGCCGGGTCGCCGAAATATCACCAGATATCCGGCGACCCGGCTTTTTTGTTGTCACGCCAGTCGCCGCCATACCGGTCCGGTGAAAACCGGACGGCAGCACCAACAACAAAGGAGAAATTCATGCACAAAACCATTACCAGACTGCTCGTTCTAGGAACCACGGCAGCAGCCCTCATGATGGGCGGCTGCAGCAGCTCCGGCAGCCCGGCCTCACCGACCGTCTCGGGAATAGCGGCCACCGGAGCGCCGATCGCCGGCCAGGTCCGGCTCAAAGACTCCTCTGCCACCCCGAAGGAGTATACTGCCTCAACCGACAGCTACGGTTCATACGCCTTCAACGTAACCGGCCTCACCCCCCCCTTCATCGTCAAAGTGGACTGGACCAATACGGCCGGGCCGCAGTCACTGGTCTCCTTCGCCAACGGGCCTGGCACTGCCAACATCACCCCACTGTCCCATCTGATCGTCGCCACTGCAGCCGGCGGCAATGATCCTGCTACCCTGTATACCGCCTGGGATCCGGCCACCCGCAGCCAGGTTGCCAACGGACTCGCTGCTGCCACCAGTCAGGTAAGGACCCAGCTGCAACCGCTCCTGGCTGCCTATAGCGTCAATTACGACCCCATAACCGGCCCATTTGCCGCCAATCAGACCGGCATGGACGCCATGCTGGATGCGGTCAAAATCAGTATGGCCGCAGGCTCGGTCACAGTGACCAACCGGGCGACCGGGGGCACCATCTTCGCTGCGCCAATGATGAACATGGCCAGCGGCACAATGAACACCAGCAACATGCCGGTCGCCACCTCCGCCCAGATTCCACAAAATGCTGACGGGGCAGCCCTCTACGCCGGCAAGTGCGCCTCCTGCCACGGCAGCCTGGGAAGCTCTGCCAAGAAAGGGGCCTCGGTGGCCAGAATCCAGTCGGCAATCAATGCCAACATGGGCAACATGGGCTCCATTTCCAGCCTCACCACCCAGGAAGTCCAGGCCATCGCCGCATCCCTGGCCATCCCGGGCCAGACTCCGGCCGCTGTTCCGACCCCGGTGCCTGGGCCGACCACATCTACAGCCGTTGATGGCGCGACCCTGTATGCCGGCAACTGTTCCGGCTGCCACGGCGACATCGCCACCTCCAGCAAGAAGGGGATTACCCTGACCAGGCTGCAGGGGGCCATTAACAACAACATCGGCCGTATGGGCTCGCTCTCGAGCCTGACTTCTGCTGAACTCCAGGGGATCGTCGATGCCCTATCCGGCACTACACCGGCAACAACACCGGCAACAACACCAGCAACAACTCCGGCTCCGTCACCCAACACCCCGGTGGACGGCGCAGCTATCTATACCGGCAACTGTGCCGGCTGCCATGGCGCCCTGGGCAGCTCCACCAAGAAGGGAATCACCCTGGCCAGGCTGCAGTCCGCCATCACAAACAACATCGGCGGCATGGGCTTCCTGTCTACCCTCACCACCGCCCAGCAACAGGGGATCGTCGACGCACTGGCAGTGACAACACCGGCACCGACGCCGACCCCCACGCCGACGCCGACTCCGACACCCGCGCCGACTACTGTTGACGGCGTCGCCCTCTACGCCGGCAACTGCGCAGGGTGCCACGGCGCCCTGGCCAGTTCCACCAAGAAAGGGA